>CAZYPJ010000025.1:15081-25074 GCA_964649365.1 uncultured Anaerolineales bacterium | reverse complement strand
ATTCGCCTCACTGGATCACCAACACCGCGCGCGGCGGCCAGGCCTCCAATTGCCCCATCACTCCCGAGATTGACGCCCTCTCTCGTGCGGCGGCCCAGGCGGTGGGCGGCGGCGTGGTGGCCATTGACTTACTGGAGCATCCTGATGGTCGGCTGTTGGTGAATGAAGTCAACTATACGATGGAGTTCCGCAACAGCATTGACACTACTGGCGTGGATATCCCTGGCAAGGTGGTGGATTACGTCTTGGCGGTGGGGAGGGGCGAAGCATGAGCGACCGAGCGCGCGTTTCGATCATCGGCGGGTCGGGCTATGCCGGTGGCGAGGTGTTGCGGTTGTTGCTCGACCATCCACAGGTCGAGGTTGTCCAGGTGACGTCGGAATCGAACACGGGCAAATACGTCCACGCATTACACCCCAACTTGCGCAAGCGCACCACGCTCAAATTCGTCTCGGCGGCGCAATTGGAACCGTGCGACGTGCTCTTTGTGGCGCTGCCCCACGGTGAGGTGATGGAGCGCATCGAAAAGCTCAGCCAGCTCGCGCCGCGCATCGTGGATCTTTCCGCTGATTTTCGTCTGCGCGACCCGCAGGATTACATCCGTTGGTACGAGCGCGAGCACACCACCCCCGACTGGCTCGACCGTTTCACCTATGGCTTGCCCGAGATCAATCGCGAGGCGATCCGCCGGGCGAACTATGTCAGCGGCGTGGGTTGCAACGCCACCGCCACCATCTTGGCGGTGTACCCGCTCTTTGTGGCGGGCCTGGCCGACCGCGAGCGTGGCGTAATCGTCGAGGTCAAAGCCGGTTCTTCGGAAGCGGGCGCAGCAGCGGGGCCGTCGTCGCACCACCCCGACCGCAGCCATGTGGTGCGTTCCTTTGCGCCAGTGGGTCATCGGCACACCGCTGAGGTCGTGCAGGCATTGGGCGGCGAGGGCGGCCAGGTTCCTGTCCATATGTCGGTTACGTCGGTGGAATTGGTGCGCGGGGTGCTGGCCACGGCGCACGTGTTCGTTAGGCCCGAACTTTGCGCCAAGTTCCAGCTTACCGATCTGTGGAAAGCCTATCGCGGCGCCTATGGCCAAGAGCCGTTTGTGCGTTTGGTGCGCGATCATCAGGGCGTCTATCGTTTCCCAGAGCCGAAAATCTTGGCCGGCTCTAATTATGCCGATGTGGGGTTCGACTATGACCCCGCCACGGGCCGCGTGGTGGCCATCGCTGCTATTGACAACCTGATGAAAGGCGCCGCCGGCACGGCGGTGCAGTGCATGAACCTGATGTGCGGCTGGGACGAAACGGCCGGCCTGGGCTTTCCGGGCCTGCACCCGGTATGATGCGTAACCGAGTCGGAGAGTGCAGAGATTTGTGAACGTGATGTGCAAGCGCTAGGATAGTTAATCTACGTTTGGAGTGCATGCAATCTTGTGAATCCTGCTAATCTTGTCGAAAAGCTCTGTGCTCTCCGTGCCTCCGTTGTGAAAACAAGGAGTAAGTGATGATTGTGATCAAAGTGGGCGGCAGCGAAGGAATCAACCTAAGCTATGTCTGCCAGGATATTGCGACATTGGTCAAAGCGGGCGAGCGGTTGGTGTTCGTGCATGGCGGGTCGCACCGCACCAACGAGGTAGCCGAGCAGCTCGGTCATCCACCGCAGTTCGTCACCTCCGTATCGGGCTATACCAGCCGACGGACGGACCGCGAAACGCTCAAGATATTTGAGATGGTCTATTGCGGCGAGATCAACAAGGGCATCGTCGAGCTGCTCCAGGCCGAGGGCGTGAACGCCGTCGGGCTATCGGGCTTGGATGGGCGTTTGCTCGAGGGTGCGCGCAAAGAGGCCATCAAGATCATCGAAAACGGCAAGCGCCGCGTGCTACGCGACGATTACACCGGCGTGGTGCAAAAAGTGAACGTCAGCCTGCTCAACCTGCTGCTCGATAACGGCTACCTGCCAGTGGTGACGCCCCCTGCAATTAGCACGGAACACGAAGCGATCAATGTAGATGGCGACCGCGCCGCCGCCATCATTGCCTCGTCGTTGCGCGCCGATACGCTGTTGATTCTTTCCAATGTGCCTGGCCTGCTGCGCGACTTCCCCGCCGAGGGCACGCTCATCCCACGCATCGAACCCGCCCGCGCCAGCGAGTTCATGGAACACGCCCAAGGGCGAATGAGGATTAAGGTGCTGGGCGCGATGGAAGCCATCGAACAGGGCGGGGGTCGCGTCATCTTTGCCGATGGGCGCGTCGAGCAGCCCGTACAAGCGGCATTGGCTGGCCGAGGGACGGTTATTGGGTAATAGTAACTCACCACGGAGGCACGGAGAGGCGCGGAGAAGGATAGGTGCATTAGGAAGCAGTATGTACTCTGTGTTCTCCGTGCCTCCGTGGTGAACGCTTCTGATAGGAGGCGCTGTGGATATCATCGAATTGGAAAAGCAGCATACGAGCGGGGCTTATCCCAAGCGTGAACTGGCCATCGTGCGCGGTCTGGGTGCGCGGATGTGGGATGACCAGGGTCGCGAGTACATTGATTGCGTGGGTGGGCACGGCGTGGCTATCGTGGGGCATTGCCACCCGGCGGTGATCGAAGCCATCCGCGACCAGGCGGCAGTGCTCATCACTTGCCCCGAGATCTTTTACAACGACGTGCGCGCGCGCCTGCTGGAGCGCCTGACCGCACTGGCGCCGTCGGGTCTCAATCGGGCTTACCTGTGCAACTCGGGCGCCGAGGCCATCGAGGCGGCCATCAAGTTCGCGCGTCTGAGCACCGGGCGCGGCGGCATCGTGGCTACGATGAAGGGCTTTCACGGGCGCACCTTGGGGGCGCTTTCGGCCACCTGGGAGCCAAAGTATCGCGAGCCGTTCCTACCGCTGGTGCCCGGTTTCAGCCACGTGCCCTACAACAACCTCGACGCTATGCGCCAGGCGGTGGACGAGAATACCGCCGCCGTGATCGTCGAGGTTGTGCAGGGCGAGGGGGGCGTGAACCCCGGCTCGGGCGAGTATTTCCAGGGTCTGCGCGCCTTGTGCGACGAAAAGGGCGCGCTGCTGATCGTGGACGAGGTGCAGACCGGCCTGGGCCGCACGGGCAAGCTGTTCGCCTGCGAGCACTATGGCCTGACGCCCGATCTCTTGTGCCTGGCCAAAGGGCTGGCGGGCGGCGTGCCGCTGGGGGCCACGCTGCTGGGGCCGCGCATCGCCAAGATCGAGCCGGGCATGCACGGCTCTACCTTTGGCGGCAACCCGCTGGCCTGCGCCGCTGCGCTCGCCACGCTGGATGTGATCCAGGCGGAGAATTTGCCCGCCCAGGCGGCGCGCAAGGGGGCTTGGGCATTGGAACGATTGAGCCAGGTGCAGGCTCGCGTGGTGCGCCAGGTGCGCGGCTTGGGGCTGATGATCGGCGTGGAACTGCGCCAGCGGGTGACGCCCTATCTGCGCGCGCTGATGGACGAGGGCGTGTTGGCCCTGCCCGCCGGCGCTACGGTGTTGCGTTTGCTGCCGCCGCTGGTCATCTCGGACGACGACCTGGCGCGCGCTTGCGACGCGGTGGAGCGCGTGCTCGCCGCCCCGCCCGCAAAGGATGCGAGCAGCGATGCCAACGGATGAACAGGCAATCGCTTTTCTTGAAGACATCCTACGCCTTTACAGCCCTTCGACGCAAGAGCTGGCCGTGGCCGAGCGCATTGCGCAGCAGATGGCCGTATGGGGGGCCGAGGCCGAGATTGATGCGGCGGGCAACCCTGTCGGGCATTGGGGGAGCGGCGAACGGCAGGTTGTACTGCTGGGCCACATTGACACCGTTCCCGGCGAGATTATCGTGCGGCGCGATGGCGACCTGATCTACGGGCGCGGCGCGGTGGATGCCCAAGGGCCGATGGCGGCCTTTGTCGTTGCCGCTGCGCGCGCCAGGGCGCTGCCCAACCTGCGGGTGACGGTGATCGGCGCGGTGGAAGAAGAGGCAGCTAGCTCCAAAGGGGCTTACTATGCCGTGGATCGCTGCCGACCCGCGTTCGCCGTCATCGGCGAGCCGAGCGGGTGGGATCGCGTGACGCTGGGCTACAAGGGGCGATTGCTGGTGGATTACGTCCTACAGCGAGCCATGTCGCACACGGCGGGCAGCGCAAAGAGCGCCTGCGAGCAGGCCGTGACCTTCTGGCGTGAGGTCGAGGCGTTTGCCGAACGGTTCAACGCCGACAAAGAGGGGCGTTTCGACACGCTCGATCCGTCGCTGCGGGCCATTAACACGTCTAGCGACGGTTTGAGCGAACGAGTCGAGATGCACATCGGTCTGCGGCTGCCGCTGGGGTTGGATATCGAGGTGTTGCGCGCCGCGCTCGAAGGCTGGCGCGGCGAAGCGCAGGTCGCCACGCGCGCCCACGAGCTGCCCTTTCGCGCCGACAAGCGCAACGACCTCACCAGCGCCTTTCTCACAGCCATTCGCGCTGAGGGCGGCAAGGCGGCGTTTGTCACTAAGACGGGCACATCCGATATGAATGTGCTCGGCCCGCGCTGGGGCTGCCCCATCGTGGCCTATGGCCCGGGCGATTCGTCACTCGACCATACGCCCGACGAGCACATCGCTATCAGCGAATATCTGGCCGCGATCCGCGTGTTGATGCGCACCATCGAGCGGCTGGGGAGCATATAGCGATCTGGATAGCTAATCACAGAGACACAGAGGAACAGAGATTAGCAGGCAGGGGTACTACCTATAAGTAGTACCCCTGCCTGTTGATCTGAGCTGTTATCGTTGTGGCCTATTGGCGCCGCGCGGGGGGCGTGCAGGCTTCTTCTGGCGTCAGCGCCAGGAGTTTGTCCACCACCGGTTCGAACTCGACGGCGGGGTATTCCTCCAGCCGACCGGCGTCGCCCAGTGTGGCGATCTCGGCATTGATCGGCATCCGTCCCAGGAAGGGCACGCCCATCGCCTGCGCTGTTTGCACCGCATTGCTGGGGCCAAACAACTCGATGATCTTACCGCAATCGGGGCATTTGACGTAACTCATATTCTCGATCAACCCGATGACCGGGATATCGAGCTGGCTGGCCATCGAAGAGGCTTTGCGCACCACCATCCCCGCCAGGCTCTGCGGCGTGGTGACCAATACAATGCCGTTCAGCGGCAGCGATTGCAGCACCGTGAGCGACGCATCCGACGTTCCGGGCGGCAGATCCACGATCAAATAGTCCAACTCGCCCCACACCACGTCGCCATAGAATTGCTTGATGGCCCCGCTAATTAGCGGCCCGCGCCAGATCACCGCCTGGTTGGGATCTTCGAGCAATAGGTTGATGGACATAACGCGGATGCCGCTGGGCGATTCCACTGGCAAGATGCCCAATGGGCTGCCCATTGGGCGAGGCGGATCGGCCAGCAATAACTTGGGAATGCTGGGACCGGTGATGTCGGCGTCGAGCAAGCCGACGCGAAAGCCACGGCGCCTCAACGTAATGGCCAGCAACGCCGAAACGGACGACTTGCCCACACCGCCTTTGCCGCTGAGCACGGCGATGATGTGCTTGATCCGGTTCACTTTGGCCGCTGAGCCTTCTTCGCTCTGGGCTTGTTTTCCAAAGACCGCGGCCTTTTCCTCGGCGCTCATCTCGCGCATGTTGATCACTGCATCGCGCACGCCCTCTAGCGCCATCAAGTGTTCGCGAGCGTCGGCGCTCATCTGGTTGCGCAGTGGGCAGCCCATCGTGGTCAGCGCCAGCGTGAACGTCACTATGCCGTGTTCGAACGCGATGTCGTGCACCATGCCCAAGTCAACGATACTGCGGTTCAGCTCGGGATCCATCACCCCTTGTAGGGCCTGTCGTATTGTGTTGAGATCGGTCATCGCTTTCCTTTCACAAAGCCAAGATTGCTGAAGCTATTATACACCCATCCAGATATTTGACAACTATACTCAACATTCTACGCGCTAAAAAGCCCCTCCATATGCGTGGAGAGAGGGTGGGGTGAGGTTATTCGCGCTCTATCGCGCCCCAGGATACGACGCCGGTGGATGCTTAAGCAGCTCTTCTTCGACGAGGTCTGAGCCAAGTCCGGGCCGCTCCGGTAGCTTCAAATAGCCGTGCTCGATCTCGTAAGGGTGCGTCATCAGGTCGAATCGCCAGGGAGCGTCGTCGGTGTCGTATTCCAGGATAAAGAAATTGGGCACTGTGGCGCACACCGCCGCCGAGACTAACGTGGTTACAGGGCTGTGGCAGTTGTGCGGCGCAAAGAGCACGTCATAGGCGTTGGCGTAATCGGCCAGCTTCTTGCCCATGGTGATGCCGTTCCATGCCAGGTCGGGCATGATAATGTCCTGGGCGTGCAGCTCCAGGTAGGGTTTGTAGCCGTGCTGGCCATAGATGCTCTCGCCGGTGCAGATCGTGGTGCTGGTGGATTCGCGGATCAGTCGCAGCGCCTGGGGGTCGAGCGTCTCAGTCTCCAGCCACATCAGGTTGTAGGGTTCCAGCGCTTGCGCCAGCTTGATAGCCCCGCCTAGCTTGAAACTAAACGCCACGTCGAGCGCGATGCCCACATCCGGCCCTAACGCCTCGCGAAAGGTGCGGATGATGGTCGTCGCCGTGCGGATGGCTGCCGGTGAAGCCTCGCCGCTGGTGGATGCCATCGTTTTGATGACGCCGGAAGCATCGGGAAGGTCTCTTAATGTCATGATGTTGGTCTTGATGCCGGTGAATCCGCGGTCGAGCACTTCTTGAGCCAGCGTGCGTAGATCGTCCGTCGTCTCCACTTTGGGTACGCCCAGCCGTTGCCAATGACGCGCGCGGGTCGAGCCGCAATGCGACCAGTAGAGCCGCAGCTTGTCGCGCATTTTGCCGCCCAAAAGCTGCCACACGGGCGCATTGAGCACCTTGCCGCGAATATCCCACAGCGCCGAATCTATGCCCGACATGGCTTTCCAGGCAATGCCTCCTACGTGGCGCATCGAGGCGGCAGCCAAGTCCCACCAGATGGCCTCGGCCTGCATTGGGTCGCGCCCGATGACCCATTCCGAGTAACGCTCGATGGTGGCCGCCACCGGCCCGGGCGATCCCCAATCGGTGCAATCGCCCCAGCCGACTATGCCCGGGTCGCTGGTTTCGATCTTGACGAACGTCCACGGCCGAAAGCCGCCATCCACGATAAAAGGCTTGATCTTGGTGATTTTCATGCCCTCTCCCGTTCTATTTATGATTATCGGGCACGGATGAACGGGGGGTGCGGATTCCCTTCATTCTAATCCGCGCTCATCCGCGTTGATCCGTGTCCTCTGTATCCGGTCTTTATGACCGTTCGACTTGGAGCGCGTAAGACCCCTCGATATAGGGGAAGCGCGCTTCTAGATCGTCGGCCAATTCCACACCCAAGCCGGGCTTGTCAGGCAGGATCAGCCAGCCCTGTTCGATTTTGGGCGGCTCGCGCAGGATGGCCCATTGCAGCGGCCCCTGGATCAAGCACAGCTCCAGCACGCGCGGCTTGGGCAGGGCGGCCACATAATGGGCGTGCTCCATCGCCATCAAGCCGTTGTGCCAGCTATGCGGGCACGTATCCACGCCGTAACGATGCGCCATCTGCGCAATGCGCATCGCCTCGGTGAGGCCGCATAGCGCCGCATCGGGCTGCACGATGTCATAGGCCTGCTTGTCCAGATAGGGTCGGAACTGCTCCAGCGTGGTGAACGTCTCGCCGCCGGTAATGGGCATGTCCACCGCCGCGCACAGCCAGGCATAGCCCTCGATATTCTCGCGCGGCATCGGCTCCTCGAACCAGGTGAACCCCAACCGATCCAGCTCGACGGCCACAGCTAACGATTGCTCTGCCGTCAAGCGGCAGTTGCCATCGAGCATCAGCTCCATGCGGCCATCCACTTCTTGGGCCAACTCGCGCACCAACCCCAGGAAGCGATCCACGGTCACGCCATCCCACGACCACTCGGTGCCGATCCTAAACTTGTACGCAGTATAGCCCTCGGCGATATAGCCCAACGCCTCTTCGATGAGCTGACGCGGATTCGCGCGCCAATCGTACCGGCAGCCGCTGGAGGCGTACAGTCGCACGCGATTTTGCGCCGTGGGCGATAGAAGCTTGGCTGTGGGCGCACCGGCGATCTTGCCTCTCAGATCCCACAGGGCGCAATCGAGACCGGCTATTGCGGCGTCGTAGGGGCGGGCCGATCCGTTGGGGTGTAACAGGAACGGCAGCGCCGGGTCGAGTGGGTCTCGCCCCACGATCTCGGGCGCCAACCAGTTGACCCAATCGCGGATGCGCAGCGGCCAGCCGTAGGCGCTGGCCTCGCCGATGCCCGTCAGCCCTTCGTCGGTGTGGATGAGGACGATGGCGCAATCGGCCTTGACAGTGCGGTAGCGCGACGTAATCCATTGGCGTTCCAATTCGTGCGGACGAGACAGACACAGCGTTTCGAGCTTGATGATCTTCATGCTAATCCTCGCCGTCCAAGATCAACACCGCATCCTCCCAGTGCCCTGGCGTCGCGAACCAGCGCGCTTCGCCGTGGGGAAAGACCGAGCCAGTAGCGTTGCCGGTAGCATAGACGCCCGCCTCTTTTTGTTCGCCGGTGGCGGGGTTGACCAACGTCGCCTTGACGTTCCTGGTCAGAATTTTGTCCAGGTGGATCAACACGTGGCACTGGCTGGACAGATAGATCATGGCGAAAGTGCTGTCGGTGGTGCGTAGCGCGGTATTCAGCGTGCGCTCGCTGCTGACGCCCGAGGCAAATAATCCCTGGTCGGGGATCATCTTCCACCACGGGCGCGACGTGGCAATCTGCTTGAAAAGCGTCATGTGGCCTGCGCCGGGCGTATTGAACGTGTTAGTCCAACCTGGCCCGACGCGCCACATCTGATCTTGCCCGTAGGTGATGAATCCGCCCGCCATGAACGCCCACCATGCCTGCCGCCGCACGATCAGCGGCGTGATTGGCCCTTGGGGATATTCCGGGCCGTTTTCGTAGGCGCCCTCGCCCAAGATGACGGGCTTGGTAGGAAGCAAATGCGTATCGGCCAGCACCGCCGGATACACTTTGGCCCATTCCGTCCAGGTCTCGATCATGTTGGCGTCGAGCCAGCTTTCGCTGTGCCAGAATTGCGCCGACGAGCGCCAGCCGCACGGGTGATAGGTGATGATGTGCGCGCCGCCGTCGCCCTCGCGCAGGCCCAGCGCCAACGCGCGCCAGGTCGGTTCGCTGCCGGTGGGGATACGGTCGCCGCCGTTGATCCAGATGACGTTGGGCGCGTCCTTGTAGCGCGCGCCCAGCCAGCGGCCATAAGCGCGGGCGTTATCGGGGTTGAGCGTGGCGATGTCGTTGACGAAATAGCCCCAGGTGGGCAACATCCCCAGCGCCAGCCCCACCTTGGCGGCGGTTTCCACCAGGTAATCCACGTGCTGGAAATAGGCGTCGTTGGGAGTAGCGGGGTCGCCGTTCAGCCAGGGGCGCGCTCCAGTGCAGTTGGGGCCGGGCGATTTGGCCTCGAACCCCGTGCCGCCGCCCCAAGCTAACACCCCCTGGATGACGGTAAACCCTTTTTCGGCGCGGTTGGCCAGGTACAAGTCGGCGTCTTCTTTGGTGTATTGGGTGTACAATGGACAAGCCGTATCGCCCATCCAGAACCAGGGCGCATCGTTGGCGTCCACGAAATAGCGTCCGTTGGCGCTGACGCGAATGGGGCCGGGATAGATGGAGCCAAAAGGTGACATAATAACCTCCTCACCACGAATCCGGCGAATGCTTAGTCGACAAGAAGGTCAGCGAGATCGAAACAGTGATAACGCGAGAATTTGGTCGCTCCTTTGCGCATCAGGCGAATGTTCAGCAGCCGAGCGGCCCGTTGAACCGCCTCGTCTTGAAGCAGTCGCAGGGCGGAATCGAGATTCCTGATGTGAATCGTCATGTGATCAGGGCCTGCCGAGAGATAGTGATCTGAAGTAAGGTAAGCGAACCTGTATAGCGCCAATCGTCGTAACCAGGGCATCCTCTGTT
>CAZYPJ010000025.1:0-15071 GCA_964649365.1 uncultured Anaerolineales bacterium | reverse complement strand
GCCACATTCACAAGCCCACAGCTTGCGGAGGGTCTCTCGGGCCAGTGGCCAATCACCAATCCTTCCATAGCCCCGATATTGACACAAGCATATCGTGGTGCGATGTTCTTGTTCGTTGCAGGTAGGCAACTCACACTCCAGAAAGACATCTCCGTTCGACGGAAAGCAGGGATACACCATCTTGTGTAGTTCCGCAGAATGGCCACGATTCGGTCGAATTGCGGCTTGCCACTGAGTTTGGCAAACTTAGCTGTGTAGAGATACCGCTGGCGTTCATCCGAGACACGAAAAGGCTCGTTCCAGAAACCGGAGGGATCTTCTAGCCAGGAATCCTGCTCCTCGCGTGAAAGCACGCTATCAAGATCAGCTTCCCCCACGATTGCCGAGTTAAAAACGATATTCCTCAGCGTCATTCTCTCCCGTTGAGCTTGATAGATAAGCTCACGCTCTACTCTATCGAGGTTCATTCTGGGTACTGGCTGGAATCGGTACCCAACAATATCCTGGTGATTCTTGCGGTGTTGCGAGAATCGCTTGATAGCATCTACTGCTTGGCCGATATAGTAGGCGCCATCAGCAAACTCCAAGCAGTAGATGCCGCAGCGTGATTCCCAATCGTGAGCAAGGTCAGCGATAGATAATCTCCCATCCACTTCATAACGCGGACCAAAACCGAACTGCCGAAGTATCGAATCCATCTAACAAGCCCCTAATTTGGATATATAGAAACCATGAGCCGAGCACTATCCTTTGCGTAGCCAATTCCAGCCGGCGACGACCTCGCGGATTTGCGCGACGACCAGCCAGTAAAACAAGAATGAAATTACAATCATACCGCCAGTGACAGCCGTTGGGATATACGGACGCCAAGCGATAACCCTGGACCGCAGGCTACTAACGCCTCTCTGATAGCGCGCCACCACATCCCTGGCGCTGGCCAGGTTGTCCTTGATGCGCGCCAGCTCATTGGCGAGATCGGTCAGCCCGTCGCTCATGTGGCCGAGGTTGTCGCCGGCGTTGCTCAGGTCGGCGGCGAGATCGCTCAACGCATCGGGCAATTCTTCCAGGCTCGATGCAACGCTCTCCAGCGCGGCGCTGAGGGGCGTATCGGGCTGATAGTTCAGGTTGAGCAACGGAATCTGCGCCAGCGACCCCAGCAAATCATCCACTAATCGGGCGCTGGATGCCGCCGAGGACAATGTGGTGCGCGCCGACCGGGCCGATCCGGCCAAGTTTCGCCCCACCAGCGTGGTGGCCGAGGCCACCGTGGGCGTGGTGTCGCTGATCGCCTGGGCGACCGATAACGACGTGCGCTCCACAGCGGCCACCACATCGGTCGTGGTTTGCAACGTCTGTTGCGTCACCACCAACGCCTTGCCGGTGGTGTCGAGCGTGTCCTCGAATACGATACTGCCCGCCGTCAATGCTTTCGTCGCTGGTTCGCGCGCCCGCCAGACCAACACCAGCCCCGCGAGCACCAGCAGCAGACTGACCGCAGCGAGGATCATCCGGATGAACCCGACTATACGCTTGAGTGCGCTTTTCATTATCCGTCTCCCTCTGAGATTGATACAACCGTACTCACGAATGCCGCCTCGCCCGTCCGTGTGCTCGATGGCCGCAAGGTGCAAAGAATCACAACGGCAATCGCGCCCCCTCCAACATCTCCGTCAGCGCCAACAGGTTCTCATTCGAGACCAGGTTCTCGGTGGACATGGCGACGACCAATCGTTCGCCGCCGCTGGCCGCCGCCGCCTCGCGCAGCAGCTCGCGGGCGTAGGCGCGGGTGGCGTCTGGTCCCTGGTCGTACACCGAGGAGGGGAAACCCACCCAGATAGCCTTATCGGGCCAGACGCGCAGCGCCTCACCTAGCGACACGTCGCCCATTGGGGGCGGGTGCAGCGCCTCGACGATGTCAATGGGCGTCTCGGCGATGAGTTGCTTCAGCGAGTTGAGACGCCCATCCATGTGTACGGCCATCAGTTTGCCCTGCGCGTGCAAGATGCTTGCTTGTTCCTCGAATACGGGCATGAAATAGCGCCGGAACAGGCTGGGGCTGAGCAAGAAACCGTCTATGTTCTCGCCGCACATCACGGCGGCTGCCGGGCAGCGCGCGGTGATCTCGTACATCGGGCGGCGGCTGGCGCACAGCGCTTCGTACAGCGACTCCATCAAGTCGGGGTAATCGGCGTAGTGGTAGAAAAAACGCCCTTCCTCGCTGCCTACCCAGTCAATCATCAGCGTCTGCATCGGCGAATGGGGCCAGCCCACCATCACGACGCCATCCTCGCCTAGCCAATCCATCGCTTGCTCGATGGGAAAGTAGTCGGCGACGTATTCGGTGTGCTCGACGATGTATTGCATGACGCGGTAGTCGCTGGGGCCTTTGATGAGCCGTTCCACCGCCCAGGGGCTTATATCGCGCCAGCTACGTCCGGGGTGCCATTGGCCTGTGCCCGGCTCGCGGATTTCGGCCATCGTCACCGCGCCCACCGGCGTGGTGTAGGTGCGCCGCGCCACTGCTCGGCCCCCCACCACATCGGGTTGTTCGCTCACCTCGACGCCGTGCATGATCTCGGTGTAGCAGGGCCGCACCCAGTTCATGCCCATGCCCCGGTTGCGGCACTCGCGCTCGGCCCAGCCGATCTGGCTGTGGCGCCAGTAATGGAAAAAGGGCACACGGTCGGCGCGTTGGCCGCGGCTGGCTGCTAGGATGCCTTCGCGTCGCGTCATCTCAGCCATCGTTCCCCCTTGATCGAGCGAGGGTCGCTCTCATAGATACGTGAATGGGTCGCCGGCGGGCACAAAATTGATAGGCACGCCAGGGACTTTTGGACGCAACCAATCTACCAAATAGCGCATTCCCGCTTCTTCGCTATTGGCATGGCCTACCACGATCAACCCTACCGCCTGCCCCTGCTGGATGGCATCGCGCACGTATTCGCTGGTCTCCCACTCGGCCAGTTCGCCGCACACCAGCACGTCGGGCTGATGCTCGCTCAAGAAGGGGATCTGCCACCTGCCGCCCGCTGCGCCTACCATCAACCCCACACGCGCACAAGGCAACGCCGGGTTGCCGATGACGCGCACGCAAGGCACGCCCAGCCTGGCCTTGAGATACCGCGCCAGCTCGCCCAGCGTGGTGGGCGGGATACGCACCAATGGCTCGCCGGGGCGGGCAAACGCTGTCCAGCCGAGTTGATCGAGCACCCCCACCATGATGCCATCCGGCTCGCACGAATGCCAATAATCGTGAAATCGCCAGATGACAATGCCGTTCTCTTCGGCCAGGCGCCGTTTGGCCTCATAGACAGGATCATCGGCCAGCCAATCAGTCTCATCTCGATGGTTGTAGAAAGTCGGCTCGTGGGTGATGATGAAATTGGCCTTGAGCGCCACAGCCTTTTCAATGACCGCCTGTGTGGCGAGAAAGGTGGTCACAATGCCGGTACAGGGTTGCTTGGGGTCGCTGGTCTTGACCGTATCCACCGTGTCGGCAAAGGGCGAACCGGGGATTTCGGTCAGGATGGCGTCAATGATGGCTTGGATGGTTGGCATAGAAGAACCTCCTTGGAATAGACTACAGATCAATTCGGTAACGGCATTTCTGTCGGTCGCCTTGTAAATATAGTTCGTGATCCTCGGGCACCGGCACGATCTCGACGAACTGGGCGCCGGCCAGCTCGCAAGTGCGGCGCGAAGCCCAATTGTCGGGGTTGCAGGTGATCCAGACCACACCCAGATCGTGGCGGCGCGCCAGGGGCAACAGAAGCTTGCAAGCCCGCGCCGCATAGTGATGACCGCGATGCTCGGGCGCGACGGAATAGCCAATCTGCCCGCCGATGTGGTCAAGCAGGTCGGTGTGGCCTACGCGTAGGTCAATGCGCCCGATCTGCTCTTCACAGCCCACTCTGCGCATCGCAAAGCGATATGAGGGCACCCAATTCCGCGTCGGGTCGCCGGAGAAGGTTTCGAGCAGCACTAACTCCAAATCATCGTCAATCAGCGGGCCAGGATCATAGAATTCGATCATAGTGTTGCCTCACCAGATAATTGGAATCAAGGCTTTGCGCTCGCGCGGATAGTCGGGAAAATGAGCGCGATACCAAGCGTGGTTCGAGCGCGCTCGCGGCGCCAGATTCGCCACGGTCCACACAGCGAAACTCAACCCGGCCAGCGACCAGGTAGCGATGGCCCAACCGAACCATTGCACAATCTCACCCAGGTAATTCGGGCACGAAACCCAACGATACAATCCACCTTGCGGTATTCTGTATTCACTTTGCCCCGGTTCGCGCAAGAGCCACAGCGTGTGGTCGGCGCGACGGTTAATCATCAAGCCAGAGACGAACAAAAGCGCGCCTACCCAGAATTGTGGTGTGGCGAGCCAAGCCGCTGGATAGCCGCCGGCCGGGCCGAAAAGGTAGCGCCCGTTAAGGTAGCCGTTGGCGCAATTGAACAGGATCGCCATCGCCACAACGCTGAGCGGCATAGGTTTGACTGCGCTGTTCAAGCGAAACGGATAGATCCAGGCGCGATAGACATAATGTCCCCACCACATCGCCACGAATGCCAATGATGTAGTTGTGACAGGAGCCTCGCCAAGCAAAAAACAGGCCCCAAACACGAGCGGCGAGGGCGATTCCATAAGGAACCATCCCGTTCGACTCGAGATCATCGGTCCCCAGCCGGAACGCGCGGGCCGACCATAGGGCGCCGCGACAAAGAACAGGGCGATGAAAACACCCATCGCTACGGCGAACCAAGAGTAGGTCAGCCATGTGAGAATTGCGTTCGGGTCTGTATTCATATTCATGGCTACCTCATTGCCGTCAGGCGATATCTAGCATCCCAAGAAACGCGCCTTGTTCGCCGGCCAACTCTAACGCCCCGTCGGGCCAGGCGACCCAGTAGAACTCGAGCGGGATCGGCCCCGGGCTGCCGTCTGAAGGATCCACCTCGTCATGCCGCCAGCGCTCGGGCGTCGGTTGCAGACATTCCAAGTGATAGAAATGCCGCAAGTGCAGTTCGTCGCGCCCATAGGGGCGACAGTCGAATTCGCGCATACCCAAGAAAGCGACTACCCGCAGGGCGTCGAGGCCCGTCTCTTCGCGGGCTTCTCGCAATGCGCCTGCCTCGGGCGCTTCGCCCGAAAGTAACGTGCCGCCGGGCGCCTGGATGCCTGCCTCGGTCGCATAGGGATGGCTGAACACCAGCAATCGCCGCTTTTGCGTGATATAGGCTATGACTTTGCGTATGGTTCGAGCCACGGTTCCCTCTAGATGACGAACGCTGAACAGCGATGAGCATACCGCCAGAACCGGATGGCGTCAACCGGATGGCGCCATTTTCACAATGCGCCCATTGTATGGGCGGATCGCCTGACGTCAATCGGGGCGCTATTGACACGTCGGCTTGGCGCACCTATCATGGCGCCATGAATAACATGGGAGAAAGCAGGGAGGTGTTTTATGAGTGAAGCAGTACGTTGGGGAGTGTTGGGCTGCGCGCGCATCGCAACCCATCGGTGGATTCCGGGGCTGTTGCAGGCCGATAACGCGACGCTATGGGCAGTGGCCAGCCGCGATCAAGTCAAGGCCGATGCGACCAGGCAGCAATTTGACGCTCGTATTGCCTATGATAACTATGATGCGTTGCTCGCCGACACTGATGTCGAAGCGGTGTATATACCGCTGCCCAACCATCAGCACAAAGCCTGGACCATCGCGCCGCTACGCGCGGGCAAGCACCTGTTATGCGAAAAACCCATCGCCCTGAACGCTGCCGAGGCGCGCGAGATGCAAGCGGCGGCGCGCGACTCGGGGCGCTATCTGCTCGAAGCGTTCATGTATCGCCTAGGGCCGCTGATGCAACGCGCTATCGAAATCGTGCGATCAGGGCGGTTGGGCGAGCTGCGGGCGCTGCACACTTCTTTTACGTTTCTGATCGCCGATGATCCCAATAACGTGCGCCTGAAGGCTGGCGAGGGTGGCGGCGCGATGTACGACGTAGGCTGCTACTGCCTCAACGCGCTGCGTATGATGGCTGGTCGTGAGCCGCTCACGGCCCATGCCAAGCTGGTCTGGTCGGAGCGGTATGGTGTGGATATGGGCGGAGCGGGCGTGCTCGATTTTGGCGACAGCCTATTGGGCACGTTCAACACGGGGTTCAATGCTGGGTGGAATAACTATCTCCGCGTCGCGGGCGCGCAAGGTGTGCTCGAAGCGCCTTTGGGTTTCCTGGGACGTGGCGACCAAGCGGAGTTGATCGTGGCGATGGGTGATGAGCGCGAGCGCATCATCATCCCGCTAGTTGACGCCTACAAGCTGGAAGTGGAGGATTTGGGCGCGGCTATCCGAGGCGAACGGCGCCCGCGTTTTGCCGATGAGCCGCTCGACGCCAACATGCGTGCGCTCGACGCGTGCTATGCGTCGGATCGCAGCGGTCAGACGACGGCAGTGTAGAGTGGCTCATTAATTGCCTTACGGCATATAGATCCGAGCCAATACGTGGGGCAGGATATTGATGAGCGCCGCGCCGATAATGACCGTGACCGAGATCAGCGAGGCGGCGAATTCGGTGTCCAGCCCCTCGTTGCCGGCATAGATCAACGCTGTTGTGCCCGCCGGCAGGCTGGCCGCGGAGCAAGCTACCACCACATCCAGGCCGTCCATCCCCAAGGCCATCGCCACCAACCAGGCGATCAATCCGCCGAGTACCATCCTCAGCCCTACGAACTGTGCGGTCAGCAAACCGTAGGCCGCTCGCGGTCGCACAAAGACGCCCACTGCCATCATCGCCAGGGGGGTATTGGCTGCCGCCAGCCGCCCCAACAGGTTGCCGATGGGACCGCCTACCTCGACATGCAGCAACGAAGCCGCCGTGCCCAGCGCCGCCGCCCACATCACCGGCGAAGTGGCGACGCGCTTCCAGGCTTGGCCCTTGGGCTGGTCGGCGGAATGCGCGCCGAAACGCTGAGCGATCCAGAGCGCTAGCGTGCCCGCAAAGACCGAGTTGCCCACGTCATAGAGCGCGACCCGCGTCAATCCCTCGGCCCCAAAGAACAACTCCATAAAGGGGTAGCCGAACACGCCCAGCACAACCATGGCCGAAAGCATCACGCCGCGTCTGGCGGGCTGATCTTTGAGCCGTCGCGTGGTCAGATAGGCGATGCCTGCGAGCAGGGTGGGGAGAGCCAGGCCCAGCAGGGGGAGGTAGAACATACTGCGCGAGAATTGCGCCCTGGCGATGGAGTTGAAAATGGCTGCTGGGATGGTGACGTGATATGCTACCCGTGTCAGCGTCAGCCCGTTGCGCTCATCCACTAGGCGCGTGGCGCGTAACAAAACGCCGATCCCAATGAGCAGGATGATCGGCGCGGCATCGAGGAATCCGGTTAACGACATGGGGCAAGCTCCTTGCGAGGCTTGCCCCATTGTAAGCGGGTTGCGACGGGCGTCAAAAGTCGCTATTTGACGCCCTTGCTGGCGAGGTATGGCCCATATTGCTTGTCGGTTTCGACGATGTGGTGCGTCAGCCAGTCTTTGAGGAACTGACCGATCTCGAGCGACAGAGCGGCTTTGCCTTCCTGGTGTTGTTTGACAAAATCCATCACTCGCAAAGTTAAGGCAGTGTGCTCTTGTTTGTGTTCGGGATAGCCAGCGTATTTGAAAGCTTCCATGGCACGCTCTTCGGCAGCGAAATGGGTCTTGGTATATGCGACGAGATTGTTCAGGATCGGAACGACTGCGGCATCGCCGCGCCTCTGTGACATGGCCTGATACAACTCGTCTATAAAGGAGATCAAACGTTTGTGTTGCTCATCGAACGTGGCTATCCCGACGCTATAGCTATCCTTCCAGGAAAAATACGCCATCTGAGTCTCCTTCAGTTAGTGCTGCGTCTGACTACCGCTCATTACTTCTTGGGAAGAACGACGGCCTCGCCGTGCTCACCTAACCAATAGGGCAAACCGGGGAACTTGGCCTCGATATAGTCAGCAAAGAGCTTGGGATCTTGGGTGTTCCCGTCGAACATCTCATAATGGCCGGGGACGGTGAGGCGTGGGCGCAGGTCGCCCGCCAGATCTACCGCCTCTTGATAGGTCATATTCCCAATGCAATTGCGCCGATAGCGCTCAGCGTCGCGCCCGTTGATAGGCACGAACGCCAGGGCGATCTGCCAGCGGCGCAGCTTGGCGATCATGCCGTCGTAGCACAGGGTGTCGCCCGAATGATAGATCGTCACGCCGTCAGCTTCAACGATATAACTGAGATAGGGATAGCCCAATTCTGGGTCGCGATCAAAAAACTCGTGTTGGGCCGCGATGGCCGAGATCTTCACGCCAGCTTCTTGGAACACAATCCCTTCATCAAGGGCAATGATTCGCTCGGCGGGAACGCCCAGCGCCAGCAGCCTTTGTCGCGATACTCGCGAGCACACAAAGCGCGCCTGCGGCGAGGCGGCGGCGATCCCCTGAATGGCCACAGGGTCAATGTGGTCGCCGTGATCGTGGCTGCCGAACACAAAATCGGCATGGGTGATCTCGTCGGCTTGGAACAATGGCGGTACATTGCGGCGTTCCGAAGGGGCAAGGAAAGGATCGAAATAAAGCACTTTGCCCCCCACCTTCACTACATAGCTGAGCTGCCCCAGCCACCAAAAGGCCGCCGCGCCCTGGTCGAGCAGGAGAGCGTCGATATCGTGAAGCAACGCTTGATTGGTTTTCATGCTTGACCTCTATTTGGATGGGTTCCGATAACATGAGGCAAGCATATCACGGCGCGCCCGCCTAGTCAATGTTAATCCTGTCCTAGTTCGCGTTCCCGTCGCTGTCGGCGCACCTGGGCAGCGTAGCCGATCAGCAGCAGCAACATAATTACTAGCGCGACGAACATGCCATAGCTGCGCCGCACATGCCGTTCGGCGCGCGCCGCCGGCGTTGGCGTGGCCTGGCTCCTGTTTAGAGATCGAACCAGCAGTTGCGCTGAGCGCGGATCGTCGGTGGGTGGGGAGGCGGGCTGTTCGCTGCGCGGCGCCGGTTGACCGCCAGGCAGCGGTTGCTCGCCGTGCGCGGCGATTGCGGGTGGCTCGGCAGCGACTACGCGGGCCTGAAGATCGGGATATGTCGCAGGGGCGCTTTCTTTTTTGGGGGAAGGTGCGGTTGACTGCGGAAGCGCAGGCGCCGCTCGCGGCGACGCCATGTCGGGCGCTGGGTATGCTCCGCGCGCGAGGCTGGGAGACGGCCTGACCGATGGGCTGGCGAGCGCTGTGACGATGGCTGTGGACGTAGGACGCAATGTCCACGTTGGTTTGGGTGTGGATGTGGGGTATGGCGTGCTGGTAGATCCGGGATAAGTGTAGGGTGTGTGGGTGGTGATGATGACGACGGCGGTGTAGGTTCCCGCGGCATAGACGCCCCAGGGGGTATTGGTGGCGGTGGGGTGCTCGGGTGTTTCGCTTGGCTCGGGGGTTTCAGTGGGCGTTTCAGCCGTGGCTGTTGACGTGGGCGTCCCGCTTGGTTCGGGCGTTCTGGTCAGCGTGGCGGTGCGCGTCGCCGTGGGCTGTGACGTGTGCGTCGCTGACGGTTCGGGGGTGTGCGTAGCCGTCGGCGTAGGCGTTGCGCACAGCGCGGCGAAATCGAGATCAGGGGGATCGCTGTCGTCATTGCCCCACACCCAAGCATCCACATCGCCATTGCTTACCATGTGGCTGCTGCCGCCCTGCCCTGAGTAGGTCCAATTGCTGCCCTCCAGATTCCAATAGCCCCAGTAATTGCACGGCGATCCCATGCACTCGCAGAAGCAATGCTCGCCTGGAAAGTCGCAGCCCTGGCCGTTGATCTTGCAGACCGCTTCGCCCAGGCCATATGATGAATCGGTGACAAGCTCGAACCCCGCGCGGCGCAATAGCTCTACGCCCGACAGTTCGCTCTCTGTGAATTCAACGCACGATTGCATAACGTTGCCATTATCGAACACAACGATCACCCCGGCGCGGTTGGTGGTCGTAGCCTGTGCGCGGGGCGACCAGGCCGACGCCAACAGCGTCAGGGCGAAGGCAATGGTGAAAATCGAGCGAGTCCATCGCTGGCTCATCATTGGGGCTAGAGCGCGGTCCTTTGCAGCATCGGCAGATAAAGCTTGATCTCGGTCTCTACAGTGACGCCGACCGTCCACAAGGCGCTGCCGTTCACGCCGTCGGGGTCGGTGTTGGGCAGTCTAATCTCATAATCGCCGGGCGTCAAACCGTTGGCCCGATGGCCCACAAAGGCGTCGGCCTCGCGCGCTAACGTAATAGGAGGCTCGCTCCAATCGCCTCCTACGGAGCGGTATTGCACTGTAACGTTGCCATTCTCGCTTACATCGCCGCTGTAAGGTACGCGCACCTCCATGTTGCCGTCGGTCAGCGCGATCTCGGGCAGACCCGGCGTCAGGCGCTCGGCATCGAAAATGGCCTCTGGCTCGATGGTAGGCGGCGGCGTGTTCTTGCCCCAGCCGAACACCCAACCGTCAATGCCGCCGGCCGATACCTCTCGACCCGCTGCGCCCACCGGTGAGTATTTCCAATCGTTCTCGGCCCAATACCAGTAGCCCCAATTGGCTCCGATGCACGGGCAAACCTCAACAGGGGGTGTGCAGCCGTCATCTGCGATGCGGCAAACAAATCCCGCCGGCGTGGCCAGCACGGGCAATCCCGTCGCCAGCAGCAGCTCCATACCAGTCATGGATTCGGCCCACTTGACGGTGTTCACCAAGTATTGCCCATCGCCGAACTGGATAAGGATGGCGGTCTGCGGGCCGAGCGAAGCGTTGGCCGCAGCGCGTTCCGTTGGCGTAATGCCCAACAGCGCGACTAGGGTCAAAACGGCTAGGGCGCGTTTCCACATCATGTCATTACTCCTAAATTGCGCTGGGCTGCGCCTCACTCGACGAAGCGCAGCCCAAACACGGTCCGATCAGTGTGCGGCCTGTACGCCGAATACCAGGGGCATATAAACGCCATACACTCCTGGCTCGGAAGGAAAGATCGCTTTGCCAAGCGCCGGGATGGCTTGGATTGTGGCCAACAGATTATCGCCGCCGCCAGCCATCCAGCAGAAGCCGCCGTTGGCCGTCTGCATGGCGAGCAGGCCATCCATGGGCTTGTTGACGGTGAGTGTATAGACTTGGTCCACTGTCGCAGTGCGCGCCCAATTCCAGCTGCTCAATGGATCATCCACCATGAGCAAGCTCAACAGCACGCCAGCCGTCGAGTTGGTGTCGGCGGCCATCTCATCGTTCACTTCGTAGGCAAAGCCGCCGTCGGGCATCTGGACTGTATGCAGATAGGCGATGGCGGCGGCATTCGCAGTTACGCCATAAGTGGACAAAGTTTGCAGCACAAGTGCGGTCGAATTGCTATCGCTATCCATGCCCGCCGCCCAGCCCCAACCACCGTCGGCGTTCTGTTGGGCGTTCAGCCAGGCGATGGCTTGCGCCGAAACCGGCTCGCCGGCAGCGGCCAATCCCCACAGCGCCAGGCAATGGTTCCAGATGTTACTGTGCGCGTCGAACGCGCCAGTGGCGGTATTGTAACTGGCGCGGATATAAGCGACCAAGTCGCGTTCGCCAAAAGCGCGGGGATCAAGGTCGAGCATAGCCAATGCAGTGGCGACGCGCCCTGCGACGCCTACGTCATTGATGGCTCCGGCTTGCGTTGTCATATAGTCCAACAGGCTGGGGCCATCGCCCGCTTGCCATTGCGTTGGATCATCGCCGATAGCCGCCAGCGTCAACAGCACTTGCGAACTGATGCCCACGCCGTAAGCGCCGCCGAATCCTCCATCGGCTTGTTGCTGGGTGCGCAGCCATGCTAACGCATCTTGCATTGCTGGGATCACGCCTGCCAGCGGGAACGGTTTGCCGAGGATCGCTGGAACAGCTTGGGCGGTGGTCATCACGTCAGGGTTGCCATCCCAGCCGGGGAAAGCGCCTTCGGCGAGTTGCGCGCCCACCAGGTCGTCGAAAGCTGAGCGGCCCTCGACCAGCCAGGCCGCCGCCAATGGGTTCTGTTCGGCAGCGATGATTGCCTGGATGCAGAATGCCGTCGTATTCAGGCTGACGTCGCTGCCCCAGCCGGTAAAGCCGCCGGTGGCTACCTGGGCGGCCTTGAGATAAGCCAAGCCGTTGGTGATTGCGGCAGCGTTTGGCGCTACGCCTCCAGCGATCAACGCCTGAAGCGCTAGCGAGGTCGTATCGGGGTCTTCGCCATAGCCGCTATCCCAGCCGCCGTCGGCCTGTTGTAGGGCTAACAGGGCATCCACTGCTCCAGTGGGCAGCGGTTCGCGGGCGGCGGCCAGGCCCATAATTGCCCAGGCCTGGTTGGGCGCGAGCGCGTCCAGCACGCCGTCGTTTTGTGTGTTATAGGCCAGAACGCGAGCCACCAGGTCATCGCCCGCGAACGCACGTGGATCGATCCCCGCCGCCGTTACGACGGCCAATAACTTACCCGCTTTGCCGGCGTTGATGCAATAGGTCGTGATCTGAGTGGCGAGGTAATCGAGTGGCGAGGCGTCGCCTGATGCGGACTTCCACTGGGCCACATCTTGCCCGGCAGCCAGGCCGGCGAATAGGGCGTCAATAGTTAGGCCCGTCGTATCCCAACCAGATGGAAACGAACCGTCATCGGCGATTTGCGTAAGCATCCACGCCAACGCGCCATCCACCGCGTCGGTCTGGGTCTCAAGGTTGGCGGCGGATAGCGCCGCTGGGGCCGGAGCCGCCCAGATTGGAATGGCGCCCGACGTCAACAGCGTCAGGAGAAGAAACAGACTCAGGATAGAGCGCTGCCAAGTTTTGCGCATGGTTTCCTCCATAATAAATAAGTCGCGATGCGGCGCAAGCGGAACAATCTCTGCTCGGCTTATGGGGCCATGCGCATAGTTATTGTCCTCCTCGCCCAGTTGGGCTGCGCAGAGAAAGGAGGAGGGCGTAGGAAACAAAAACTCCCACGCGCAGGTGGGAGGTGTACCGATTGCCCATCCCAACACCTTTCGCTCGAAGGCTGTGGAAACACGGTTGGGACAGGCGACCTGGCTTGGCCTTAGGCTCTATACCTCTGGCTTCACAGTTGCGGGACAGCGCCGGAATCCCCGAAAGGGCCACCGGACTTCGCTCTCGGCTCTGAGCATCAAGCTCAGAGCGCCCCAACCATTCGATTATGAAGAGATTGTAGCATCACTCGCTTGGGAGGTCAAACGCAACAAGCGCTATCGTTGCGAACAAAGCGTCCGAAGATTGGGTGATAATATGAGGGCGCGATAGGTCGCGCCCTCATATTTCTACAGCGTGAACGACTCGCCGGGTTTGAGCGCCACCACCCGCGTGGCGGGCGCACGCACCGCCACTTGACGCGTCAGGTCGTCAATATCGGCTTTCTGGCTGGGGAAGGTGTTGTAATGGCCAGGAATCAGCACTGGGCTGCGCAGCAGTTCCATCGCATAGGCTGCTTCCATCACGCCCATGGTGTATTTGCCGCCTACCGGTAGGATGCTCACCTGCGGCTGATACAGCTTGCCAATTAGCTCCATGTCGCCGAACAGACCGGTATCGCCGGCAAAATAGACCGGCGCGCCGCCTTCGGGCGCTAACACCATGCCGCACGTGCCCGATCCGGGCATCAGTTCGTTGTTTTCAGCGTACTCCTTGCCCATGATGTCAGAGCTATGCAGTGCGAACGTCGCGGTGATGCGCACATCCTTTTGCACAATGCTGCCGCCCGTATGCACGCAACCACCCTTGTCATCGTAAGGGATGCCATAGCGCGAACAATAAGCCGCCACTTCGGGCAGCGTCACCAGCGTCGCCCCGGTCTGGTGGACGATCTCAATGGCGTTGCCCAAATGGTCGCTATGGCCGTGCGTCACGCACACAAGGTCGGCTTTATCAATATCCCCCAATTTGATCGGGCAAGCCGGGTTGCCCGTAATCCACGGATCGAGATAGATGATCGTCCCCTGGGGTGTGACCATTTTCCACGAGCCATGCCCCAACCAGGTGATTGTTTGTTTCATATCGCCCCTTTCTGAGTTGTGCAGTGATCAGCAATTAGCTTTCAACCATGCGGCGTGAATTGCCATGAACTGCTGATGACTGATTGCTGGCCGTTGAAAGCTATTTCGCCAAACCGCGACGCTTGTCGCGCTCGCTCCAGATGCCCAAGCCCAGATTGATATAGTCCTTACATGCCTGCACCGACGCGCGCGGCGCATAGCAGGTGAAATCAAAATCATCCATCAACCAGCCATCGTATCCCGCCGCGAGCAGCACTTTGGTTACGGCGGGAAAATCTACCGCGCCGCGCCCTAGCTCGACCCAGCGGCCTTTGGAATCCACGCCGTAGCCCCCTTCATCGCTGGGAACGCGATAGCCGGGCCACAATTCGCCCTGAGGGCGACCGGAAAAAGTGATATCTTTGTAGTGTACAAAGCGGACGCGGCTGATGTAACGTTGCACCGTCCCCACTACATCGAACCCGCACAGGAGAAGCTGGCCCAAGTCGGGGCAAAAACCAACAACAGCAGGGTCGGTCAACTCCATCAAACGGTCAAAGATGGGCGCTTCTTCAAAGATACTGCCCCAATGCTGATGCCACGCCATCACCAGGCCACAAGAGCGAGCGTATTCGCCCAATTGGTTGGCGGCGTCGGCGATGACCTTGACCCGCTCGTCTATCCGCGCTGGAGTGTCGTCGGGTTGTTTGCGGCCCCCGTCGAGCAGCATATAGGTCGAGCCGAGCGCCGCCACAAACCGGCAGCGCCGCTTGAACTCGGTGACGCCAGCCGCGAGATGATCCGCGTCGTAATTCAAATAGGTATAATAGCTCGCCAGCTCGATATCGTGCATGGCCAACAATTGGCGCAGCTCGGCCACGCGATGCTCGTATTGCTCGATCACAAACGGATAGCACATCTCGAACCCGTCGAGACCCTCTAGCGACATCTCATCGAGCATCCGATGCCAGTTCTCAAAATGGTTGTCTCGCAGCCAGAGCTGCGTGCCGAATCCGATCTTCATGGCGTGATCCCCCAA
>CAZYPJ010000024.1:1453-25223 GCA_964649365.1 uncultured Anaerolineales bacterium | reverse complement strand
CCCCCCCGCCCATCATCGCCAAACCCTTGGGGATCGCCGCTGTCAACGACGTCTTGCCATGATCTACGAGCCCAATCGTCCCTAAGATCACATGCGGCTTGGTGCGCTGAAATACCTGCTTCGCCATTGTGTTTCGATCCTCCTTGACGGCGCTTACGCTTGGGGCAATGTGCCTGCCCCCTCACAAAATGGAGCCCACGATGGGAGTTGAACCCATGACCACGTCCTTACCAAGAACGTGCTCTACCGACTGAGCTACGTGGGCACCTGACAACGAGCGAGAAACTACAGTGGGCAGGGAAGGGTTCGAACCTCCGAAGGCTGAGCCAACTGATTTACAGTCAGTCCCCTTTGGCCACTTGGGTACCTGCCCATATTAAGGTGATGGTTCATCGCTCCGCTGCGCCCACAAGGCTTTGTGGAGCCGACGGAGGGATTCGAACCCACGACCCGCGGTTTACAAAACCGCTGCTCTGCCGTTGAGCTACGTCGGCGTGCAGTACTTGTATTATACGGCATCGAACGTAGCGGTCAAATCGCGCGAAACGAGAGTATACCACAGTTATGGCTACAGTCAAATCGTTTGCCGCGTCGCTTTTTCGGTTGCGCCCTTTGACAGGCCGCCGAACTTGGCGACAATAGGCTCATGACGATCATTGATTTCCATACTCACATTTTTCCCCCCGATCTGATCTCGACGCGCGGCGAGTACGCGGTGCGCGACCGCTGGTTCAGGCTGCTCTATAGCAATTCGCGTGCTCGCATGGCCAGCGCCGAGGATCTGGTGCGTTCGATGGATGCAGCGGGGGTGGATCGCGCTGTGGCTTTTGGCTTTGCCTTTGCCGACCAGGGCTTGTGCCGGTGGTGCAATGACTATGTGCTCGATGCGGCGCGGCGCTATCCCGACCGGCTGATCCCCTTTGCAGTGCTGAACCCAGGTGCGCCGGGCGCTGAAGATGAGGCGCTCCGGGTGCTGGGAACGGGCGCCTACGGGATCGGCGAGCTGATGCCCGACGCTGGCGAGTACGCTTTGACGGACTGGGGGGCGCTCGATCCCGTGATGGATATTGCACGGCAAGCCGGTGTGCCTGTGCTGATTCATGTGAACGAGCAACTCGGCCACGTTTATGAGGGCAAAGGCGGGCATGGGCCGGATCAAGCGTATCGCTTGGCGCAGCACTATCCGAACAATACGCTAATTTTCGCTCATTGGGGCGGCGGCCTGCCGTTTTACGAGTTGATGCCCGAAGTGCGACAATCGCTGCGTCGCGTGTACTATGATACGGCTGCCTCGCTTTATCTATACGACGACGCTGTGTTCCGACACGTGCTGAGCTGGGCTGCCGATAAAGTGCTGTGGGCCACCGATTATCCACTCATATCACAAAAGCGTTTCGTGCAGCGCGTCGCTGGGCTGGCTTTGGCCCCCGATTTGCTGGCCAAGTTGATGGGCGACAACGCCGCCGGGCTATTGCGCCGCGCCGCTGACAGCGCCGAGAAAGGGATGTAACATGTTAGCGATGGTGCGGACGTTCGTGGCCATCGAACTGGATGACGCTGTGTGCGCTGCGCTAACCCAGGTGCAGGAGCGGCTACGCCATAGTGAAGGCGGGCGCGCGGGCCGCTGGGTGAATCCGAAGGGAATCCACCTGACGCTAAAATTCTTGAGCGATGTCCCGACGACCAAGTTGGGTCAAGTCCGGCGAGCGGTCGAGTGCGCTTGCCAGGGGGCTGCGCCCTTTTCGCTGACGCTCGGCGGTCTGGGGTGCTTTCCCAATGTGCGCCGGCCGCGCGTGGTGTGGGTGGGTGTGCGCGATGTGGCGGGCTGCTTGGCGCCCCTGCAACGCGCTGTGGAGAGCGAACTGGAGCGTCTTGGCTTTCCTCGCGAGCAGCGCGGCTTTCAACCTCATTTGACGTTGGCGCGGATCAAAGATGGCGCTGCCATTGACGAGATTACAGCCTTGGGCAAGATGGTGGCGGAATCACCCTTAGAAGATCTCGCCTCGATGACGGTGAATGCTGTCAGTGTAATGAAAAGCGACCTGCGCCCTGATGGGGCAATCTATACCGAGCTATACCGGATCCCGCTCTCTGGGCAAGCCATGAGCTAACGCGCTGGCCCGAGGCGGCGACGGCGCGTAGTGATCGCCTGGCGCGCAGTGCGCGCTTTTTGGGTCAGCCTGGCGCGCCGAGCAAGGCGTAGCTCGGAAGCGGATAGCATGGCTAGGGTTGCTTGTGAGGTTCTTTGCCAAATATTCAACAGCTTGCCCTGCAAACGTAGGCGTTCCAGCGCCCGTCGCTGTTGTTCTAGTTGCAACGCGCGTTCGCGGGCGCGCACACGCAGTGTAACGGGCAAGGTGTAGGCCTGGGCGATAGCGGCCATTAAACCGAAGGGGATGAGCAACCCCATCCCCAGGATGCCGGCTGTTCCTAAGAGTTGGGCTTGCATTTGGCTTGCACTCCATGTTAGCCCGGTGGGGCCGAACAGCCCCGCTGCCAATAACCCCCACAGGGCTGAAAATCCGTGGGTGCTCACGACGGCGGCGCGATCGTCCAGCCCCAATACATGATCTACCAGGTACATCATCGGCGCCAGCAGCAACCCAGCTACTCCGCCAATCACCAATGCTGCCCAAGGCGGGACTTGATCGAGCGCGGCGCTGATGGCAATCAACGCCGCCAACATGCTGCGATGGATCAACGCCACGTCGCTGCGCCCTCGCGTCAGCCAGCAATATCCATAGCAAGCGGTTACAGCGCCCGCTATGGCCACCAGCGCGTTGAGCAACAATAGGTTGAGATCGAGAACCTGGGCAGCGGGCGGTTGACTGGCGATTCCAACCAGCCAGCCGAGCAATGCCAGGAATGCCCCGATTAGCACTGATAGGGGCAGATGGCTCGGCGGCAACTCGGCTCGGCTAGGGGCCACCCATCCACGCTTCCGAAAGGCGACGAGGCCGGCCAATGCTGCTCCTGCGCCTACCAGGTGAAGCGATGCCAGGCCGCGATCTACCCAACCCTGGCCCAAATGCAAAGTCGTGGCCAGATGCGATAGCCATCCGCCGCCGCGCAGCCAGTTGCCTACGATAGGGTAGCTAACGCCGGCAACGAATAGCGCCAGGCTGAATGCGGGCAGCCGTGGGATACGTCCATGGAGAGTGACTAGAGAAATGAGCGTCGCCGTGGTGACGAGGGCCAACTGCGTGAGGAACAGGCCCAACACCTCTGGGGGAGGCGAGGAAAAGGGCAGCGCGAACCCTCGCAGGCCCATCAACCCCCACCCCTCTCCGAGGTAGATGTCGAGCGGCGACCATTCGGCTGTGAGGGTCTCCAGGCCGGGCGCTTGGTTGATGAGGCCGATGCCCCCGAATTGAAAGGCAAAGCCGGTCAATGAATAGCCCGCCAGCGCAATGACCAGGGCAATGGGCAACGCCCCCGCCACCTTTTCGGCGCGCGATGGCTCGCCGACGCCGGCGGCCAACAATGCGATGCCCAGCGGCAGGAGCCAGACGAGCTGCGTGAACAGCATGAGCGATGGGTTGGGTGTGATTTGAGTGTCTGCCCCGGCGGCAGTGACGGCGGGTACAATCAGCAAGGTCATGAGGATCGTCGGACCAATCCCCAGCGTGCGGCGCCAAGTCATGCGCTCTCCTTGACATTGGGTTGGGTAGTGCGAGGAAAGCTGGGTGCTATCTTACATGATTCACAGCAGCGCGTCAAAAGACGTAGGAGGCTGACCGATGCAATGGGCCGATCAACGTTCTAACCAGCCAGGATGCTACCTCGCATCTCCGCGCACATTATCGTTCATTATCTACGGCGACGAGGTTTTGCTCTTGCGCGGCGCACCTCATAAGAAGTTGTGGGCAGGCCTACTCAACGGCGTAGGTGGTCATATCGAGCCGGGTGAGGATATTGTGGCCAGCGCCCGCCGCGAGATCGAAGAAGAAAGCGGCCTGGTTGTCCCTGATCTGGATTTACGCGCTTTGGTGCATATTTCGAACTGCCGTGCGCCCGGCGTGATCCTCTTTATTTTCGTGGGGCGATCTTCCTCTCGGGTGGTGCGCGCCTCGACGGAGGGCGATCTGGCGTGGTATCCCATCGCTGCGTTGCCTTTGGCTGAACTGGTAGATGATCTAAAGCTCTTGTTGCCGCGCTTGCTGGCCTACGACGCTCCGCCGATGATCTATGGGCGCTACGTGGCCGATACATCGGGCGTCATGACCTTTCAGTTTACACCAGCATAGCGCCCATGCTTGCCATGCAAGCTGTTGACGGCTGTGCTATAATGAGATCGGCGGGCGCGAGGGATTGATGCACCTGCAAGAACGCCTCGGGGGCGTGAAACGCCATGCTTTTACGCTTGACAGCCGACCAGGCCAATCGCTATGTGTTGCGCAAGCAATGCTTGATCCCCAGGGCGCGCGGGCGAGATGTTTTGACGGTCGTGCGCCAGGTTGGGCCGGTAAGGGCCTCTCCAGCGATAGCGCCATATCTGGCGCTGGAGGCGCGCTTGGAAGGGTTCACTCGCCAGGCGCTAGAGGAATCGCTCTACGATAGGCGCACTTTGGTGCGCATCCGTGGGATGCATGGGCGGCTCTATATTGTGCCTACCGAAGACTATCCAGCCTATTACCGCGTAACCAAGCCTTTGCTTGTCTCTGGCATGGGCGACCTCGACGCTCTGATCGCCAGCATGTTACTCCAGGGGACAGAGGAGCCGGGGCGCAGCGACGACTTGGTGCAGCGCGTACTTGAGGTTATGAGCGCGCGCGGCCCATGCACATTGGCCGAGTTATCCGCTTTGTTGCCCACGTTGAACGCACGGCTTTACCACGACCCCGAGCGTCCCGAATTGGGCCATATGCGCCTAGGGGCGCGGTTGATTCCGGCGATGTGCGCCAAAGGGTTGTTGGTTCATGCTCGGCCCAGCGGCAGTTGGCGCAGCGACCTCTACACCTATGCGCCTCTTTCCTATTGGCTGCCCACATTCGATCTGGAAAGCATGAGCTGGGAAGATGCTTTGCGGCGCGTGATTTGGCGCTATGTGGCCGCTTTTGGCCCTGTCACCGTGGGCGATGTATCGCATTGGTTGGGCGGCGTCGGTCGTCAGCATATCGTAGCCGCTTTGATGGGTTTGGATCGGCAATTGGTTCGGGCGCAACTCGTTGGCTCAACCGGCGACTATTACTTGCTAGATGCGCAAGTGGATGAACTGCTTGCGCCCGTGAAAGATGATGATCGCGCCGTTTCGTTGTTGCCTCAGCGCGATAGCTTGCTGATGGCCTATAGCGACGTGAGTCGTTTTGTGGACGATGCCTTCCGCGACGCACTCTTTGACCGAGCCGACGAGTCGTTGGGCGCCGTGTGGGCCGACGGTCGTGTTGTAGGCGTCTGGTGGCCTGGTTTGCGCGAAGAGCGGGTGACGGTGCGCTTTTTCGAGGCCGTTGATCCCGAGATCATGGCGCTCACCGCCGAAGAGGCGCGCAGGGTGAGCGCGTTCTTGGGGTACGACGAGCTGGAACTTGACATGCGGCCCTATATAGATGAACCTGATGAAACACTGGAACGTGCGCCAATTGTGCGAGTATCATGAACCGATTGGGAGGAGTCTGATGTCAAGCGTCTTTTTTTCGCCCACGCGGGTGATTATGGGGTGCGGATGCCTGGCGGAGCTGGGCAAGACGGCGGCGGCCTATGGCGAGCGCGTCATGTTGGTTTGCGACGGCGCTTTTCGCCAGTCCGCATTGCTCGACAAGGTGCTGCAATCTTTGCGAGGGGCGAACCTGAACGTAACAGTCTTCGATCAGGTAGTAGGCGAGGCCGACCTAGCGACCGTCGAGCGTGGCATCGAATTGGCGCGGCAAGAATCGTGTCAGGCGTTCATTGGGTTGGGCGGGGGCAGTTCGATTGACACCGCCAAGGCCATCGCCGGTTTGGTGGGCCTGCCCGGCGCGGTGTGGGAGTATCACGCCGGGCGCAAATTGGACGGGCCGAGCTTACCCTTCATTGCCATTCCTACCACAGCGGGTACCGGCGCCGAGGTGACCAAGAATGCCGTGCTCATCAACCCCAAGACGGCAGTGAAGGAGAGCATCCGCGATGACGGCTGGTTTGCCCGCGTGGCGTTGGTGGACCCCGAAACGACGGTTTCCATGCCGCCCCACGTAACGGCTTCCACCGGCAGCGACGCCCTATGCCAGGCTATCGAGTCGTACACCTCTATCGGGGCCAGCCCGGTTACCGACGCACTGGCGCGGCGCTCGATTGAACTGATCGGCGCCAACCTGGTGCGCGCTTACGAAGCAGGCGGCGATCTGGCCGCTCGCGAGGCCATGAGCATGGGCAGCCTCTTGGCGGGGATGGCGTTGGCCAGCGCCCGGCTGGGCGGCGTTCACGGCATGGCGCATCCGTTGGGGTCGCATTTTCGCATCCCTCATGGCGTAATCTGCGGATTGCTCTTGCCTTACGTAATGGAGTACAACCTATCCTACACAGCGGTGAAATACGCCGAGGTGGCGCGCTTGCTGAATGTGAAAATCGACGGATTGACCACCGAGCAGGCAGCGCAACGGGCAGTGGAGCGCGTGCGCGAATTGGTAACGCAAGTGGGCGTGCCATTGCATCTGACCCAATTCGGCGTGACGGAGGATTCTTTCGACCTGATTATCAAAGAGTCACTCCCTTCCGGCTCGCTCAAGGCCAATCCTCGCACATTGGGCGCCGAGGATGTGCGTGCAATCCTCAAGGCGGCCATGGAGTTGTAATCGCGGCCGCGACATATCGGTGCGGCAGATCGCATCTAGGAGTAGCGCCATGCAACAAGTGAACGAGAACGAACAAGCCTATCGTGGCGGCGACAGCGGCGTCAAATACCTATTTCGCGGCCCCAAGATTGATTGGGGCGTGATTCTGTTGCTGCCTGGCCAGACGCTTGGCGGGCATTATCACGAACAGGTGGAGGAAACCTTTTACGTGCTGCAAGGGTGTGGCGTTTTTGTCGTCAACGGCCAGAATTATTCGGCGCGCGAGGGTGACGCTTTTCGCATGGAACCCCAGGATCGGCATGACATCCGCAACGAAAGCGCTCAGCCGCTCAAGCTGGTGTTCATCAAATGTCCTTATTTGCCCAAAGACAAGATAGACATCTAAGCACAGAGAAAAGGGGGCGCGATACGTTGCGCCCCCTTGCGGCAAATCCTGCTACTGGTATGGCCCCGCTTCGATGATTGCTTGGTGTACCAGCCCATTGGTGGCCAACCAGCCGGGTTGATCGAGCGAGTAGGGCTGGCCGTGCAGGTTAGTCACCTTGCCTCCCGCCTCTTCCACGATCACGATTCCCGCTGCCACATCCCATGGGCCGAGGGTGTATTGATAATACACGTCGGCAGAGCCTTCGGCCACGTGGCACAATCCCAGCGCCGCGCTGCCGCGCGAACGCACCGCATCTACCTGGGGCGCCAGCCGATGCAGAAACTTGGCGCTTTGCTCTCGTGTGGCTTGGTGGCGTGGCCAATCGAGCAGAATGAGACATTCGTCCAGTTTGGCGCGGTCGCTCACCGCTAACCGCTGGTTGTTCAGATAGGCGCCCTGCCCGCGTTCGGCATAGTAGAGGCGATCCAATAGCGGATCGTACACTGCGCCGCATTGTACCTGCCCCTTGACAGCTAACCCCACCGACACACTGAACATCGGCAAGCCGCGCGCAAAATTGGTCGTCCCATCCAACGGATCCACGAACCACATGGGCTGCTCGCTGCGCACATCCCACTGGGTGTGGGTCTCTTCCGAGACGATGAGCGCGCCGGGGCAGCCTGCGCGAATGACCCCGAGCGCGGCCTGTTCCGCCGCCAAGTCGGCCTCGGTCAGGATGTCTCGCAATCCTTTGACATGAATCTCGTGCGGGCGCGCATAGAGCGCCGCCAACACCTGGCCCGCTTCGCGGGCCGCGCGAATCGCAATCTCTAGCATGGTCTGTTCCATTCTATATAGAGTGAAGCAAACAAAAACGTTGGAGCGAGCAAGAGCGTCAACTCGGTCAAAGCAGTATTCTTGCCCGATCCAACGTCTTGGCATTTCCAGTCACAGTGGCAGCTACTTGATGCCCGTCCGGGCGATGCCTTCAATGAACTGCTTCTGCACAAACAAGAACAGTACGATGATCGGCACTATAGTGAAAGTGGCAGCTGCCATATAGAGCTGGGGCTGCATCCCCGCTTCAGTAGAGAACGCCGCTAGACCCAGGGCGATGGGGCGCATACTCTCTTTGTCGGTAACTAGCAACGGCCAAAGGAGCGCATTCCAGGCCCCCAAAAAGTTAAACATCGCTGTGCTCACGACCGCCGGGCGGGCCAGCGGCATGGCGATAGAGATCAGGAAGCGGGTATGACCGGCCCCGTCAATGGTTGCTGCATCGTACAGGTCGTTTGGAATGCTACGAAAAAACTGTCGCAGGAAAAAGATGGACATGACGCTCACGACATTGGGCACGATCAGCGCCAGGTAGGTGTTCTTCCAGCCCAACTCGGAGATGATAATAAAGTTGGGAATGAGCAATACTTCGGAAGGGATCATCATCGTCGCCAGATACACCATAAAGAGCGCATCTTTAGCCGGAAAGCGCAACCGCGCAAAAGCATAGGCCGCCGGCGCCGATGTAACTACGATGAGCAGAGGCGTCAGTGTGCTCATAATGAACGAATTCTTGAAATACGCCGCAAAGGGCGCCCGCCCCCAAGCCTCAGTGTAATTTCCCCAGAATGGTTGCAATGTGCGCTGTGTCTTGGCCGCTGCCGCTTGAAGCAGACCGGCGAGTCGGTAATCGCCCAGCAAGCTCAGGTTGCCCAGCACGAAAAAGAGCGCCAAGTGCGCGGACACATAGATGCCGGCGATCACCCGATCGGTGATTTTGCGGGCAATAAAGACGCCTAGCGCCATCCAGAGAGCAAACACAACGATGACGAGCGGGTACATGCCGATCATCGCGCTCAGTACGGATGCCCGCACCCCCCATTCTTGGGGAAATACCGAGGGGGGCGTAGCGATGGACTCGCCGTAGGTTTTGAATGAGGTCAATACCATCCAGACGAAGGGAAAGCAGGTGATCGCGCTGCCCAATATCAAGACAGTGTATAACGAGCCGCGTTTAACCTGGCGTGTGCGGCGAGGGCTGAACAGGGCGATAGGCTTGCGCTGGCTGATCGTGTTTTCGGCCATATGTCTTCCTACTGATATACCACATGTCGCCCAGCTAGGCGGTTGTTGAGCAGGGTCATCGCCAAGATGATGCCGAACAACACAAAGGCAATAGCTGAGGCATAACCCCAGCGACTTGCCGTGTAAAAGCGGTCATAGATATAGTAGGTGACCGAGGTGGTCGTCCGAAGCGGACCACCGGTGGTGAGCACATAGAACATGGTAAAAGCGCGGAATGCCCCGATGGTCGAAGTGATGAGCAGGAAAAAGGTAGTGGGCGAAAGTAGCGGAAAAGTGATCTTCCAGAAAATCTGCCCCTCACTGGCGCCGTCAATGCGCGCCGCTTCGTACAATTCAGGAGGCACGTTGAACAGCCCAGCCAGATAGATCACCATGTCATAGCCGGCAAAGTGCCACATGCTCACAATCGAAACAGCGATCAACGCCATACTCGGGCCTTGCAACCATTTGGGTGGGTCAAAACCCCACTTTTTGCCCAGATAGAGGAACACGCCGCGCGGCTCTTGTAACCAGCGAACGGGGAAAAAGGTCTCGAATTGCTTGATGGTATTCTGTAGCCAGTCGGGCTTGACCCAAAAGAGAGCGCTCGCCAGCAATAGCAGCCCCGCGATGCAGGCTAAGAGCCAGGTCATGAGCGATGTGCGCCGCTTGATGGTGACGAGCAGGTAGATGATCCATACCGCCATTAGCGTCATCCAGATATAGATGCCGGGCGGATTACCTGCTACGCGCAGCAACTTGGCTACGCCTTGCGATACGCCGCCGGCGACATAATTCAATACACCGGCCTGATAGTTAAATATCCATTGCCACACCATCGCTGCTGGCACCATCGAAGTAACGTAAGGGAGAAAAAACAAGGTGCGAAAAATCGCACGGCAGCGGATCGGCTTGAATAACAAATAGGCGATCAGCAGTGAGATGAGCATTGTGGTGGGAACAGTGGCGATCACATAAAACACAGTGACTTGGAGTGATTTCCAAAAGTCGGGGTCGGCGATCAGGGCGCGATAGTTTTCCAGCCCGATAAAACGCCCTTTGACGATGCTCCAATTGTGCAAGCTGATATATGCGGCGCGAATGACAGGGTAGATGCCAAAAACCAGAATGATGACCAATGAAGGGAGAATAAAGAGATAGGCCAACAGCGCTTCGCGCCGCGCATTGTTCAGAAATGGGGCGTTAGGTGAACAGCTGGGGCGGCGTGCAGAGATCGGCTTGGCCTGGGGCACTCGGCCTGATCCTTTTCCTCGGAGTGAGGCTATTGTAGCCTGAAAGAAAAAGGGCGTCAAACATTCTCTTGGCAAAGGGATAGCTTTACGGTATAGTAAGCGCCATGAAAGCAATGCTCATCTTTAACCCCGCCGCCGGGCAACGCGATGTGCGCGATGAACTAGACGAGGTCATCGCCTATCTGCGTGCGTGTGGATGGGAGATCATCTTACGCCAGACCATGGGGCCGGGCGATGCTACTACCTATGCTCGCGAGGCAGCCGCTAATCGCTTTGATGTCGCGCTTGCGGTGGGCGGCGACGGCACATTAGGCCAAGTGGCCTCTGGGCTGGTTGGCTCGGAGTGCGCTTTGGGCGTGTTGCCTGTGGGCACGGGCAATGTATGGGCGCATATGATGGGATTGCCAGTGTGGACGCCCGTCTATCGCACGGCCTTGCTCGATTCGGCCCGCGCTTTGGTGAGCGGGCAAGTGCGCCGCGTTGATATGGGCAAGGCAGGAGATCGTTACTTTATTCTCTGGAGCGGCATCGGATTCGACGCCCAAGTTGCCCGCGAAATCGAGCCGCACCGTGAGATTCGCCGCAGCTTTGGCAATGTGACCTATCTAGTGACCTCTATTGCTCTCAGCTTGGGCTTGCGGGGCACTCGCATGACGGTGACAATCGATGGCAAGGCTTTTCGTCAGCGTGTGTTGCTTATCGTTGTGAGTAATGCCCAGCTATATGGCAGCTCTTGGATGTTGGCTCCCCAAGCTCAACTCGACGACGGCTTGTTGGATGTTTATATTTTTAAGGGGGGAAATACCCTCGATATCTTTCGACATCTGTTCATGGTCTTGCTTGGTAAACATCAGCAAGATCCCAAGATGGAGATCTATCGTGCTCGGAGCGTGACCATCCGAGGCGAACGATCATTACCGCTTCATACTGACGGCGACCCAGCGGGCAATACCCCCGTTACCATCACCGTAGCGCCCAAAGCGTTGAACGTGATCGTGCCATCATCGGCGTCGGGGTCTCTTTTTGAGGGCGGCGCTCCTGACGCCAAAGCTGCGCTTTCGTTGGCGCAGCGTATCGCTGAGCGACTGCGTTATGAGCGCGAGCGCTGGCTGGCGGAAAATAACTCATAATGGCGTGCTCAACTTGCGGCAAGCAGCATACCATGTTATAATCACGCCTTGCATGATGGGATTCTGGAGCGATCTGATTTGCAGCACTAGACCGGAGGAACTCCCGTGAGCGTATATTTGAACATCGTACAGATCATCGTAGCAATTGCGTTGATCACATTGGCTGTGATGCAGGGCCAGGGCGCGGGTCTGGGCCGCATGTTTGGCAGCGACAGCTCGATCCACCGCACGCGGCGCGGCGTCGAAAAGCTGGTCTTTAACCTCACAATCGTTTTGGGCGTGGTCTTTTTTCTGACCTCGATTCTTAACGTGCTCGTCTCATCCTGACCGGCGGAGAGCTTTTATGGGCCGCATCCGGCTGCAGGTCATTATCACACTCCTGACCATTGCATTACTCGTGGCAGGAATGGGGTATTTGGCCTTCAGTATCACTACTGTTACTGTCCCCGATTTTGGTGGCACCTTCACCGAGGGCCTCGCGGGGAATCCTCATGCCATCAATCCGCTCCTGAGCCAGGCCAACCCTGTGGATCAAGACTTGGTGTCCTTGATCTTTAGCGGCCTAACCCGGATCAACGAAAAGGGGGAGATCGTTCCCGATTTGGCGGAACGTTGGGAGATTGCTCGGAACGGCACGGTTTACACCTTTTATTTACGCCAGGGTGTTGTATGGCATGATGGCGCGCCGTTCACTGCTGATGATGTAGTCTTTACTATTGGTGTTGTCAAAAACCCAGATTTCCAGGGTTTCCCCTATCTTTCAGATCTGTGGCGTACTGTGGTGGTCGAACCGGTGGATACTTATACTGTGCGTTTTGTGTTACGCGAGCCATTCGCGCCTTTCATGGAGTACACGACCATCGGCATTTTGCCGGCGCATATCCTCGGCAGCGCCTCGATTGCCGATCTCAGCGAAAGCAAGTTCAATGCCTCACCTGTCGGCACTGGCCCTTTCAAGGTAGCCGAAGTGAGCGCGCGGCGCATTGTGCTGGCGGCCAACCCCGATTTCTACCGTTCACGGCCTTACCTGGATCGGCTCGAGTTCTTTTTCTACCCCAACGACGCCTCAGTTTACGAGGCGCGCAAACATGGCGACGTGGCCGGCGTAGCGCGCGTGTTGCCGGAACATTTGGCGTCCATCCGCGCCGACAAGGCGATGAACCTATATTCTGCGCCTCTTTCGGGCTATAACCTCGTATATCTCAATCTAGATCGAGGCATCTTTCAGGATATTGCGGTGCGCCAGGCGATGATGTGGGCGCTCGACCGTCAGAAATTGGTGGATGAAATCCTCGATGGTCAGGGTGTGGTGATCTCTAGCCCGATCTTGCCTAGCTCATGGGCCTACGATCCCACCGGAACCCAGTTTCGCCGCGATCTACGCAAAGCCAAGGACTTGCTCGAAGAAGCAGGTTGGTTCGATAACAATGGCGATGGTGTGCGCGAGCGCGGTGAACTCAAGCTCGAATTCACGTTGGCGACGAATGAGGATGACCCTACGCGTGTGGCATTGATCGAGGCCATCGGTCGCCAACTGGCTGAGGTGGGCATTCGCGTCACTCCGCAGACGGTAAGCTGGGAAGAGTTGGTGAGCCAGATGCTCAAGCTGCGCCGATACGACGCCGTGCTCTCTGGCTGGCAAAATCTACCCGCCGATCCTGACCCTTATCCTTATTGGCATTCTAGCCAGGCGAACGAGGATGGGCTGAACTTTGCCAACTATATCAGCGAAGAGGCCGATAGGCTCTTAGAAAATGCTCGTTCTACCGAGGATCGAGAAGCGCGGATAGAATACTACCGGCGGTTTCAAGAGGTATTTGCCCGCGATGTGCCCTCGCTTTTGTTGTATCAGCCGGTGTACAACTATGCGGTGGACGCTCAGGTGCAGAATGTGCAACTTGGTCCCATGTTCAGCTCCGCCGATCGCTTTCGAACTATTAGCAGTTGGTATATCGCCACGCAACGCCTGTTATATAGCGAAGCCAAAGAAAGGGGCCTGAATGTGCGTCCTCGCTGAGGTAATACGAACGCGATTTTGACAAACCTGCGCGCTGGTGGTATATTGTGCGCTGTCGAGCCGAGGTGGCGGAACTGGCAGACGCGCCACGTTCAGGGCGTGGTGGATATTAGATCCACAAGGGTTCAAATCCCTTCCTCGGCACAGCGTGAACCCCAGTCTAAACAACTGGGGTTCTCTATTGTTGAGGCTAAACAGCGGCGATGACCTTGCCCGATCAATTTGCCTCCGACGATCTCACCATCTGCATTATTCGCAGTGCGCGCCGCAAAAAGACGGTTGGGGCGCGCCTGGTGAATTGGTGCACTCTAGAAGTGCGCGCCCCCGCCGATATTCCCGACCGCGAACTACGCCAAGCTATTGATAGTTTTGTTGCCCAAGTGCGACGCCGACGCCAACATCAGCGCCAAATGATCTCAGATCAGGCATTGCAACAGCGCGCCGAACGGCTGAATAGGCAGCTCTTGGGTGGGCAGACGCGCTGGCGCAGCATCCGCTTTGTGGGCAATCAACGCAAACGCTTTGGCAGCTGCAGCCCCGCGACAGGCAACGTGCGCATCTCGGAGCGGCTCGCGAACGCGCCTGATTTTGTGCTTGATTATGTCATTGTGCACGAGCTGGCGCACCTGCTAGAATCAAACCATTCGCGCGCTTTTTGGGATCTAGTGTATCGTTACGATAAAGCCGAGCGCGCTCGCGGTTATTTGCTGGCGTTGCAATTGGATGATGGAAGCGACGATCAGTCCGCTGATCTCGACGACGCGACGCAGGAAGGGTATGATCACCATGAGGATTGAGACCGATTCGCTGGGCCAGGTTCAGGTTCCCGATGACGCCCTATGGGGCGCGCAAACACAACGGGCTGTGGACAATTTTCGCATCAGCGGTTTGCGGCAGCACGCTGACTATATCGCCGCCAGCGCCCTGGTCAAGCGCGCTGCCGCCGAGGTGAACATGGCGCTGGGCCAATTGGATGCCGAGCGAGGCCGCGCCATTGTTGAAGCCGCGAGTGAAATTGTGGATGGCCGTTGGCGCGAGCAATTCGTGGTGGACCCTTTCCAGGCAGGCGCGGGCACATCGCACAACATGAACACCAATGAAGTCATCGCCAACCTGGCCAACGAGCGTCTGGGTGGCCAGCGGGGCGTGTACAAGCCCGTGAATCCCAATGACCATGTGAATATGGCGCAATCTACCAATGACTTCATTCCTACGGTGATTCGCGTGGCTGCCGCGCTCAAGACTGAGCGTTTGCTGCCTGTGCTTGATGGTCTGATAGAGGCGCTCGAAGCCAAAGCGCGCGAATTCAATTTAGTGCTCAAATCGGGCCGTACTCATTTACAAGATGCTGTGCCCGTGCGCTTGGGGCAGGAATTCGGCGCCTACGCCCAGGCAGTGCGGCTGGATCGCGAGCGGATCGCGCGGGCGGCGGATGGCCTGCGACGGCTGGGCATCGGCGGCACAGCTACGGGCACGGGTCTAAACTCGCATCCTAACTATCACCCCGCGATGGTGGTCAAGCTCTCCGAGTTGACGGGTCTTGATTTCAGGAGTTCGGGTAATCTATTTGAATCGATGCAGAGCACTGCTGATTTTCTCGATGTCTCTTCGGCGCTACGCACACTGGCCGTCACCTTGACGCGCATCGCCAACGATCTGCGCTTGCTCAGCTCTGGTCCCACTACTGGCCTCGACGAGATTGCTTTGCCGCCAGTGCAACCTGGCTCTTCGATCATGCCTGGCAAGGTGAACCCTGTAATGGCCGAGATGCTTAACATGGTCTGTTATCATGTGATGGGCAACGATCAGGCTATCATGGCCTGCGCTCAGGCTGGCCAGTTGGAATTGAACGTAATGATGCCTATCATGGCCTATGACCTGCTGCAATCGTTCGAGATCCTCACTAACGCCATACGCGCTTTTACCGAGCGCTGTGTGCAAGGAATTACTGCCAACGTCGAGCGTTGTCGGCAATTGGCTGAGCGGAGTAGGGGGCTGGCGACCGCGCTCAAGCCCTACATTGGCTACGCCGCCGCTGCTAACGTAGCGCAAGAGGCTTTAGCGCGCAGGGTATCGCTGGCGCAGGTAGCGCGCGAGCGGGGCTATCTGACCGAGGAGCAGCTACAAACGATCCTCGACCCTATCGCCATGACCGAGCCGGGGATTCCGGGAAAAAAGCTAGAGAAGTAGCCCAGCGCCCGCCCAGGGCACGCGGTCCAGAATCTTGCTCGTTATGCCGGTCAGTCCGCGCTCGTGTTCGCCGGGGGATAGCCAATGGGTATTATCCCAAGGGGATGCGGCATGGGGTTCGCCGGCGACGTCGCAATGGTACACATATACTGTTACGCGGAAATGGGTATAGGCGTGCTTGACGACGCCGATCCGCAGGCCAACTGTGACTGTTAACCCTAGTCCTTGGGTCAGGTGGCGAGTCAGCGCGTGAGCGTGATCCTCTCCTGGGGCAATCTCGCCGCTGGGAAGTTCCCACAGACCGCCGAGCAACCCTTGGGGCGCTCGGCGCACAATCAACACCGCACCGTTGCGAGGGCATAGCGCGGCCGCCATCTCATGATGGGGCGGCTTGCGGCGAGGTTTGGCCAGAGGTAGCGCATTCTGTCGCCCCAGTTCTCGCGCCCGACAGAATGTTGTTAGGGGACATTCTGAGCACAAGGGTGACTTGGGCGTGCACACTGTGGCGCCCAGCTCCATCATAGCTTGGTTGTAGTCGCCTGCCCGGCCCGATGGCAGCAATGCCAGCGAGCGCTCGCGTAGAAAACGCTTGCCCGCCGGCTTGGATGGGTCGCCCTCATAGGCGAACAAGCGGCATAATACCCGCGTTACATTGCCATCTATGGCTGGTTCATCGCGCCCGAACGCGATGCTGAGGATGGCCCCCGTCGTATATTCGCCGATGCCCGGCAGAGCCAACAGTTCATCGCGTTGGGCGGGGATTTGGCCATGATGCTGAGCGTGCACGATTTGCGCAGCGGCGTACAGACTGCGCGCCCGCGAGTAATAGCCCAACCCCTGCCACAAAGCCAACACCTCGTCCAGCGCAGCCTGCGCCAACGCCTCGACAGTGGGAAAGCGCGCCAGGAAACGTTCATAATAAGGGATCGCCGTGACCACTTGCGTCTGTTGCAGCATGATCTCAGAAACCCAGATGCGGTAGGGGTCGGTGGTGCGTCGCCAGGGCAGATCGCGTTGTTTGACGGTGTACCACCCGATCAGCGCCGCCGTAATGTCGCGCATCGCCGTATATTTCAAATTACCCATCGCTAAATCCCATTTGAACGGATCGCGCGTTCAAGTATAATCGGTTCATCTTGCCCAATCTTAACACTGATAGAGGTGACGTCGATGTATGTCTCGCTGTTGCGCCTGTACGTCGAGGTCTCGCAACAAAGCCCGTTGCTCTATATCGGGCTGATCGTGCTGTTGATGGCTTCGTGGGGCTTGGTGGTGTTAGCTATCGCCGAGATCGCCATCCGCATATTCGATGTGCCCGATACAGACGAAAAAAGGGCGACCTTGCAGGGCCGCCCCAATCACTCGAAGCATGTCACGACACGACGTACACGTTAATCATATCGCGCAACACTGCTGCCGATGTGGGCACAGGCCCCTTTTCCTCGATCACCGCGCTGATGACGCCCATATAGTCGGTATAATACACTACGCCCATGTCCCACATCCCCGTGCGCGCCATAGGGTGATCCTTGGGCAGAGCGCGCGGCTTGACGCTGAGCGAATAATCCTCGCCTTGTTTCTCGGCTACGGCCAACAATTTGATGACTTTACCCTCAGCGCGCGCCCTCTTCAGATCTTCCAACGTCACCTTGCGGATGCCCTCAACGGTTACGTCGGCCAGGCGCGTGGGGCGGCGCAATACGCTATTGGCGATGATGATGAGCTTGTTGGCTGCATCCCAGCCATCTACATCGAGCGTGGGATCGGCTTCGGCGATGCCAGCTTCTTGCGCGCCCTTCAACGCTACCTCGTAAGAGATTTGTTCTTGTTCCATGCGGGTGAGGATATAATTCGTTGTGCCGTTAAAGATGCCTTCTATCTTGAACACGCCGCTGCCTGCTAAATCGCGCACGCCCAGGTTGACAGTGGGCAGCCCACCTGCCACTGTGCCGCTGTAGAACAACTTGCGCCCGGAAGCTTTGGCCAGCGCGGTCAACTCGGTATAAGCCAACACCAGCGGCCCTTTGTTAGCGGCCACCACGTGCCACCCCGCTTGCAAGGCGGCGCGCATGCAGCTTAGGCCCGGCTCGCCATGCTCTAAATTGGTAGGCGAGGCCTCAACCAGCAGATCGGCTCGTATCGCGCGCACCATTTCGAGCGCTTTCATCCCCGGACGCCCAGCGTTAGGGTAGGCGCTCACACTTTGCTTGGCGAGTTTGAGGTCGCGCACGCTGATCGGGTCCAACCCCTCGGGTGCAATCGCTGCGCCGCCCGAATCCGCCGCGCCCACGAGTACAAACTTGATGCCGTAATCCTTTGCTATCTGAGCCTGGCGATGCGCCAGGATATCCAGCAAATTGCGACCGATATTGCCTAGGCCAATCAGGGCATAACGAACATCTTGAGTCATTGCGCCTCACCTCGTGGATATTAGCTTACAGTCTAGCACAAAAAGCTCTCCTCGCCAACCGCATTCTTTTGCCCACAAATAAAACGAGGGCCGCTCGGTGGTGAGCCAGCCCTCGCGCCCAAAGTTTTCTATGCACGGTATGATTTAGGTTAGCTTGCTATCCAACTCGGCGAGCAGCGCTCGCTCGTTGGGAAACACGCCCGTCTGCAATTTGGAATAGATCTTTTCGCCCCCCAGAGTAACCTCAAAAACCCCGCCTGATGAGGGTATCAGCGCTACCTCGCTCAGTCTGTTCTTGAACTGGTCGAGCATCTTTTCCGCCAAACTGGCGGCTCTGGCAAGGTAGCCTCAAGAGGTGCAATACTGAATCTCGACTCTCATGTTCATGGTTGCATCTCCTCTCTGAATATGGGCCGGGCAACCTTACGCCCGCGCCGACCCATATCCTGGCACAGAATGCCGCGCCTGTCAATTGCGCCGACGTCTACTTGTCGTAATCAGCATTGCCCGAAGGAGCGAGCGCGCACATTCTTCACCTCTTCTTGACGACTTCTGAACAATCTTTCGATACACTGGATTTGCAGACGCTCGAGCGCGCTGTAGAGGCGAATGAATCAACAGACAAGGGGTGAACACAATGAAAAGACATCTAGGGCTTTTAGGAATCGTTTTGGCGCTGGCCGCGCTGATCGCTCTGACCGCCGGGATGACCGTCGGGGCGCAGACGGCGACGCAAACGCCGCAGGTCGAGTCGGACCCGCAGGGGCCGCCCCCTGATGGGGCCGGTCCACGCGGCGGGCCGCAGCATGGACGTCTATCATCCGAAGAACTGGAGGCGGTAGCCCAGCTTCTTGGAACAACGGCAGACGATCTCTCGGCGCAGATCAAAGAGGGCGAGACCTTGGCCGACTTGGCCGATGCAGCCGGCGTAGATTTGCAGGCGCTTTACGATGCAGCCGAGGCAGCTCGCGAGACGGCGAGAGAAACGGCCAAGGCTGCTCGCCTTGAAGCTCAGAAAGAATCCATCGCCGCGGCCGTTGAGGATGGCAGCATGACCCAAGCGCAGGCCGATTGGATGCTTGAGGGATTGGACAATGGTTATGGTATGGGCTTCGGCCCCGGCATGTTCGGCCTGGGGCATAAGCGCGGCGGCGATAATGAGCGCGAGGCCGTTGCGGCAGTCTTGAATATGACGACCGATCAACTCGAACTACAGCTTTGGGGCGGGCGCACCTATGCCGACTTGGCCGCTGCGGCGGGCGTGGATGTAGAGGATGTTGAGAGCGCCGCCACAGAAGCCCGTCGGGAGGCGCTCAGTGAGCAGATTGCCCAGGCTGTGGAGGATGGGAGCATCACCCAAGAACACGCCGATTGGCTGTTGGAGGGGCTGAAGAATGGTTATCTGGACAAAGCGTCGAATGGACTGCAGGGCGGCGCCCCGGACGGTAAGCTGGGTGGCCACCGACCCGGTCGCCCGTCGGATGCGCCGAATCGCGGAGCGACGCCGAGTGCAGATGATCAAGCTTAGTCTGTGAAAAGGCCACATAGTGCTCGTGGCGCTCCAGCGCCTTGACCCACTGCTATCTCTCAGTCTCTCCCTGCTTGTTCCGCCCCGACCGTCAGGTCGGGGCGGAATGTATTTACCTGAATATTGTCTGAATGAGGACTACATAATCCCTTAATAATCTTGCTGTAATCTAGCTGAGGAAACAACCTAACGACCATTGTGCGTACCCATACTTAGGAGGACAGACTGTGTTCCGCAAACGAAAATGGCTTGTTATTATCTTGTTGGTTCTTGTTATCGCAGCGGCTGGCGGGGGTGGTTACTACTGGTACAAGCGCAGCCACACTGTTGTCGTGACCCAGGAGTCGCAAGTCCGGACGACGCGCGCTCGCTCGGGTGAAATGATCATCTCGATCACCGGTTCCGGCCGGGTGATTGCAGCGAACGAGGCGGAGTTGGGCTTTGCGAGCGATGGAACGATCACTGAGATCAATGTCAAAGTAGGCGACCAGGTCAAAAAGGGTGATGTGTTAGCGCGCCAGGAGGATCTGAGCGCTCAACAGCAAGTATTGACCGCCAGGCAGCAATTATTACAGGCGCAGATTGAGCTAGAGACGGCCAAGCAGGATTATGAAGACCTGGTGGATGAGGCTACTGAAGCCGAGCGATTGGCAGCCGAAGCGGCCGTCAAAAAGGCCGAAGAGGCGTTGGCTGATCTCACGGAAGGCCCTACAGCAGCCGAGCTTGCTGCTGCTCAGGCTGCGGTAGCGACAGCGAAAGCGAACTATGAGGATTTGGTCAATGGCCCTAGCGCGACCGATATCGAGCAAGCCGAGATGTCAGTCGCCCAGGCCAAGAATAACCTCTATGCGGCGCAAATGTCTCGTGACGCCAAAGGTACCAAGATGGACAAGGATTCTGGCGCCTACGATCAGGCCCAAGTCAGCGTGTGGAACGCTGAAATCTCTGTGCGGCAAGCTGAGATCAATCTGGCTGAACTGAAAGAACCCGCTACGGAGGCTGAACTTGCTGAGGCCAAGGCCACGCTTGCCCAGGCCCAGGAATCTCTGCGAGAACTCCAAGAAGAGGCTACTGAAGGCGAGCTTGCTGAGGCCAAAGCCACTCTGGCCCAGGCCAAGGAGGCGTTGGATGAATTGGTGAATGGCCCCGATGAAGATGATAAAAAGTTGGCCGAGGCGAAAGTGAGCCAGAGCGAGATCGGCGTGGAGCAAGCCGAGGCGGCGTTAGCGGAGGCGAACCAAGTGTTGACTGACACGGTTATGGTCGCTTCCATTGATGGCACGGTGATCACCGTGAATGGCCAAGTGGGGCAGCAGGCGCTGGATAATGAGACAATTATTACGTTATCTGACTTGACTCAGCCTTTGATCGAAGTGTTCGTGGATGAAGAAGATATGTCTTCCGTCGCAGTGGGTATGGAAGCCGAGGTGACGCTGGACGCTCTGCCCGATCAGACTTTCAAGGGTGTTGTTACGCAAATTGATCCTGGTTTGGTGGAAGAATCGGGCGTGCAGGTGGTGCGCGCGCTGGTGCAGCTTGATGCCACCTCGTTCAATAAACCCCAAGGGCTGCCTACTGGTCTCAATGCTACGGTGGACATCATCGGCGGGCATGCCGAAGACGCAGTTCTGGTGCCAGTAGAGGCGCTGCGCGAGATCGGCACAAACGAGGATGGCGCCAAAGAGTATGGCGTGTTTGTAATGGAAAATGGCGAGTTGACGTTCCGCACTGTCGAGGTTGGCCTGATGGATATGACCTATGCCGAAATCAAATCGGGCCTAAAAGTGGGCGAGACTGTCAGCACGGGTAACGTGGAGACGAAATAATGGCCGAGAACGCGATCATCGAAACGCAAGACCTACATAAAACTTACCAATTGGGCGAGATCAGTGTGCCCGTCTTGCATGGGATAAATATCCGAATTGAGCCAGGCGAGTTCGTCGCCATTATGGGGCCTTCTGGATCGGGCAAAAGTACACTGATGAACATCCTGGGCTGTTTGGATCGGCCCACCAGCGGGCGCTATCTGCTCAATGGTCAGGATGTTAGCGATATGAACAAAGACGAATTGGCCCATATTCGCAATCAGCAAATTGGCTTTGTCTTTCAATCGTTCAATTTGCTGTCGCGCACCACGGCGCTGAAAAACGTGGCGCTGCCGATGCTCTATGACGCGCGCAACCATCAGACGGCGCAAAGCCGCATGGAGCGCGCCAAAGCAGCTCTGGAGTCGGTGGGCCTCGGCGACCGCATGAATCACCAGCCCAACGAACTTTCGGGCGGCCAGCGACAGCGGGTGGCTATCGCGCGGGCGTTGGTGAATGATCCGGTACTTATCATGGCCGATGAGCCAACGGGCAATCTCGACTCGCGCTCGGGTGAAGAGATTATGGCTATCCTACACGACCTACATGCTCGAGGGCGTACGATCGTGATGGTGACGCACGACCCTGGGATTGCCGCGCATACCGAGCGCATCATCTCATTGCGCGATGGCCTGGTTGATAAGGTGATCCACAATGGCAAGCATCGAGATGTTGGGGCGGAGGGGGAGGTATCTCAATGAAGTTTACCGAGATGCTGAGGGTGGCATTAGAGGGCTTGACGACGAACAAGGTTCGCTCGCTGTTGACCATGTTGGGCGTGATCATCGGCGTGGCTGCTGTCATCATCATGATGGCGGTGAGCGCCGGCACTGAGGCGACCATCGCCGAGCAGATCAACAGCCTGGGCGCGAACTTGATCTTTGTCAGCGCGAGCATGACTCGCGCTGGCCCAGGGGGGCCTCCGCAAAGCACCCTGGTTTACGATGATGCCGAGGCCATTGCATCTCAAGTGCCTGGCGTCGTCGGTATGACCGTTGAGCAGCGTTCTAGCGAGTTGGTCAAGTTTGGCAGCGTCGCTGTCTCTAATGTGGCGATTATCGGCACCACGCCCGACTTTCCATCGGTGCGTGACGTGAGCGTAGCTGACGGGCGTTTCTTTAATCAAGCCGACTTGGAGAAAAAAAGCAAAGTGGCTGTTTTGGGGTCTTCTTTGGCCGAAGAGCTGTTCGGCAATGCAGACCCAATTGGGCAAAAGGTATTGGTCGGCACTACCAAACTCTCGGTAATCGGTGTTATGGATTCAAAAGGAACGGTCGGCGGCGAAGATTGGGATGCTCGTATGTACACTCCGATCACGACGCTCTTTCAAAAGTTCGTTCCCTCGCGTTTGGCAGCGTTCATGGGGAATAACGTCCGCACGATTTATGTGCAAGCCGAAAGCCAGGACAAAATTGCGGAGACAATCACACAGATCTCGCTGCTCTTGGCCAGACGGCACGGCGTAACGGTGGACGAACCCGACTTTACTATCCAGACGCAGGAAGACATTATCGAGACGCGAGCGTCCACCACGGCAGCCTTTCGTTCGTTGCTGGCTTGGGTGGCGGGCGTGTCGCTGCTCGTGGGCGGTATTGGCATCATGAACATCATGCTCGTATCGGTCACCGAACGCACCCGTGAGATCGGCGTTCGCCAGGCGGTAGGCGCCACACAGGGCGCGATTAGGGGGCAATTCTTGACTGAGGCGTTGATGCTCAGCCTGGTCGGCGGTCTGATCGGCGTTATCTGCGGCGTGGGCGGCTCTTGGCTGTTTGACAAGATGGGCAGTATGAACACGGTGGTGGTGCCCAGCTCGATTGGTCTGGCCTTTGGTTCAGCGGCGGCAGTTGGTATCTTTTTCGGGTACTACCCGGCCAGCAAAGCGGCCCAGCTCGACCCTATTGAATCGCTGCGACATGAATGAGCTGAAGCTCTGAGATGAAAGGAAACTAGATGATGAGAAGAACGCTCGGAATTATGAGTCTGTTGTGCGTGTTCGTGCTCTCGTTGACGGCTTGTTCCACGCAAGCAGACCCGGTGGCCGGCGGCCCGCCCGTTCGCGGGGCCGAAGCTCGTCGAGTGTGTGGAGCGTGAATACGCTCGGCACGCCGACCAGGCGGGCGGCGATCGTCCCCAGCGTCCCCGAGGCTTCCAGTTGCGCGTGCATAATGTCCGCCCGATT
>CAZYPJ010000024.1:1187-1443 GCA_964649365.1 uncultured Anaerolineales bacterium | reverse complement strand
CCAACGGTGATGCAGATGTTGGTCGGGACGTTCAAATTGGAAGGGACTGACCAGGCTGTAGATGCCGAACAAGCCGCCAAGTTGTTGCCTTTATGGAAGGCGTACAATTCGCTGAGCAGCAGCGACTCGGTGGCGCAGAAGGAAGTGCCCGCTCTGGTGAAACAGATCGAGAACACGATGACATCAAAACAGCGCCAAGCGATTACGGAAATGAAGCTCTCTTTCCAAGATATGAGCGCTGTGGCCCGGGCGCAGG
>CAZYPJ010000024.1:570-1177 GCA_964649365.1 uncultured Anaerolineales bacterium | reverse complement strand
CTGGGAATTAAACGGGTGGCGGTGGCCGGCAAGTTTTCCAACCGCAACGATCTTCACGAACGGACGGTCAGGGACCTGATCAACAACCGGTATCCTCAGATGCAGGTCTGTACAAGCAATGAAATATCGGGACGCTTAAACTTCCCACGCCGGGCGGTAACCTGTTATTATACGGCCATGACTCTGAACGAGTGGAACCGCTTCGCAGACGAAATTGAAAAGGCGGTTAAAGAGCGGGCGCAGGGCAGCGAACTGGCGAGGGGTAGCCCTGGCCAGCGCGGGGCCGGCGGCGCCCAAGGCGCCATGCCGGAGGGCGGCATGCCGCCGGAAGCTATGGGCGGCGGTATGCCCGGCGGTGGGATGCCTGGCGGGGGCGGCGGTGGGATGCCGCCCGGAGGCGGCGGTCCGGGTGGGGGCGGCCCGGGTGGCTTTGGCGGTGGTCAAAGCAGCAGCGAGAGTTCATCAGTGACCAACTTTGGCCCTCAAGGTACGACGGCGCTGATCGAAGCTCTGATCAAGTTGCAGGAAACCAAAGTGGCGACTTCCTGAGTTTGACATATAATGATACAGGGTTGTGTGAGGGGGCGCAGCGCGTTGCGCTCGCCGC
>CAZYPJ010000024.1:0-560 GCA_964649365.1 uncultured Anaerolineales bacterium | reverse complement strand
ACCATGGGAGCTGTCGCCCTGACCCGGGAAAAGGCCAATTCCGTGGTCGTGGACATCGGTGGAACCACCACCGACATATCATTGCTCATTGAAGGCGAACCGCTGTACGCCTCGCGGGGAGCTCTATTAAGGGGACATCTTACCCATGTAAATTCATTCGCCATTGAATCGATTCCCCTGGGCGGAGACAGTACGATTTGGGTTCAGAACCAGGAGCTTAAAATCGGGCCTATGCGCCGGGATGTGGCGGCCTGCTTCGGGGGCAAAAGCCCCACCGTAACCGACGCCTTCAATGTGCTTTTAGAACTCGGCCTGGGTGATGCCGGGGCTTCCCGGGCAGGCCTGCAAGAGGTCGCCGGGGAGGTCGGTTCTGAGATCGCCGTACTCTGCCAGCGCATTGTCAATAATGTGATCCAGCAGCTTACCCGCAGCATAGTATACATGTTCACCCAGTGGGAGAATGAGCCGGCCTATAAGGTCTGGGAGGTAATAAATAAAAAATCCTTTGTCCTGCACCGGGTAATAGGTATTGGCGCGGCTGCTCCGGCCATCATTCCCCT
>CAZYPJ010000023.1:3354-25744 GCA_964649365.1 uncultured Anaerolineales bacterium | reverse complement strand
GTTCGTTGACAACGCCTACGCGGAGCGATACAATCACAACAGTTTTTGCCGCGTAGCCATAGACCACAAGTATCTTGAAAGGAGGCGTTCAACCCGATCTTTTCGTTTCATGCACCGCGCTGATTCGCGCGGTCTGGGGATCGCCATTGACCCCCAGGCCCAACATAAGGACAAGGAGGAACCCTTATGTCGCTTCGTAGAGTGTTCGTCTTGCTGGTCACATTGTGCCTGTTGGCCGCTCCGTGGGCTGCCCAGGCTGCCGGGCCGGTTTCGCCGGCTGCCGATAGCGCCGCTGCGCCGCAAGGCTCGCCCCGGCTGATCGTCGAGCTGGCCTCCAAGCCGCTCGCCATCTGGTCGGCGGGAAAAGGGCTGGCGCGCGCCAACGGCCGGCTCGATCTGGATTCCGCCGCTGCCAAGAGCTATTTGGCGCAACTTCAGAAGGAACAAGCTGCTTTCGTCAAGCAGATGAAGGCTGCCTTGCCCAAGGCCCAGGTGTCGAATTACATCAACGAGTTCGGCCAGGCCGAAGTGAACAGCTATCAGCTCACCTTTAACGGTATGGCCGTGGACGTGGGATCCGCCGACCGCGCTGCGGCGCGGCGCGCCCTGGCCAAGCTGCCGGGCGTAAAGGGCGTCTATCTCGACCAGGCCTACTCCGCCGACCTGTACACCTCCACCGCGCTGATCAATGCGCCGGTGCTGTGGGAAGAACTGGGCGGCCAGGAGAATGGCGGCCAGGGCGTTAAAGTGGCCTCGATGGACGGCGGCATCCACAAAGATGCGCCCATGTTCTCGGGCGAAGGGTGGAGCTATCCCGCCGGCTGGCCCAAGGGCGGCTTGGGGCTTAAGGATAACAACAACGGTAAGATCATCGCCTCGCGCGCCTATTTCCGCACCTGGGACCCGCCGGCCGCGGGCGAAGCGACCCCTTGGCCGGGCGTGAGCGGCACCAGCCACGGTTGCCACACGTCGGGCATCGCCGCGGGCAACATCGTCGAGGCCGATTACCTCGGTTATGATGTGGGCCAGATGAGCGGCGTGGCCCCGGCGGCCTGGTTGATGAGCTATCGTGTGTTCTATAACAGCGTTACGGGCGACGGCTCGTTCTACACGGCTGAAGGCATCGCCGCGCTGGAAGACATCGTGCGCGATGGCGCCGACGTGGTCAACAACTCGTGGGGCGGCGGCCCGGTGGGCGCGGGCGGCGAGTTCGACCCGCTCGACCAAGCGCTGATCAACGCCTCCGCCGCAGGGGTGTTCGTCTCGATGTCGGCGGGCAACGCTGGCCCAGGCCTGGGCACCACCGATCACCCGTCGGATGACTATATCGTAGTAGGCGCCACCACCACCAGCGGCACGCTAGCCTCCGGGCGTATGAGCGTTACAGGCCCTGGCGAAGTGCCCGATACGCTCAAGAACCTGGCCTACGGCGCCGCCGAATTCGGCGCGTCGTTGCCGCTGGCCCAAACTATCTCGCACACCTTCAAGACCTCGTTGGCGGTGGACCCTGCCAACCTGTTAGGCTGCAATTCCTGGGAAGGCGAACCTTTCACCGGCAAAGCGGCTCTGGTCAAGCGCGGCGACTGCGACTTTTCGCTCAAGGTCTATAACGCCCAAGAGGGCGGCGCCGAATTCGCCATCGTCTATAACCGCGCTGGCGACGGCCTCATCAACATGGCTGCTGGAGAACATGCTGCGGATGTTACCATTCCCTCGATCTTTATCGGCCAGACGGCCGGCGAGGCGATGGAAGCCTGGTACGCTACCAACGGCGACGCCTCGACGCTGGAAGTGAACACCTACGCCTTCCAGGCCGGCAACGAGCCGGACTATGTGGTGGACTTTTCCAGCCGCGGCCCGGGCGTGGGCGACGTGCTCAAGCCCGATGTGGTCGCCCCTGGCGATAACATCCTGTCGCAAGGGTACGACCCCACGGCTACCGGCGAAGCGCGCCACCTGGGCTACGGCCAGGCGTCGGGCACCTCAATGGCCGCCCCGCACGTGGCGGGCGCGGCGGCGCTGGTGCGCCAGGCGCATCCCGATTGGTCCAACGCCGAGATCAAGTCGGCCTTGATGAGCACGGCCAAGTATCTGGGCATCTATAACACCGATGGCTCGCCCGCTCAGCCGCTCGATATGGGCGCTGGCCGCATTGATCTGGCCAAAGTCACCGACCCGGGCGTCATCCTCGACTCGCCCAGCTTGAGCTTTGGCCGCATCGCTGAGAATGGCAGCAAGACGTTGACCTTTGATGTCACCAACGTCGCCGACGCCGCTGAGACCTATACCATCGCTACGCTCTACACCGGCGACGGGCTGGATAACCTCACGACGCTGGATGGGTTCACCGTCAGCCCCAATAGCATCACGTTGGAGCCGGGCGCTTCCGCCAAGGTCACCGTGACCTTTGACGCAGCGACCAGCGCCGGCGTGGGCGATAACCAGGGCTTTATCGTGCTGGATGGCGAGACCCACGACGCGCACCTGCCCGTGTGGGCGCGCGTGGTCGCCGCGCCGACCGCCGACGTGTTGGTGATCGATAACGACGCTTCGACCACACTCGATTTCCCTGACTATAGCGGCTACTATACCAGCACACTCGAAGCGCTGGGCGTGACCTACGATGTGTGGGACGCCGACGCCCACTATGGCGGCGCTACCACCATCCCCAGCGCAGCGGAATTGGCCGCTTACAAAGCGGTGATCTATTACACCGGCGACAACTACTATCCCAACGGGTCGTTCACCGTATCTACGCCGCTGACGACGTTGGATGGCGACATCCTGACGGAGTATGTCAACGGCGGCGGTACGCTCATCGCCATGGGCCAGGACATGGGTTGGGTACTCGACTCGACCGACGAGGACAACGCCTGGTTCCTGTACCAATACGTGATGGGCGGCAAGTGGCTGAACGACAGCGTCACCGGCACCGACGCTGAGCACGCCTATCTGCCCAGCCTGCCCATCGGCCCGGTGGATGACGCCCCCGCCGCCTTCCATGATGTGGCGTTGTATCTTGGCGCTGAAGGTGACGGCGCGGGCAACCAGGCTTTCATTGACGAGATCTCGCACAAGCCCATCAAGGCGCCCGATAACCCCCTGGAAGAGATGTTCTATCGGCCTCTGCTGCAATATCCGGGGTTGTACAACGTCGAGCGCGGCATCGTGGCCATGTCGCACCGCGAGCAGCCCTCGCTGGAGCGACCGGGTATCACCAATCCTGGCCGCGTCATCTATGCCACCTTTGGACTGGAGGGCGTCAGCAATGAGGAGGGTGTGACCTCGCGCGCCGAGTTGCTAGGGGCCTTCCTCAACTGGGCCGCCGACGAGCCAGCTGTGGCGATCAGCAACGTCACGCCCGATAATGCGAGCGAACTGACCATCTTGAAGGCGACGGTCAGCTCCAACATCGCGGGCGCGACGGGCGTCACCTATCGCTGGGACTTTGGCGACGGCTCGGACATGACGCCGGCTTACGATAGCGACCTGGCCAGCCACCGCTACGAAACCTGCGGCGTCTATACCGTGCGCGTCGAAGCAACCGACTCGTTCGGCAACTCCGCCGTGGGCAGCCAGCGGGTGTACGTTCGCATAGGCGGCCAGTACCAGCTCTTTATGCCGCTCGTGTTCAAGTAACCCGCATGGGGCGCCAACATCTTGCTGGCGAGCGCCGGCGCCTTGTCGGCGTGTAACAACACACAGCACCCGATGGATCGCTAGACCCATCGGGTGCTGTGTTGTCTCTCACAGAACAAGCTGATATAATAAGGTAGGCAACCGAAAGGAGATCTCCTCATGTGGGCGCTGAATCGAATTACCTTTGACCCGCATATCATGGCCGGGCAGGCGTGCATTCGCGGTATGAGGATTCCGGTCTCTTTGATCGTGAACCTGTTGGCTCACGGCAAGCAGCCCGTCGAAATCCTGGCCGAATATCCCGATCTCGAAGCCGAGGACATTCAGCAGGCGTTGGAATACGCAGCCTGGCTGACTCGCGAGCACGTCTTTATTGAGCGAGAAAAGGCTACGGCATGAAGTTCCTCGCCGATATGGGGGTCTCGACCCTCACTGTCGCGCGGCTACGAAAACAAGGCCATGACTCCGTGCATGTGCGCGAGCGGGGAATGCAGCGCGCTGCCGATTCGGATATCCTTGCGTTAGCCGCGCAAGAGCAGCGCATTGTCTTGACTATGGATCTCGATTTTGGTTACCTGTTGGCTACAGGTGGCGTGAACGCACCAAGTGTGATCCTGTTCCGCCTGAGCGATGAACGCGCCGAGTTTGTCAATTCGCGTCTGGTAGAGATTTTTGCCTGCTGCACTGATTCGCTGGAACAAGGTGTCATTGTCTCTGTGAGCGATACTGCTATCCGTGCTCGCTTGCTGCCTATCTAGCTCGGCTGAGACGCAGGCCGATTGACGCCCCTTTCCCCCTATGCTATTCTACTTCGCGAGACCTCAGACCAATATCCCGGAGGCAAATCATGCGAGCAGTCATCATCGGCGGCAGTGGCCACGTGGGCACGTACCTCGTCCCGCGCTTGGTGGAAGCGGGTTATGAAGTGGTGAACGTGACGCGCGGCCAGCGCGACCCCTATCAGCGCCACGCCGCCTGGGAGCGAGTGCGCCAGGTGACGCTCGACCGCGCTCAGGAAGAGGGAGCGGGCTTTTTCGGCCAGCGTATCGTCGAGCTACAACCCGACGTGGTGATTGACATGATCTGCTTTACTCCGCAGAGCGCGCGCCACATCGTCGAGGCGTTGCGCGGCAAGGTGCAACACTATCTCTGCTGCGGCACGATCTGGGTGCATGGGCCGAGCGCCCAGGTTCCCACCACCGAGGAACAACCCCGCGCCCCCTTTGGCGAGTATGGTATCCAGAAGGCGGCCATCGAGTCCTACCTGCTCGACGAGGCGCGGCGACGAGGCTTCCCAGCCACGGTCGTGCATCCGGGCCATATCGTGGGGCCGGGGTGGAACCCGGTCAACCCGGCAGGGCATTTCAAGCCGAGTGTATTTGCGCAATTGGCGCGCGGCGAAGAGCTGGCGCTGCCCAATTTGGGGCTAGAGACGGTGCATCACGTCCACGCCGATGATGTGTCCCAGGTGTTCATGCTGGCGCTGGCCAATTGGTCGGCGGCGGTGGGGCAGAGCTTCCACGCCGTCTCGCCGGGGGCGCTGACGTTGCGCGGCTATGCCGAGGCCGCAGCAAGCTGGTTCGGCCAAGCGGCGCACCTGAAATATCTACCTTGGGAGGAGTGGGCCAACACCGTCGCGCCCGAGGATGCGGCGGCGACGTGGGATCATATCGCCCACAGCCCCAACTGTTCTATCGCCAAAGCACAGCGACAATTGGGCTATCAGCCGCGCTACACCTCGTTGCAGGCGGTGTACGAAGCCGTGGCCTGGATGATCGAGCATCGCGTCATCCAGGCGCCGGCGCTGAGATAGCTATCAACGATCCGCAATAGCCTGCGGAAATCCAAGCGTTGATGGTCGAGATCCTCAACTGTTCGCCGGAGGTTGCTACCCTATGAGAAGACGAGCCGATCGTCGCGCTCAGAACATCTTTATCATCCTGAGTATCCTGGTCGCTCTCAGTATGATCTGCGGGCTGGCGGTGTCCATTCTGCGCGCCCCTGCCCAACCCACGCAGCCTACCGCCGCGCCCACGCGGGTCATCCCCACCTGGACGCCTATCCCGCGCGCCACGGCCACGCCAGGCGTCACCGCGCCCACGTTGGCGCCGCCCACTGCCCGGCCCACGCCCACGAGCTAAAGCCCATCGCTCTCCCTCGCCCCAACCCTCTCCCACGGGAGAGAGGGTCGAACAGAGCATCTCTGCTCCATCTCCTTATGGGAGAGGGCTGAGGTGAAGGGGGATTTTTGCATTCGCGAGCGCCCTGTGCTATACTAATATCATCTGGGGTGCGTGGCTCAGTTGGTTAGAGCGCACGGTTCACATCCGTGAGGTCATAGGTTCGAGTCCTATCGCGCCCACTAGAAGGCGTAGGGGCACGACATGTCGTGCCCCTACGTTTTTTGCGTCGCGCCGACGCGGAACGCCGTCAGGATGACGGCGCTCCATATTATCGCGCCAGGTATTGCTGCACCGGCGGCGCGATGTAGGTGATCTCTAGCGCCGGCTTTTGCTGCTTGCCCTCCGCCCATTCGGACGAGGCAAAGGCATAGGTCACGCTCGTTTGCGAGGGGACGGCCCACACCACCAAGCCGTTGTTCTTACTTTCGCCGCTCAGCCAGCGCTGCACGAACGTGGTCACGTCTATCCGCGCCAGCGCGTCCGCCCGGTCCAGTTTGGCGGGCAACACCGCCTCCGCCCCACCCGCCGATAACACGCGGGCCGTCGGCGCGTAAGCGACGGCTTCATCCCACGGAACGCCCATCGCCGACGCGGCCAGTTGCAGCGGGCTGGCGTTGGAGCGATCCACGGCCTGCAACAGCAGCGTGGCGCTGGCGATCTGCGCGCCGGGCGGCACGGCGGATAAGTCGAAATCGAGCAGCGCAAACGAGCCGTCGCGCGCGCCGATGGGGCTGACGCGCAACCGGCCTTCTTGGGCGTGGCTCTTGGCCGTCTCTACGGCGCTGACGTAGGTGTCGCGCGCGACGGGGATCGAGATCCGCACGGTAAGCAGTTGCGCCGCCGCTGTGGGCGCGCGCGTCAATTGCGCCCGCGCGGTGGCCAGTTCGGCCACGATGGCTGTGCCCGTGGCCAGGATTGCCTTAGTGGCGCGCAGATCGGGCGTGAACGAGGGCGCAAGCGTCGCTGCGGGCGTTCCGGTTCCGGTGGGCGTGGCGGCGAGAGGATGGGCCAGGAGCGTCGCCGTGAGATCCAACTCGGCCATGCGCGTGGCGGTGCGCTCCAGATCGGCTACACGCGCCGCGTTCTGGGCGATCTGTTCCTGGATAGCGCGATCTTGCGCCTCGGCCAGGCGCGCCTCTTCGGTGGCCGTCTGCTGGGCGGCGCGCTCGGCGTCGGTCGTGCCGGTGGCCTTTTCGTAGGCCCATTGTTGCGCTTGCAAGGTGCCCGTCGCCGCCTGGGCGACCGCGGTGGCCGCCTGCGCAGTGGCCGTCGCCGCTTGGCGCTGCAATTGTTGCCGCTGCGACCGCGAGATGATGAACGCCGCAATCAGCCAGATGAACAGCCCCGCCGGCAACACCGCCGCCCAGCGCAGCCGCTCGCGCAGGCGCTTTTCGCGCCAGGCGTGGTTCGATGCTTTGATCGGGCCGATTAGCCGGTCGTGGGCCAACTCGTACCAGGCGGCCCCGGCGCGCCATTCGCGGCGCAACAGATGACGGTTCACCAGGTTCTCGACGGCTTTGGGGAGCAGCCCCTTCTGGCCCGGCCCCAGATAGGCCAGGCCGCGCGTCTCGGCTTGGGTGATCAGCTCTTCCTCGATCCATTTCCGCAGGCGATCCTCCTCGCCCTTGTTGCGTGCCTCGGCGCGGATGCAGTGCTCGTAAAAGGCGCGCAACGCCTGGCTCACGTCACCGTACAGATCCAGATGCTGATGGGTGATCTCGTCGCCCTTGCTCCCCAGGCGCGCCCATAGCTCTTGGCACACCACCTGCCACTGCACCGGCTCGATGAACTCGCCCGCCGCCGAGATGGTCTTGCCCAGCAGGTTGACCACCTGGATTCTGAGCAAGTCGTCGGCCAGGCGCTCGGCCACGCCCGGGGCATAGCGCCGGCCGGTCGCGCTCGCCGGTCCAACGATGGCCTGCAGCGCCTCAGCGCGGCGCAGCCGCTCTAGCCGAAAGCGGGTGCGCAGGCGGTCTGGGAGGATGTCCAGATAGGGGTCGAGCTGGGCGATGTAATCCTCGCGCATCACCAACACTACGCGCAGCAGCGGGTCGGCGTTCAGCGCATCGCGGAGCTGGACAAAGAAATCCTCGCGGTCGGGCCAGCGTTCGGAGTAAAAAGTGAACAATTCCTCGAACTGGTCGAAAATGGCGGCGCGGGGCTTGGGAAAGCCGTCCTTGCCCAGGGGATGGGGACGCTGGGCGAGGAATTGGGTCAAAGTGACCTCGCCCCCTAGAGCCGCTTCAGCGTCTGGCAGCCCTTCTCCCCAACTTAACAGCACATTCCACACATACGGGTTGGCGGCCTGCGACGTATTGGCTTGGGCAGGTAACATCCCCCGCACCCGCGCCACCGGCAGCGCCTCGAACCCTTCCTCTTCCAGGCGCGGGATCAGCCCTGCGCTCAGCAGCGACGTTTTGCCCGCGCCCGATTGGGCATAGAGCAACACCTCGCGATGGGCGATGATGAGCGAGAGCAGCGCATCTACCTCGTCATCGCGCCCGAAAAAGATGCCGCGATCCTCGCGCTCGAACGAGCGCGGCCCGACATAGGGATTACGGTCGGCCAACGGCAAGCCCATGGTTGAATCGGCTCCAGCGTTCGCGCAGCTCAGCGGCGAATTGCCGCGCTGTGCCCCAATAGACTTTGACATCTATGCGGTCGAAATAGGCGCTGCGATAGTCTTTGATCGCTTCCTGCGCGGCGACGTCGGCCCCGCTCGGCGGCAATTGCACCGTGACGCTGATCCGCCGCAGGCTGGCCTCGGTCGCAGAGACCAGACCGCGAAACAGCACCCGGAACGTCCAATCCTCCAGCCGATAGCCGATGAATAGCAGCGATGTACCCGTAAAGGCGCGCTGGATCTGGTGCGGCAACATCTGCTGGTTGCGCGAGATATTAACCAGGAAATCGAGGTAATCGTCCTCGGTCAGCACCAGCGACTCGGGCGAGAGATCATAGCCGTGCAAGTGAAAGACCAGCGGGCGCTGCACCGTAGGCTGATAATCCGGCTCGCGCTGAAAGATGCAGGGGTGATCGGCAGCCATCCTGTTCCAGTGGCAAATCTCGCGCACGGGGGTTTTGACGGGGTTGGGATTCGCTTGTAGCGCGCGGGCCATGAAATCATCATAGTTGGTGGTCATGTAGATGGGCAGCGGCAGCGAAGCCAGCGCGGCGTGAGGTTCATCGGCTTCGGTGAAAACGGGTGGGGCGATTCCGCTGAACAGGCGGATGATCTCTTCTTTGGGGAACATGGCGTCGTCGTGCTTGACGGCCAGGAACTGGGCCACGCGGGCCAAGTCGTAATTATCTTCCAAGGGGTAGCCGAATTGCTGCGACCACTGCCGCGCCACGTCGCCCCCCAGGGGTAGCACGCCATAGCAAGCGCCGGCCCCCAGGAAGGGCGTGCACTTGCCATCTTGGATGCGCCGCAACAGCACCAACCACGAGTTCTCGTCCATCGCGTTCGGCATAGCGGCTCCTATCGCCCCAATCCTTCTCGCGCGCCGCTAGGTCAGAGCGTCAGCTTTCTGGCCCATTCCGCCGCGCGTTCTAGCTCGCCGTCCTTCAGCGGTCCCTCGGACGCTATGACAAAAAAACCGGCGGTGTCGCCCGCCAAGGTCGCGCCCTTTTGGGCGAGTTTTTTGGCCATCGGCTTGTCGGCGTAGCCAAAGAGCTTGACGAAAAAGGTCAAGATGGCCGACTTGGCTTCTTTCGGATCGATGCGCGTGTCGAACGCCGCTGCCTTGACGCCGTTGAGCGCGCCGGGCGGCAGGGCGTTGAGCCAGGCGGTGGTGTTGGGCGAGGGCCGGAACGCGCGCGTGGGCGAGCCGACGATGAGCGCCTGTAACCCATTCAATTGCTCGGGCTTGACTTCGCTTACCTTGACTACGTCGCTGGCCGCCAGGCCCAGCGCCGCACCCACCGCCTGGGCGATCTTTTCGGTGTTGCCGAAAAACGAATCATACACGACCAAGGCCTTCATGTGCGATACCTCCCTTATGAAGAACGGGGCCTGGCCCCTTTGGCTAACTCGTAGCTGTAGCCCAGGAACTCGATGGGCTGGCCGTCGGGCGTCGCCTGGAACATGCTGATGGTCTCGCGCGTTTTGACGAATCCCAGCCGCTCCAGCAGCCGGCGAGAGGCCAAGTTGGCCTCCGCTGTGCCGGTCACGACCGCGTCGGCGCCCAGGCGCTGGAAAGCATCGTCCAACACGGCTCGGCACGCCTCGGTGGCATAGCCCTGGCCGTGATAGTCTGCGTCAAAGATATATCCCAGGTTATATTGGCGGCGGCCATCTCTCGATTCGTCGTTGAGCGCCACGAACCCGATGAACTGCCCCGATTCTTTCAGGCAGACGGCCAGGTAGGCGTCGCCAGCGGCGAACCAAGCCGTCACGCGCTGGATCTCTTCCGGCGAGGTGGGCCAGGGCTGGTCGTAAAGGGCAAGCGGAGTGGCCTGATACTGCAAGATCATCGCGCGCAGGGCCTGCCAGTCGTCCGCATGAAAATTACGCAGCGCCAGGCGCTCGGTTTCTAGTCGTTTCATCGTTGTATCCTTGCCTGTATGATGCGTCCACGGCGCCCACGAGGGGCGCGACTACGATGATTGGGCGGCCCGTGCGCCCACATCCTCTTGAAGAAACGCCAGCACGTCGCGCTCGAACTGTTTGCCGCTGGCGGGGTGGCCCATGCCCTCGTACAAGATAAGGCGCGCGCCGGGAATGCCGCTGGCCGTCTCTTGGAACAGCGCTGGCGTATAGAACGGGTCCTCGTCGCCCGCGATGACCAACGTGGGCGCAACGATCTCGACCAAGCGGTCGCGGAAGGCGTGCTGATCCTCAGCCTCGATGGTGACGATCAGGTCGGACGGATCCTTGGGCGCGTCCACCAGGCCCATCGCCTGCGACATCAGCCAGACGAACGGCTTGCCCAGGGGGTGGCGCTGCGTCATAAACCCCAAAAGAGCAGCGTAAGCGTCGCCCCAGCGCCGCTCGCGGGCCAGGCGCGCCAGGCGCAATTGCACTTTTTTGCCCGCCGCGCCCAGAGTGTGGGCGCAGGAATGGATGACCAGGCGGCGCACCACATCGGGATGATCGGCGGCCAGGTGCTGCACAATAGAGCCGCCCGTGGAGAGGCCGATCACATCCACCGGCTCGCCGAATTCCTGGCGAATCATGCAGGCGTAATCGGCGGCCATGTCGGCCAGGGTATAACCCTGGGGCAGGTTCGGCTGGCGCACCACCGAATACACGGTGTAATCGTGCGCTAAAAAGTGGTACATCCCCAGCATCATACCTGCCTGGGGCTTGTTCTCGAACGTCAACCCCTGGACGATCACCAGCGGGCGGGGGCCAGCGCCCAGGCGGTTGTAGGGCATGCCGCAACGCAAGTATCCCGCCGTCACAGAAGATGTGACCATTTGCCCCTCCTTTTTTGCAGGGCAATCTGAAAGTCGCGCAGATTGACCCAACCCGCCGCGTCGCCGGCCAGCGTCTCGACCACCAAGTGCATGACGTTGGAAGGCGGCTGCTGGATATCCTTTTCGATCAAGGCGCGTATCTGCTCGATTGAGCGCGGGGCTTCGTAGCCCGCCTCCAACAAGCGGATGGCCTCGCTATCCCATTGCTCGGCGTAGATTAGTTCGGCATCGGCGGGCGTGTAGGGGCGCAGCCGCACGGACGCACCCTGCCAGAAAGATTTGGTGGGCGATGGATTCTGCGACATGGTTTCTCCTTTTGGCACGATTTACAGGATTGACAAGATTTATCTCTCCCCAATCCTGTAAATCCTGTCAAAAATTATTGGACAGGATTTACAGGATTAACAAGATTTAATCTCTTCTCAATCTTGTAAATCTTGTTAATCATGTCCAATTATCCTGATCGCTTCGCGGAACATCGCTACATCGGGCTTGCCTTCGCCGGTGGAGAGCGTCACGCCCGAGGCGTTGATGCCGTAATCGCGGAACACTTCGAACAAGGGTTTGGTCGCGCCCCGTGATTCCTCGCGCGCCCTGATCCAGAGATTATCCACGCAGACCACGCGGGTCTGGGGCAGGTTCGCCTCGTGCTGGAGGTAGAGCGCCTCCAGCGGCCAGGGGTCGAACAGCACCGTCAACGCGAACGGGTCAGCCCGCCGCATCATCGCCGCCGCCAGCGCCACGCACGAGCCGTGTTGATGGCCGCACAGCACCACGCGCCGCACCGGCAGGTGAAAGCGCGCCATGACCTGATCGGCCCAAGCGTTGACGAACGCGCCGCAAGTGGCCAGCACCGCGCCCATTGGCTCGATGGCGGCGGCGAAATCTTCCCCGCTCGATCCTTGCATAGGGAACACGAACCAGAAGCGCCGCGCGCCCGGGCCGGGGGTGTAGCTCACCTCGTGGCGCATGATAGGATCGTGCGTCGCGCCCTCCACGCCGCCGTCGCCCGCCCAGATATAGGTATGGGGCAGCTTAGCGCGTAATTCATCCAGGTAAGGAACGATCTCGGCGCTGGACGAGCGAGCCGAGTGAAAGTAGAGGAAAGCGGTCTCGACGCGATCCGGGACGATCTCGATCATGTCAGCCTCCTGCGGGGCGCACAGCGTTCGGCTCGTAGCGGCCCGTGATCTCGATGGGGTTGCCGTCGGGATCGGTGAGCACAAAGCAGTAATAGGGGGCCGCGACGTTGATATAGAGTATGGCCGAGACGGCCCCGGTATTCAAGCGCCGCACGCGCTCGTATTCGGCGGCCAAATCCTCCACCCAAAAGTTCAGGACGACGGCGTTGCCGTGGCGGATCGGGTTGTCGCGTTTGAAAGCCAGATACGCTTCGTTGTAGTGGGCCTCCAGGTCGCGCCCCTCGCAGATGATGGCCTGGTCGAACGCGGGGTTGAGCAGCGCGATGCAACTGCCATCCACGTGAAACTCGGCCCAGCGGTCGCGGTTGCGAAAGGCGGGCGGGGCCTCGAACAGAGCCTCGTAAAAGGCGAGCGAGCGGGCCATATCCTGGACGATGAGGTACGTGCTGCCGAGGTGCATCATGGTGGGGCGTTGCTCCAATGAGATTCGCACAGCGCCTATTGCCGACAATTGGGGCATCCATCATCGGTCTGTAGAGGATAACCCTATAGCGCAGTGTATCGCGGAGACACATATTCTGTCAAGGCAATGGCGCCGTTCGCTCAACGTGACCGTGAGCGCGATCTTTGGCCCAGCCCTTACGGCGCAGCAGCGGGTTGCCTACCACTGGGTGTTTCGTACTGTGCGCCCTCGCGGGCGACGCGCTGTCGCTACGCCTCGCGTCAATGCCCACGCGCAACCTTACCCCAGATTGCGCAACGCCAAAAGTTGCTCTTGCAGCGCGCCGGCGCCCTCGATGGTCGTTTCTTGCAGATGGCGAGCCACCGCGCGCTGCAACGGCCCGCGCAATGTCAGCGAGATGATGATTTGCAGCAGCACAAAGCTCACCAGCCACACGGCGAGCGCGGCGATCAGCGCGTGGCGGAAATAATCAGCGGATAGGTATTCGCCGGTGATAAAGCGCCGCACTGTCTCGAACCCCACCCAGCCTACCAACCCCAACGTGGGGGCGTTCCACAAGGTTTGCAGCGCCCAGTTCGATAGGCGGCGCGCCAGGCAACCCAGGCTCTCGACGTAAGCTTGATCCCACCCGGCGCTGAGAGCCTGGCCGCGCTCGTCGGCCCAATCGCGCCAGAGGGCTGCGCCGCGCACCGTCGCGGGGTCGAACCCCGCCCGCGCCAGGGCGTCGGCTACGGGGGGCCAATCGCTGGCGTAGCGCGCCTGGAGCGCAGCAGTCCAGAGCGTCGGCGCAGGGGCGCGATCGGGCGCGCCCGCGGCTCGCGCCGGGGCGAAACGAAGGCCCAGCCACCAACCAAACCGCACGAACATCGCCCAGATCGCCGCGCCCCACCCCCCCGGCCCCCACCAGCGCGGCGCCAGCGCCGCATAGAACGCGGCGTGTACATCCAACGCGGGGGTCTGCTCGGCCTGGCGCAGCACGACGGCCAGCAAATCTTGCTGGGCGTTGCGCTCGACGCCGCGCAGCGCGGCGAGAGCCTCGGCGCGCGCAGCAGCGGAGCCGGCCAGCGCCTCGCCGACGTGCCCTTTGACCAAATCCAGCAGATGCTCGGCGCGGGCCAGACGCCGGTCGGCGAGTTGGCTGGCGCGGTTGAGCGTGCGCGTCAGCCAGCTCTGCAAGTCGGCAAACTGGTTGAGATCGTGCAGCGGCTGCTCGTCCTGGGGGAAATCAGCCCCCGCCAGGGCGCGCTTGGCTGAGGTCAGGAATACGCGCTCGGGCTGCATCCCCCACTCGGCGCGGATAGCGCGCTCGAAATCGGGCAGGATGGTATCTAGCAGTTCTTTGCGCGGGATGCGATCCACCATGTTGAGCACCGGCGCCACGGCGTCGGGCGGCAATTGGGCCACATAGGGACGCAAAAAAGCGATGTTGTCGAGCATCTTGGGGTTTTGCGCCGGAAAGACGGCCAGCAGCACGTCCACGCGCTCCAGCGCGAGCGCCAGCAGGCGTTGATTTTCGGGCAGGGTATTGGTGTCGGGGGTATCCACCAGCGTCAAGTATTCCAGAGCGGGGGCGCGCTGATCCACCTCGACCTGCACATGGTCGCGCCCGCAGTGCTCCGCCAGATCCTCGGCGTCGGCCAGCGAGCGAGCATAGACCACCACCGCGCGCGTGGTGGGGCGCGTCAACCCCACTGACGAGAGGGTGCGCCCGGCCAGGGCGTTGAGCAAAGTGGACTTGCCCGCGCCCGATGGCCCCACCAGCGCCACTACCAGCTTATGCCCCCACGAGGCTTGCAAATCGCGCAGCTTGTCGCGGCACCAGGCGATCTGCGCCAGCAGGGCGCGCCCCGGTTCCCAGAGCGGCGCGGCTTGCAGCGCGGCTTCCAGCCGATCCAACTCGGCGCGATGGGCCGCCAAGCGGCCGACGCTGCGCAGCGCCGCCGCGTCGCCGGCGGCCCACAACGGGTTCGCGCTCATAGCGCCTCCTCGATGGTGCGTAACGCGCGCTCGACCTGGCCGAGGCGCTCGTCGTTGGGCGCCGGCGCTCGATCCAGCGCCTTGAGCAGCGGCGCGCACACGGTGCGGGCATAGATGTCCACCACGGCGGTCAGGCGCTTGGCGAACCAAAGGTCGAACACCGGCTTGAGCAGCGATTCCAATTGCTGGCGATCGCGGTCGCTCAGCCCAGCGGCGGCGGGGATCGAGACCAAGGCCCACAGGTCGTTCAGCCCGAACATGCCCTGCAATTGCAACCAGATGCCGCCGCCCGTTACGGGGTCGGCGGTGAGCAATGTATAGGTGACGCCCAACAGCGGCGGCAGGGCGCCGAGCGAAGCAAAGAACGACTCGCGCAGGCGCTGCGTCCAGCGCATCTGCGCGCGGAATGTGGCGATCAGGGCGCGCAGCTCGTCCTCGATGCCCACCGGCAGGCCGACCAGCTCTTGAGCGGCGCGACGCAACGCCTGGGTGGTCGCGTTCCAATCTTGGGCCAAGAGCGCCGCCTCTTGTTGGCGCGCTAGGCGAGGCGCGGGGATGTGCAGATTGAACAGCCCGCCGCCCACCGGCTCGACCATGCCCGCCACGGGACCATATTGCTCGCGCAACGCGCGCAGCAGTGGGTCGTCGGCGCTCACCTGCACGATCAGCGCATCGTCGAGCAGCCGGTTGCGCAGCTCGTTGGCGGCCAACAGCAGGTCTTGCGTCAGGCTGGCCAACGGGTCGGCGGGCAGCGCGGCTTCCGGCTCGCCGCCCAATCGGCGTGCCACGCTCTGCCCCAGTTTGCGGGCAAGCTGAAAGGGCAGGCCGAACGCTCGCCCGGTGGCGCGCAGCCAGCGCACATAGAGGGGGCTGCTCTGTAAAAAGAGCTTGGTGGCCAGCCCCAGCGCCTCGTGGGCCGGGAACGAGCGCAGCGAGCGCAGCGCTTCTTGCGCCATGGCCTGGCGCAGCCCGCGACGATAGACCCCTACTCGCCCCAGCTCGCCGCGCGCCTCGACCAACTCGGCGGCGGCCCCGCGATGGATGGCGCGCAAATCGCTGGCCAGGGCATGGGCTTTGAGCTGGGCCACGTCGAGGCTTTCCAGCAATTGCTCCAGCGAACGGCCGGCGGTCAACGGGCCAACCGGGATCAGCCGGGGTGACGCTTCGCCCTGCGCCACCGCGTCCGATTCGTGGATACGATCGCCGCCGATCACCTCGCGGGGAAAGCCATTGGGTTGGGTGGGGCCGGGATACAGGCGGATTGCCACTGTCAGGCAATGCTCCAGCACCTCGGCGTCGGTGGCTGCGCGCGAGATGCGATAGACCAGCGCTGCCGGTCGCCCGCCCACGCCGCCTACTACCTCGGCCATGAACTGGGTGTTAGAGAGGTTGTTATAGACCGTGTTGCTGAATACATAGACGATGACCTCGGCAGTGCGCAGCACCGGCTCGGCCAGGCGGCGATGTAGCAGTTGCCCCCCTTCGCCGGTGTCGAAATCGGGCGTATCAATCAGCAATAACTTGCGCGGAATCTGCTCCGAGGTCGCGTAAAGCGGCGGGCCGGGGCGTGTAGTATCGTCGGCGCTGCGCCAGGGCGTGGGCGCCTCGCCCAAGCGGTGGAGCAACGCCTGCGCCGTTGCCGGGCCAGCGAGCACCGCCGGGTGCCCCGCCAGCAGCACGCGCGCCGTCAATCCTGCCTTGAATCCCACCTGCGCCAACGGCTTGCCCGCTAGGGCATTGAACAGGGTGGATTTGCCCGTGCTGCCCCCGCCGCAGATGGCCACCAACAGCGCCGGCAGCGGCAGATCGAGCGCCGGCAGTACGTTATGCGCCAGGGTAAGCTGCCAATCGGCAGGCGGGGAGGCGTCGCCCGCGCCGCCGATGCTCGCTCGCAACGCCGGCAAATGGTCGCGCAGTTGGCGCAGGCTATCGCGCAGCCGGTAAAAGCCATCCTGGGTCATGTGTTATCATCTCGTGCAAAAGGATCACGCTCACAATAGGCTTATAGCATAGAAACACCGCGCGATGCAAGCCGTATCTCTGCGCGCTTTACTTGGCTCAATTTTGCGGTATCATCGGTCGCGTCCGATAGGACAAGACGACCCTATCCGCTGCCGAACCGCTACAGCGCCAACGCGCAGCGAGACGCACCTGGGAGGTGAACGATGACCCTGATATTGACGTATGCCGATTATCTGAACCGCATCCTCGGCGGCTGGATTGGCAAGTCCATCGGCGGCGCGGTGGGCGCTCGCTTTGAGGGCTATAAAGGCTGGATCGAAATCTCGCCGCGCGAGATGTTCCCCGCTACCATCCCGCCCAACGATGACCTCGACTTGCAAGTGCTCTGGCTGCACGTCCTAGAGGAAAAGGGCGCAGCCCTTACCAGCGACGACCTAGCCCAGGCGTGGATCGAGCAGTGCTGGTATCCCTTTAACGAATACGGCACGTTTCGGCGCAACTGGCGGCTGGGCATCCACCCACCCGATTCGGGCCGCTACGATAACGCTTTTTGGGAGACGGGCATGGGCTGCCCTATCCGTTCCGAGATTTGGGGCTATGTTTTCCCCGGCGCGCCCGATCTGGCCGCGCGCTATGCGGCGCTGGATGGCGCGCTCGACCACACCGAGCAATCGGTGGGCGCCGAGCAGATGCTGGCGGGCATGGCTGCGATGGCCTTTTTCATCCACGATGTGCGCCGCTTGATCGCCATGAACCAGCATTATCTCCCACAGGGCGCGACCATCACGCGGCTGACGCAGGCAGCGCTCGACGCCTATGATCGCGGGCTGACGCTGCGCGAGGCCCGCGAGTTGTTGTTGAGTCTGGAGGGCCACCCCGAGGCGTGCGACGCCCGACTCAATGTGCCGTTCACCTTGTTGGCCCTACTCTATGGCCACAACGATCTGCAAGAGACCCTGTTGGCTGCGTTGCGCTGCGGCTACGACACCGATTGCACCCTGGCCACCTCGGGCGCGCTGATCGGGCAAATCCTGGGGGCGCAAGGCATCCCTGAGTATCTCCGCGCGCCCATCGGCGACGAGTTGGTGATGGGCATCGAGTACCGTCGCCCCGAGATGACCCTCTCGGCTTTGGCGCGCGATACGGCGCGCGTCGGGGCCATGTTCTGCGGCGCTGTCAACACGGCTGCCGAGATCCGCGATTGCCCCCCGCTCAAACGATTGCCCGCATCGCCCGCCCAGCAGCCGATCAGTCTGCGCGTCGAGTACGAGGGCCTGCCCTGCGCCGCGCCCGGCGAGACGGTGTGTGTGCGGGTCATGGTGCGGGGCGAATTGCCCACCCAGCCGGTCAAGCTCACCGTCGAGCCGCCCGCCGGCTGGCAGGCTCTGCCGCGCGAATGCCCGATCTCGGATACGATGCGGGAGGCGCGCCTGACGCTGTATGCTCTGCCCGATAGCCCGACCTTGCCCATGCGTAACCTGTTCACATTGCGCTTGGGGAACGAGGCGACGCACGTTTTCGGCGTGGCCGGCGCGGCGCTGTGGCGCTTTCTCGGCGTCTATTTCGACCCCACGCCTCCCGCTGGCGACGAGACCGCCCAGCGCCGGGCGTTCCAGCACCATTTCGTCCGGCCTGCCTATCACTACTTGCCAGAGCCGGATGCGGATGTGCGCGCCCTCTACGAGCGTTGGTCGCGCATCCTGGGCAAGCCGGCGCTGGCAGCGGCGCGCGAGCGGAGCGTCGAGCTAGCCCAAGTGACGCGGCTCGAAGGCGCGTGTGTGGCCTATCTGGCGCGCACCATCATCAGCCCCGCCGAGCGCGAGGTCTATCTGGTGGTGGGCAACAACGACGGCTATCGGCTCTATCTGAACGGCGAGCTGGTGGGCGAGGCGGATGAGCAGGTCTGGTGGACGCCCTTCAATAACACCCATGCTGTGCGCCTGCGCGCCGGAGAAAACCATCTACTCGTCGCTCTGGTCAAGCGCGGCGACCAGTTGCATTGGTCGTTGGGCGTGCGCGAGGCGGTTCGTCAGGGCCAGAACATGAACGATTGGTGCACCGATTTGAGCGACGTTAACCCGTTGGCGGGGTAACTGTTGCGACGGTTGGGCTGCGCGCCTGGGCTGACGCCCCGGCGAACGCTAACCTGCATGATGATGAAACCGGGCCTCGCTATGAGGCCCGGTTTTGTTTTGGACAGGATTTACAAGATCAACGAGAATTGGGCGGGGGTAGCTGCCATACGCCAGCCGAAGGCTGGCGCTCCATGTCGCGCGATTCTGATTCATGGCAAATGATAAACTTCATTCACTATCTTGCGCACAGGAGTTCGCGGCTTTTGCCAAAGCCGCGGCCACCAAAGTCTTTTCTTTTGAGAAGTAGGGATAGATCTTATTCCTCTCGCCTCCCACACGTCCCTGTGGTACAATTCCCGTAAACGGCAAAGATGCACCCCATCCCTCCCCCGGCGCTGTGTGCGGTGCGGTGAAGGAGGCGAGCCATGCGAGGGCGACGTGTAGCGCGTTGGATGCTCGTGGGCGCGATGATCTGCCTGGCGGCGGGGGTCGCGCGCGGCGCCTGGGCGACGCCGCGCCACGACGAATCGCCCGCCTCGGCGGGCGCGACCTATTACGTGGCGCCCAATGGAGACGATGACGCCCCGGGCAGCGCCGCCCAGCCCTGGCGGACGATCCAACACGCCGCCGAGACGATGACGGCGGGCGATACGGCCTATATCCGCGCGGGAACTTATCGCGAGCAGGTGACGCCGCGCCATTCGGGCAGCGCTGGCGCCTACATCACCTACGCTGCCTACCCGGGCGACGCCGTGACGATGGACGGGGCCAGCGTGAAGATCCCCGAATGGGAGGGGCTTTTCAACATCGTGGAGCAGGGCTATATCCGCGTGGCGGGGTTGCGGGTCATCAACGCCGGGCCGGGGCCGCACAACCCGGGTATCTTGGCCGATACGGCGCACCATATCATCATCGAAAACAACACGGTCTACCACACCAGCGATTCGGGCATTGGCGTGTGGGCGAGCAGCGAGGTGGTGGTGGATCATAACGAGGGCGAAGAAGCCTGCTACGCCGGCTACAACGAGGCCATCTCGGTGGGTGGAACCGACGGGTTCGAGGTCAGCTATAACCACGTGCACCACACCATCAAGGAAGGCATAGATGCCAAAGACGGCTCGTCCAACGGCAAGGTGTTCGGCAACCACGTACACCATACCGAGGCGGTGGGCATCTACACCGACGCTTGGGACAAGCACACCCACGACATCGCCGTGTACGGTAACGTGGTGCACGATTCGCCAGAGAACGGTTTCGCGGCAGCATCGGAGCAGGGTGGATTGTTGGAGAATATCAGCTTTTATAATAATATCGCCTATAATAACGGCTGGGTGGGCTTGCATGTGACGGCGTGCTGCATCGCCACCCACCCCATGGCCAACATCCAGATCATCAATAACACCTTCTATGGCAATGGCTGGGATCCGTGGGGCGGCGGCATCCTGCTGGAAAACCCCCAGGCCGAGGGCGTGGTGATCCGCAACAACATTTGCAGCCAGAACCTCTATTTCCAGCTCGCCGTCAGCGCTAACGTCCCGGCGGATCATTACACCGTGGATCACAACCTGATTAATGGCTTTCGCGGCGCCGAGGACGAGATTTACGGCGATAACTATGTCGCCGGCGACCCGCTGTTCGTATCCGCCGCCGAGGCCGATTTTCGTCTGCGGCCCGGTTCGCCCGCCATTGACCAGGGATCGCCCAGCGGTGCGCCCGCCAGCGATTTCGAGGGCCAAGCCCGCCCTTTTGGCGCGGGGTACGACATCGGCGCCGATGAGTACGCCGCCGGCGCGTATCGGGCCTATCTGCCCGTTATCGAAGGGCGCTAGAACTCGTATCTCGACCAGGAGCCAAACGAACTCATGCCCATTCGCCTGTTGCCGCCCGATGTCGCATCGAAGATCGCCGCCGGCGAAGTGGTGGAGCGGCCCGCCTCGGTGGTCAAAGAATTGCTGGAAAACGCCATAGACGCCGGCGCCGCCGACATCCGCGTTGAGCTATTGGAAGGTGGGCGCCGGCTGATTCGCGTCAGCGACGACGGTTGCGGCATCCCCGCCGCCGAGGTTGGCCTGGCCTTTGCCCGGCACGCCACCAGCAAACTCGTTACGGTGGATGACCTATTTCGCGTGCGCACACTGGGCTTTCGCGGCGAGGCGCTGGCCAGCATCGCCGCCGTCTCACGGCTGACCCTTTCCACCCGCGCGCAAGGCGAAGAGGTGGGCGCAGCGGCCCGTTTGGAGGGGGGCGAGATCATCGCCCAACAAGCTCAGGGGCGGCCCCAGGGGACGATGGTGCAGGTAGAGAATCTCTTTTTCAACACGCCCGCCCGATTAAAGTTCTTGCGCAGCGATCCTACCGAGGCGGGACACATCGCCCGCCTGATTTCGAGCTACGCGCTGGCCTACCCCGAAAAGCGCTTTACGCTGGAGCACAACGGGCGGCTGATCGCGCGCACTCTTGGGACGGGCAAGCTGTTCGATGCATTGGTGGCGCTTTATGGCCTCGACGTGGCCGAGCAGACGCTGGAAATCCCCCGGCCTGAGGCCGAGCCGGAGGGGGGCGTCGTGGTGTGGGGCTATATCGGCGCGCCCGCGCTCATGCGTTCGGATCGGCGCGACATCCTCTTTTTCGTGAACCGTCGCTGGATTCAGGATAACTCACTCACGTTCGCCGTCAGCGAGGCCTACCGCACACTAATGCCCACGGGCCGCTATCCGTTGGCGGTGCTCAACATCGCCATGCCGCCGGAAGAGGTAGATGTGAACATCCACCCCACCAAGCGCGAAGTGCGCTTTCGCCGCGAACGCGAGGTGTTCAGCGCCGTGCAAAAGGCCGTGCGCACGCTGCTGATGGCGCAACTTCCCATTCCGGTGGCCGCGCCGCCTTTCGCCGAGGGCACGACCTGGCAGCAGCGCCAGCAAGAGCTACAATCGCTCCATCGCTCTTCTGCTGAGCAGTCGCGTCTGGCGTTGGAGCTGTATCGCCCCGGCGGGCTGGCGGCGACCGATCAACGCACGCTGGACGGTTCGCCCTTTGTGGTCGCGCCGCCAGCGCCCACCGAACGACTGCCTATGCTGCGCGTGTTGGGGCAGATCGCCCAGACCTACATCATCGCTGAGGGGCCGGGCGGCATGTATCTGATTGATCAGCACGCCGCCCACGAGCGCATCCGCTACGAGGAATTGACTGCTCAGCGCGCCGGAATGGGCGTGGCGGCGCAAGACCTGCTCGACCCGCTGCCCATCGAACTCTCCCCGCAGCAGGCGACCCTTTTGGAAGCTCATCTGGAGGCGTTGACCGCCTACGGTTTCGAGATCATCCCCTTTGGAGGCGCCACCTATCTCGTTAAACGTGCGCCCGCCAGCTTGACCAGCGGCGAGGTACAGGCCGCCGTCATTGAGTTATTGGATGCGGCGCTGGAGGGCGGCGCGGGTTTTTCATGGGAGGAGCAGGCCCTCATCACGCTCTCGTGCCACACCGCCGTGCGCGCCGGGCAGACCCTCTCGCTCGATGAGATGCGCGACCTGG
>CAZYPJ010000023.1:0-3344 GCA_964649365.1 uncultured Anaerolineales bacterium | reverse complement strand
CCCGCATGGCCGCCCCACCATGATCCACCTCACTCAGGCCCAACTCGAAAAAGAGTTTGGCCGAAAATAAAAATCGAAACCGCAGAGACACAGAGGGCGCAGAGTTTAGAGCGCGGATGACTGCGGATTATCCCCTTAATCCGCGCTCATCCGCATTTTTCCGTGTCCCCAAAACTCTGCGTCCTCTGCGCCTCTGCGGTTTCACCCTGCAACCCCGGTGCGCGGGCTGCGTATAGCAAGGTGAAAGCAACCTGCAAAGGAGAACGGATATGAATCGGCTATATCGCAGCGAGACGGACAAAATCATCGGCGGTGTGTGCGGCGGCTTGGGGAAGCATCTCAAGATAGACCCGCTTATTCTGCGCATTGCGTTCGTGTTCCTAGCCATCATCGGAAACGGCGTGGGCGTGATCACCTACCTCATCTTTTGGGCGCTGATGCCTGTGGAGCGCATGAGCGACCTCGATCAGGAAGAAGTGATGCGCCAAAACATCTCTGAGATCGGACAGCGCGCCAAGCAACTCGGCGCTGACGCCAAGCAGGCGCTGGGCCGGGGTTGGCCCGAGGCGTGGAGCGACCGGCGGGGCAATGGCATGTTGCTGGGCGGCATATTGCTGGTAAGCATCGGATTGGTGGTGCTGCTGGGCAACCTGGGTGTGTTCGGCTGGCTCCATATCGGCAAGTTGTGGCCGCTGATGATCATCGCCTTGGGCGTGGTCGTGTTGCTCAATAACCTGAAGGAGAAGCGCTGATGCCAGAATCGGAGCGCCGCTCGCGGGGCGTGATAGGGCCGGTGCTGTTGATCCTGGTAGGAATAGGGTTGCTGCTCAAGCAACTCGGCATCCTAGCGGTTGACTGGTCATCGTTATGGCGCCTGTGGCCGATCCTGTTGATTCTGTTTGGGCTAGATATTATCCTGGGGCGCACCCGTTGGGGCAGCGTGCTGATGGTCATTCTTGCAGTGGTAGCCTTAACGGCGGCAACCGCTTTCTGGCAGCCGGTCACTACCTCGCGCCAGAGGATGGAGCACGAGATTTTTGTGCAATCAGCGCAAGGGGTCGAAAAGGCCGTCATCGCAATCGAAGTGGGTGTGGGCCAGCTTGAGCTGGTCGAACTGCAAGAGCCAGGCAATCTCTACCTCGTAGAGGTTGCCTACGATGGCGCGCGCGCCAAGCCCAGCCAGCGAGCGGTGATCGAAGGGCGCGAGGCTCGCGTCACGCTCAAATCGGGTGACGAGGGCGGTAGATCGGTAGGAGCGCGTTTCAACGAAGAGTGGCGCGTGGCGCTCAACCCTGATGTCCCCATGCAGCTCGATCTGAAGGGCGGCGTCAACACGGCCCGGCTCGACTTGACGGGCTTGACGTTGACGCGAGTGAATGTGAACCTGGGCGTGGGCGATGTACGCCTGACGTTGGCCGAGCGGGGCGCTTATGAGGCCTATATCAACGGCGGCGTCGGCGCGGTGGTGGTCGAAATCCCCGATGGTATGGAGGCGCGCATCCGCGCCGCCGGCGGCCTGGGGACGATCAACGTTTCTTCAAAATAAGAGCGCCAAGGCCGATACTTTGTTACCGAGGGCTACGCCGATGCGGATAATCGTGTGGATTTGGACATAGACGGCGGCGTAGGCTCGATCACGATTCGATAATCGTTAGTTTGCAACAAACAGCGGTCAGCGGGGGATCTCCTGCTGACCGCTGTTTGTTAGCAACCAAAAGCTCTACAGCATTGCCTTTTCCATTGCCGTCAGCGCCTGGTCAAAGACAGCTAGACCTTCGTCAACTTCTCCTTGCACCACGTTGAGTGCGGGCATAAAGCGCACGGTGTTCTGGCCGCAGCCTAACAACAGTACACCCCGGTTGAAAGCCTCGTCCACCGCCGCGTCGCGCAAGGCGGGGGCCGGTTCTTTGGTAGCTTTGTCTTTTACCAATTCGGCGCCCACCATCAGACCGATGCCGCGCACGTCGCCGATGGAAGGATGCTTGGCCTGCATCTCGATCAGCTTGCTTTTGAGATAAGCGCCCTGTCGCGCAGCGTTGGCGATCATCTCTTCTTCCAATAGATCAATGGTGACGAGCGCGGCGGCGCAGGCCAGCGGGTTGCCGCCAAAGGTGTTGGCGTGCGCGCCGGGCGGCCACGACATGACATCGCGGCGCGCGATGATGGCCCCCAGCGGCAGCCCCGAGGCGATGCCTTTGGCGCAGGCCACGATGTCGGGCTGGATATCCCAATGTTCCGAGGCGAACATCTTGCCCGTGCGCCCCATGCCCGATTGCACCTCATCGGCCACCAGCAGGATATCGTACTTTTTCATCAGCGTTTTGAGCTTGGCGAAATAGCCGTCGGGCGGCACGATGTAGCCTCCCTCGCCCTGGATCGGCTCCAAAAAGAGCGCAGCCACCTCGTCGGGCGGCACGAGTTGGCGAAACACGGTCTTTTCGATGTAATCCACACAGGCCAACTCACACGAAGGATAAGCGTGACCTAGCGGGCAGCGATAGCAATAAGGATAGGGGATGTGCGTGACGCCCGGCACTTCGGGCGCGAACCCTTTGCGATGGATGTACTTGGAGGCGCTGAGCGACATCGCGCCCATGGTGCGCCCGTGGAACGCGCCAATATAGGCCAGCATACGCGGACGATGCTGCTTCCATCGGCTGAGCTTGAAGGCCGCCTCGATGGATTCAGCCCCCGAGTTGGTGAAAAATACTCGCGCCGGGCCGGGGAAAGGCGCCGCCTGCGCTAGTCGTTCGGCCAGGCGGATCTGCAGCGGGTAGTAAAAGTCCGTGCCCGACATGTGCAGGAATTTCTCGGCCTGCTCCTGGATCGCCTTGACCACGCGCGGGTGCGAATGGCCGGTGGACGTGACTGCGATGCCTGCCGTGAGGTCGAGATAGCGTTTGCCATCTACATCCCACACATCGCAACCTCGGCCGTGATCCATTACAAAGGGATAGCCGCGGGTGTACGACGGCGAGATCACCTGATCGTCGCGCTGGACCCATTCGGCAGCCAGGGGGCCGGCCTTGGGGGGCTGATTTGCCATAGTTCGTTGCCTCCATCGTTGAGGGTAGTGGGGAGCGCTGGCGATGCGGATGACGCGCCGCCAACCTTTCGTATGATAGGCAGGATGAAGCAGCGCGTCAAAAAAAGGAGCGGCCTGGACGTTTTGTACAAGCGGCGGGATGGCCCTATACTGCAAACGGCACAAGAAATCGTTGGACCCTCACCCCGATTCTCCCCCGAAGGGAGGGGAAGGCGCGCTGTCCGGTTCCCTCTCCCATAGGGAGAAGGCTGAGGGCATATTTGATTGGAGGCGCTTGTGGATACAGAACCACCTATCC
>CAZYPJ010000022.1:0-26667 GCA_964649365.1 uncultured Anaerolineales bacterium | reverse complement strand
GCGCTGGCCGGCGCCGAGCGCGTGTTCGACATCATCGACATCAACCCCGAGATCAACGACGCCCCCGATGCGATTGCACTGGACAACATCGTCGGAGATGTCGTGTTCGATCACGTGGACTTTGAGTACGTGCCCAATGTGCCGGTGCTGCAAGATGTCTCGCTGCATGCCAAGCCGGGACAGACCATCGCACTGGTGGGGCCGACCGGGGCAGGCAAGACCACAGTAGTCAACTTGCTCAGTCGCTTTTACGACATTCAGGGTGGAGCGATCCTCGTGGATGGTCATGACATCCGCAAAGTGCAAAAGGATTCATTGCGCCGCCAACTGGGCACTGTGCTTCAAGATACCTACCTATTTAGCGATACGGTGATGGAGAATATCCGCTATGGGCGGCTGGATGCCACGGATGAGGAGTGCATCGCGGCAGCGCAACTGGCCAACGCCGATCAATTCATCCGCCGTCTACCCCAGGGCTACCAGACCCGCTTGTCGGAGCGCGCCAGCAACCTGAGCCAGGGACAGCGGCAACTGGTCGCCATCGCACGCGCGGTGCTGGCTAACCCGCGCATTTTGGTGCTCGACGAGGCCACGTCGAGCGTGGACACGCGCACTGAAGCGCACATCCAAGAGGCGTTACTGCGCATGATGGAGGGGCGCACCGCGTTCGTCATCGCCCATCGCCTCAGCACCATTCGCAACGCCGATGAGGTACTGGTCATCAATGATGGCCGCATCATCGAGCGCGGTACGCACGAGTCGCTGTTAGAACAACGAGGTTTCTATTACAATCTTTATATCAGTCAGTTCAGAGGCGCAGTCACCGAGCTGACCTCCGAGCCTGCCGCGCCGCTTGTCGCAGCAAGCGAATAGCGCAACCACTATACAACAAACGGGCCGAATCTCGATGAGACTCGGCCCGTTTTATTGGCGGGTTCAAATACTACTCGTCCACCACCACTTTTTCGATCTCGTCTTTGCGCGGGCAAAGGCGCAAATCGGTATAGGGGCCTTTGACAGGCGCAACCCAGCGCACCGCGTTCGTGAGAACGCGCTGCACTTCCGGTTGGTAGTAGATCGGCAATGTCTCGTGGCCCGAGGCGAAATAGAACACTTTGCCCTTGCCCCGATGCCAACAACAACCGCTGCGAAACACCTCGCCGCCCTGATACCAACTAATGAACACGAGATCATCGGGCTGGGGGATATCGAAATACTCGCCGTACATCTCGACGTGGGGAATCTCAAAGTACTCGCCCAGGCCCTCGGCGATGGGGTGCGCCGGGTTGACCACCCATACGCGCTCGCGCTCGCCGATCTCGCGCCAACGCAGGCTGCAATTGGTGCCCATCATGCGCTTGAAAATCTTGGAGAAATGCCCCGAGTGCAGCACGATCAGGCCCATACCGTTCAGGATATAGCGCTGCACGCGGTCCACGACCTCGTCTTTCACCTCACCGTGAGCCATGTGCCCCCACCAGGTGAGCACGTCGGTGTTCGCCAGCACTTCTTCAGTCAAGCCGTGCTCAGGTTCATCGAGCGTGGCGGTGCGCGTTTCAATATCGGCGTTGGCTCCCAGGAACTTGGCGATCTGGCCGTGAATCCCATCAGGATAGACCTTGCGGATGGCTTCATCCACTTTCTCATGGCGGAACTCGTTCCACACCGTGACGCGAATCTTGTTTGCCATAACCGTATCCACCTTTCTGTGATAACGAATTTACTGCCCGGCCCTACTGGCCCGGCCAAACACAAGCAGTATAACGCAAGGCCAAACGGCCCGCAAGCGTTTGCCCCCATTTGCCGATTGGTTCTATAATGGCGACATTGCCAGGAGCAAGGAGCATCCCAGCTTACCATGATCCCACTCTTGCTTGCGACGTTCTTTTCAGCGAGTTTCGGCCTTGTCGTGCGCCACAGCCTGGGGCGGGGGCGCAATCTATGGGCCATCGGAGCCATCAACTATGCCACCGCCATGCTCTTTCACCTGGCGCGCAGCCTGATCGGCCACGAATGGCCGCCCGCGCCCTCCACTGTCGAGATCGGCGTGCTGGGTGGGATATGCTTTGTCACGGCCTTTTTCATGTTTTTTCCACTCATCAGGCTGCGCGGCGTTTCGATTGCGACGGCGGCGACGCGGCTATCGGTGGTGATCCCTATCCTGGCCGCTGTTTTGTTGTGGGGCGCGCAGCCGAACGGGCTACAGACCACGGGCGCGCTGTTGGCGCTGATCTCACTGCCGTTGCTCGCCATCAAGCCGGCCAACGGCGAGGGTCAAGCTCTGCCCCTCAGGACGCGGCTGTTGCTGATCGGCCAGTTCGCCATCAACGGATTGTGCCTGCTGGCGACGCGAGGTTTCAGCCAGACGGGGGTGGAGGGGCAGAACTCGGTCTTTTTGGCCATCCTGTTCGGCGCAGCGGCGCTGGTGGCTCACATCGTCTGGTGGTTCCATCGCCAGGGATCGTCGTGGCGCGATGCGCCGCTGGGCGTGGCTTTGGGGATGTGCAATGCGATAGGCAACCTGATGCTGTTGGCCGCGCTGCGCCAATTGCCCAGCGTGTTGGTGTTCCCCTTTCAAAGCGCGATCGGGTTGATCTATGTGGCCATCTTTGCGCGGCTAGTGTGGGGCGAGCGTATCCAGCGCCTTGAAATGGCGGGCATGGCGGTGGCGCTGGCGGCAGTGGCGCTGATTAACGCAGGATAAGCGTCAGCTTTCAGCGATCAGTGTTCGGTCCGATGCCAAGCTGGTCGCGCCAGGAATCGAGGAGGATAAATATGTACGTTGGATCGCAGCTCCCGTTCACTGAGGAGAACCTGCGCTTTGCGGCGCAGATGGGCATCACCCATGTGGATACCGCGCCCGACAAGGGCTTGGGCTTGGAGGAGGGCGGCGCCTGGCGCGCCGACAAGCTATGCGCAGTGCGCGAAAAGGTCGAATCGTTCGGGCTGACGTTGGCCGCCATGCACTTGCCGCTCTCTTCGGCGGGCATCGAAAAGCAAGTCTGGCCCAATATCATGCTTGGCGCGCCCGAACGCGACCGCGACATCGAAAAGGTGTGCAAGTCCATCGAGGCGGCGGCCAAGGCAGGCATTCCATTGCTGCTGTACAACCTAGCGCTCTTGCCGGTAGTGCGTTCGCCGCACCGCACGCCCGGACGCGGCGGCGTCACCTATAGCCACTTTGATTACGAGGATGTGAAGCACGATCCGCCCAAGCCCTTTGCGCCCGTCACCGCCGATATGGCCTGGGAGCGGATCACCTATTTCGTCGAGCGCGTGCTGCCCGTGGCCGATGCCTGCAAAGTGCGCCTCGGCTGCCACCAGCACGACCCCGGGATGCCCCTGGGCGTAGGGTACAGGGGGGTGGAGCGCGTGCTGGGCACGATTGAGGGCGTGAAACGTTTTATCGAACTGTCACCCAGCCCGTACCACGGGTTGAATTTCTGTCAGGGCACGATCTCGGAGATGTGTACCAGTCCCGAGCAGGTCTATGACGCCATTCGCTATTTCGGCAGCCGCAACAAGATTTTCTGGGTGCATTTCCGCAACATTCGCGGCGGATGGCTCAAGTTCGACGAGGTGTTCCCCGATGAGGGCGACATCAACATGCTCAAGGCAATGCGCATCTACAAAGAAGTGGGTTATGACGGCGTGTTCGTGGCCGACCACGTGCCGCACTCGGCGGATGATTCGCCTTTCGGCCATCGCGCCCACGCCTTTTCCAGCGGCTATATTCGCGGCTTGATCCAAGCGGTCACGGAGGGATAAGAACCATGCGCGTATTGGTGTTCAGCGCCCATTGCGCCGATTACTGTTCGCGAGCGGGAGGAGTCATCGCCAAGCTGGCCCGCGACGGCGCCGAGGTCAAAATCATCGCGCTCACCAACGGCGAGCGCTCCGAATCGGGCGGGCTATACGCCGGCGGGGCCAGGCCCACGTTGGAGCAGGTGAAGGCCATCCGCCGCGAGGAGGCGCTGGAGGCGGCCGGCATCCTCGGCGCGCAGATGGAGTTCTGGGATTGGGGCGACCTCTCTTTCGGCGCCACCATCGAGAATATCAAGGCCATGGCCCAGGCGCTGCGCGCCTATCAGCCGCAGATCATCCTCACCCACCACGGCCCTGATCCGCGCAGCATGGATCACGATACCTGCTGGCAATTGGTGATGCGTGGGATGCAGGTGGCCGGGGCCGAGGGCTTGGAATCGGCCAGCCCCAGCTTGAGGCGAGCCAAGCTGTTCCTGTTCGAGGCCACTGTGCCGCTGACCGAGTTGGAGGGGTTCAACCCCAACGTCTATGTCAACATCACCGACGTGTGGGAGATCAAGTTGCGCGCCCTGAAAGCGTTCGGGCGCGCCCAGGCGTTCCTGGCCGAATGGTACACCGACACGGCCAAGCGTCGCGACTTCCAGGCGCAACTCCTGTCGGGGCGCAACGACATCGCCTACGCCGAGGCGTTCCAGCGCCCCGATCCTTGGGTAGGCGACCATTTGCCGTTAGATGAAGGAGTCTGATGACGCTCAAGGCGCTTACACAATGCATTCGCGAGATTAAATTGCTCCAAGTGACAAGTCGCTATCCCCGCGAAGTGGGGTTGAACGCGCGCCTGGGCATCCACGGTTGGGGGCCAACAAGCCCCATTGCCGTTATCATCACGGAGAGCGGCGCGATGGGCTGGGGCGTCTCGCGTATCAGTCCAGAGGACGCCGAACGTTTCGTAGGCCGCGCCGTGGGCGAGTTGATCGAGCCGGGCGAGGGCGTCATTGCGACCGAGGCGATGGCGCTCGATTTCCCGCTACACGATCTGGCCGGGGTGTTGCTGGGCGAGCCGGTGTATGCCCTGCTAGGCGGCAAGAGCGAGCGTACCGTGCCCTGCTACGACGGGGCCATCTACATGGATGACCTGCTGCCCTTTGATAACCCGCGCGGTCTGAGCGTAGTGTTGGAGAACTGCCGCTCTGACTATGCGCTGGGCTATCGCGCGTTCAAGCTCAAGATCGGGCGCGGCAACAAGTGGATGGAACCCGATGCTGGCTTGGCTCGCGACATCGAGGTGACGCGCCGAGTGCGCGAAGCATACCCCGAGTGCGACATCTTGGTGGACGCTAACGATGGCTACACGCTGGATGGCTTTCGCCGCTACCTCCAAGCCGTAGCGGATTGCAACCTGTTCTGGATCGAAGAGCCGTTCCGCGAAAACGCCGCCGACCTGCGCGGTCTGCGCGAGACATTGGTTGCGCTCAGCCCAAGCACTCGCCTTGCCGATGGCGAGGCGCAGCCCGACGTGCCTCAATTGCTCGACCTGGCGCGCGACAAACTGCTCGACGTGCTCATTATGGATGTGGTCGGCTTGGGATTCACCGCCTGGCGACGGTTGATGCCCGCGCTGATCGAGCGGAACGTCTTGGCTGCGCCCCACACCTGGGGCGATCCGCTCAAGACGCGCTACGCTGCGCACCTGGCCGCTGGCTTGGGCAATGTGCTCACGCTCGAAGGCGTGCCCGGCGAAAACGCATCGGTAGATTGGAGCGGCTACAGGCTAGAAGAGGGTTTGCTGCACATTCCCGCCGCGCCTGGCTTTGGAATGAAACTGGAGCTACGTGCATAGCGCGCCGTGCAGCGAACGAATCATTCGTTCTCCAGGTCGGGATAGAGCTTTTTGATGCAATCGGGGCAGAGACCGTGGGTGAACTCGGCCTCAGAGTGATCGCGGATATAGACTTCGACGCTCTGCCAATACCCCTCGTCGTTGCGAATCTTTTTGCACGAAGCGCAGATCGGCAACATGCCGCTCAACGTCTTGACCTTGGCCAACGCTTGCTGCAACTCGGCGATGAGTCGCTGCTGTTCTATCTCAGCGCGAGTGCGTTCTGCAATCTCTTGCTGTGCTTGATCGTAGAGATGAGCGTTTTCAATTGCGATGGCTGCCTGGTTGGCAAAAGTCTCTAGGGTTTGGATGACTAGCATATCGGGCAAGAGGCCATCCACAGGCTCATCCACCGAGATAATGCCCAATGGATTGCCCTCCGATCCCCGCAGAGGGATAATCAGCGCATCCTCGGGGTGCCAGTAACCAGGGCCGCGATCTCGCCCTTCGACGACGCTTACGACGCCCCGGAAATCGCGCTCCCAATCCAGGTCGCCGTGGTGGATCAGATAGGAGTGGCTGACCAGGAAGCGATCTTGCATGACCACATCCAGATCGGCCCAATGGCCGACGTTGCCCAGAAACCGCGCTTTCTCTTCTGCGCAAAGGCCAGCCACGGCGCGCGGGCGAAGGCGCTGGCCTTCGGCTTCATAGACGCTAAGAGCCGCGCGTCGGAACCCCAGCGCCACTGCGCCCCGGACAATGGCGTCGAGCACCTGGTCAGGCTCCAGATTGCGATGCAACAATTCGCTGGTCGCTAGGGTTTGCGCCAGATATTGGGATTGACGAAGCATCTTGCGATGCAAACGAGCATTTTCGATGGCGACAGCGGCGGCGTTGGCTAAAGGCTGAAGGCGTTGGGCATCCTGTAAAGTGAAGGCATCCGGCTGGGCGCTATCTAGGCGCAAAAGCCCCAGCACATGCTCGTGTAAGCAGATCGGCACGGCCAAATAGGAGCGAATCCAGCCCGTCCCATATTCTTTCCAAAGCGGCTCGCGATGTGTGTCGGCGACAATGACGGGGGCGCGGCCTTCGATGGCCGCGATATCCAAAGGCAGATCGCTTAGTGACTGGGTGAGAGAACTAACGTCCATCTCGAACTGCTCATAACCATAGGAGCGCGTCACATGCAGCGTATCGCCCTGTATGAGGGCGATATTGGCCGTAGAATAAGGGATGAGGCGCTTGGTTTGGCCTAGCAACTCTTGCAGCACGTCGTCAAGGTCTCGGCGCGCCGTGAGGGCCAGCGTCGCTTCTGCCAGAATACGCGCCAGCTCGCGTTGTTCGCGTTCCGCCTCAAGCAGGCGCACGCGCTCAATAGCAACGGCCAATTGCCCAGCAAAGACGGTCAACAGGCATTCGTCGGCATCGGTGAACGTGTTCTCGTGAATGCTTTCCGCGTTCAGTACCCCAATGGTGCGCTCGCGCGCTTGAAGCGGGACGCACAGTTCAGAGCGCACGTCGCCCTGCGTAGCGACATAGCCAGGTTCGTGCGTCACATTGCTTACGCGCCGAGGTTGCCCACTAGTCAACACCTGGCCGCTGATTCCGCAGCCAGCTGCCAAAGTGTATCGCCTCAGACAGTTCTCGCGGCGATAGTAGAGCCGAAAAGCGATCTCGTTGCGTCGCTCGTCCAACAACCCCACGCCGAGGCCGTCGAAGGCGACAAAGGCGCTCATCGCTCGAAGTGCACGCTCGCATAGCTCGTCCAACGTCTGTACATCGCTGCCGATGGCGACGAGAGAATGCAAGATAGCCAACTCTTGCCTTTGTGCAGGAGATACGCCGCGCAGCATCTCATCGGTTATAATCCCGCTTGTGGTATCAGGCATAGCGCTATAACACTGAAAAAGGCGCAGCGTCTCAAAGCGAGCGGCATTATTCTCATCGTACGCATCGTGTGATTGCTTCGATAGCGTCATCTCGAGAACTCATCCTAGTCTATCTATCAGGCGCGGACTTGTACTGCGTGGCAGAAATAGAGAAACGCAGCCCACGCATCGCATTCACTTACAGTCACACAGTCAGCCACAAAGGGCGTATTGAAAGATTTGTAACTTTTGTTACTATTATGGCACTATGTGCCAAAGATGGCAAATCTATATTCCATACTGACGCAATGTTTAGGTATAATAGACACGATTGGTGACGCTATCGGTTGTGGCCAAGTTACACAGATGCGTCAACAAGCGATCTAGTTTGTTTATCGTACAAAAGAAGGGAGCGCACGGTGCAAATTTGTCAGCGAGCGGCGTTAACAGCCAGCATTCTGGCCGTCGCGTTGGCCGGGTGTACGATATTCGTCCAGCCATTGCCGACCAGCGTCCCCCTGCCCCAGCCCACACTCACTGCACCGGCGCCCATCGAGACTACTGCCGCGCCCGAGCAGCCGACGCCGGATGGCCCTTTGCCTTCGGTATGGGCCGAGACCGATCTGGGCCTGCTTGCTGGCAATGCCTATCGGCCAGCGGCGCTGGCAATCGCAGGTGAGACCGCTTACGTGCTCTGCCAGAATGTCGGCGCCCCTGACGCAGAGACCGCCGGCATCGCGGTGGTAGATCTAGCCGTCGGCGAGATGCGGGCGATTTGGCCGCTGCCGGGTAAGTCGAGCGGCCCCCTTGCCGCCGGAGGCGGCAAGCTTTACACCAGCTATCAAGGCACCGACGGCGGCGACCGCTTGGCTGTCCTCAACGCTCAGAGCGGGCAGACGACATCCGACCTTGATCTCAGCGCCGTCGGCTACCAACGCGGCCTGTGGCTAGATGTAGATCGCAGCCGCCTGTATCTGGCGCTGGCCAGCGGCGTCGAGGTGCGCGACGCCGGGACGCTCGCCGTGATCGGCGGCTTGCGCTATCCGTTCGAGGCGCTCGACCGTCGCATCGTGTGCGATCTCCCTTCTGACCGGTTGTATCTCGCCCTCTCTAATGCGCTGCTGGCCTACCGCGCCTCCGATCTTTCTCAGTTATGGCAAGTTGAGACCACAGCGGAGAGGATCGCAGACTTGATTGTGGACGCCGACGGCCAGATGTTGGCGGCTGTGGGAACGAGCGCAAGCGACCAACCGAGCGCCCAGGTATTGTTATATACTGCCGAAGGCCGGTTGCGCGGGCAATTCGGCGTCTCTCGCCAAACCGGGCTGGCTTGGGCCAGCGCAGCAACGGGACGCATCGTGTGCGCCGAAATGGATTACGCCGTTCCCACAGCTCCGCAGCTGCGGTTGTGGAGCGTGGATCTGACTGGCCAGCCTACCGGCCAGGCGTTGCGCTATCGCCAGAGTCAGGCAATTGCCGCTGCGCGAGGAAATACGCTCTATCTTCTAGGCGGGCATAGCCACGAGTTGGTGACGGTGGATGCCGCGGGCCTCGCCATGTGGCAACAGACGGCGTTGGGCATCGAATTGTCCGATCTAGTAGTGGATCACGACCGGCAGCGGCTCTACATCAACGACACGGCCTCGCGAGTCTATCAGATTGATCTGGCCGACCTGCCCCGCCAGAAAATGGCCGTACAGCGTTCGATCGTGGCGGGCGCGGGCGAGTTGACGTTGTCCGCCCCGGGCAACCTGTTGCTGACCGCCCAGACCGACGGCGACAACTCGCAGGTGAGCGTGGTGGATGTAGAGGCGTGGAACGTCACCCAGGTGATCACCGGCGGCGACCAGGTGGCGCTCGACCAGCGACGCGGGCGGGCTTTGGTGGGCGCCGCGACCGGCATGTTGCCGGCCGCCGACGGCCAAACCCAGGTATGGGATCTCGCCCGGCGCGAGCGCGTGGGCGCTATCGCCCAAGGCGGCGAACCGGTCTATAATTCCCTGCGCGATGAGGTCGTCGTCGCGGGCTATACGGCGCACGTGTACGACGCCGAAACGCTTGCGCACAAGGAGACCTTAACCGCCGATATTGATGCCCAACAGTGCAAGGGCTGCACTGGCCAACCTGCCGTCATGGGAGCGCAGGTATTCACTGAACTCAACCTTTTGGCGCTGCCAATGGCCACCTCGTCGGCGGGCAAAGGGCCGGGGATATTGCCCTCGCCGCGCCTCTTTGCGCTGGATACTCTCGCGCCCGTCAGCCATACCGCGACCTTATTGGAGACATGCCGTGGCGAGTGGCTGGCCATGGCCCCCATCAGCGACACCGTGATCGAGAACCTGGCCTACTCGCGCTATTTCTTCCGCGCCAACGCGGTGGTGCGCAAGGTCGGCCAAGATAAAGCCGTCGCCTGGCGCGACGGGCTGGCCATTGAGTTGCTCTCGCCCGATGGCCAACTGGCCTTTGTGGCGCGCGACGGCGCCTGGTTAGCGTTGAACACGGCGAATTGGACGCCAGTGGGCTACACGCCGCGCCATTGCATCCATTCCTACGACCGTGAACTGGGTGTCTATTGGGCCATCGAGGGCGCGCGCCTGACGGCGCTTTCGCCGCGCGGAAGCCAGCCCATCGCATCGGGATCGCAAGCGGTCGAGCGTGTCGGCGCTGTGCGCGCCGTCATCGCCTCGCCCGATTATGCGCACGACCGTACGCTGTTCGCCGCCGACCTCGGCGGCGTCCATCGCTCGCGCGACGGCGGCGCCACCTGGGAGCCGGTGCGCGGCGGCCTGCCCGCTTTGGAATATCCGGGCGAGAACGCCAACCTAACGGTAGTCGCCTCGCCCGATTACGCGCACGATCATACTCTGTTCGCCGGCGGCTGGGATAGCTCGGGCCAGGGGCTGGGCGTGTGGCGCTCCACCGATGACGGCGAGACCTGGCGGCCCATGTGGAACGGCCTGATGTATCTGTGCGTGCAGCGTATCGCCATCTCGGAAAACTATGCGGCCACCGGAGAATTGGCGGCTTATTGCCGTTATGACGATCTCTCGACGCAGCAGGCGGGAAATGCGGTGTTCCTTTCGCGCGACCGAGGCGAGCGCTGGGTGTTGACCGGGCAGGCCAACGAGGTGAGTAGCTTTGCCTTGCCAGAGCCGAACGCCCTGTTCGGCTCACCCGCGCCTATCGCGCTGCGCGCCGCCCCCAACAGTCGTGCGCTCGAAGTAGGGCAAGGCGGCGACTGGCGACCCATTTTGGCCCTGGCCGAAGGCGATTATTGGGTCGCCCAAGCATTCTCGCCGCGCTACGATCAAGATCGCACTTTGTATGGGTTGACAGCGCTCAACCTCTATCGTTCTACCGATAACGGCCAGACGTGGCAGCGCGCTGCTAGTTCAGTGCTATCGGATCGCCGATCTGAACGTCGGTTCACGGCCCTGGATGTGACCCTAGACGCCGACGGCGCGCCCATCCTCATCCTCGGCGATTATTCGGGCCGGGTCGAGGCGACGCGCGCCGCCGATCTAGAATGGCAGCCGATGGAAGCGTTGCCGGCCGCCACAAAGTAGAGCTAATCGAAGTAGCTTTTCGCGTCCATCGGACGGATGTCGGTCAGCGTGCCCTTGTAATGGCGCAAATCGCGCGCCTCGTAAGGGTGCTGTGCGATAGCCTCAACGTTGATATCTATGCCCAATCCCGGCCCTTCGGGGATGGCGATCAACCCATCTTTGAAACGCACCTGTTCGGTAGTGATCTCGCGGCGATAGGGCACGTCGGTGTTCATGATCTCGAGCACGTAAAAGTTGGGCGTGCAAGCCGCCAATTGCAGCGTGGCGGCGTTGGCCACTGGTCCGCTGGGATTATGGGGACATAACGGGATATAGTGACACTCGGCCATGGCAGCGATCTTTTTCAGTTCCATCAGCCCGCCCACATGGCTCACGTCGGGCTGCACAAAATCGGCGCACGCCATCTTGAGAAACTCGACGTACTCCCAGCGGCTATACAGCCGCTCGCCGGCGGCCACCGGCACGCGGATAGACCGCCGCACCTCGGCCAGCCCGCCCTGGCTATCGGGCGGGATCGGCTCTTCCAGCCAGAGCACGTCGAACCGCTCCAGCGCTCGCCCGATGCGGATGGCGGTAGGCACATTGAACCGCCCGTGCGCCTCGATAAGAATGTCAGCGCGGTCGCCAACGGCGTCGGCCACCGCCTCCACACAATCCAGCGCTGCATGTAGTTCCTGCTTGGTAAGGTTCATGTAAGCCTTACCGAAGGGATCCCACTTGAGTCCTCTGAACCCGGCGTCCACTGCGACCCGCGCTTTGGCCGCAAATTCGGCGGGCGTCTTGGCCGGGGCAAACCAGCCATTGGCGTAGCAGGGGATGGCGTCGCGCACTTGGCCGCCTAACAGTTGATAAACCGGCGCGCCTAAATCTTTGCCCTTGATATCCCACAGCGCCATTTCCACACCCGCCAAGGCGCTCATCAGAATCGGGCCGCCGCGAAAATAGGTATCGCGGTAGGCGTCGTGCCAGAACGCCTCAATGTCGTGCGGGTTGCGCCCCACGATATGGCGCTCCAGTTCTTGGATCGCAGTGACGACGCTCAGCTCGCGGGTCTCGGTGGTCGCCTCGCCTACGCCGTACAGTCCGCTATCGGTCAACACCTTGACGAAAACCCAGTTGGCGCGATAGGCGTGGCATACGTGCGTCTCGATTGCGGTGACGCGCATCAAAACCTCCTCGGCATTATGGTTTGGGCGGGTTCTCGACGGCCTGCATCAGCCCGCGCATATAGCCGATGGCGAACAGCCGGCCCTTGACTGCCCAGGCGCCCGGTATAGGCTCTTCGCCCTCCATCACCGGGAAATGATCGGGGCGCATGGGGCCTTCAAAGCCTACCTCATAATAGGCTTTCATCGCTGCCAGCATGTCCACATCGCCCTCGTCGTGGAACGCTTCGACAAAGCGCGGCATGTGGCCCGTCACCGTGCGGAAGTGAGCAAAGAAGAGCTTGTTCTGGCGCCCAAACTGGCGGATAGCGGCGGGGACATCCGCGCCCATTTCGGCAAAGCACCCCTGGCAAAAAGTGACGCCGTTCATCGGGCTGGGGACGAGGTCTATCATGCGCTGATAGTTCTCGGGGCTGATGATAATGCGCGCGATGCCGCGAATGGGTGAGATGGGCGGGTCGTCGGGGTGCATCCCTAGCTGGACATTGACCTCCTCGGCCACCGGGAGAACGGCGCGCAGGAAATACTCCAGGCTCGACCATAGTTGTTCCTCGCCCACCAGGCCCGCATCGGTCAATGGGGCCTGACGCATCAGTTCGTGGTCATAGCCGTTGGCCATCGCGCCGCCGCGCACGGGGAGCGTCCACGAGGTGCGCACTACGTGCAGCATGGGCATCCAATTGTAGCAATGGATATGAATGCCAGCCTGGCCCATTAGTCGCAGCTTTTTCAGATAGACTTCGATATCCTCGTCGCGCCCCGGCTGGCCGAGCATGACGCGATTCGAGAGCGGGAGACTCTCGATGACCGAGAGCTTCATGCCGGTAGCTTCGACCTGGCGCTTCAGATCCAACCAGCCCTCCAAACTCAGGCTGGCCTCGCCTTCGGGCGGACCAGTGACAATGTCGGTGACGCCTGCCTGTTGAGCCAGGCGCAGCCGCGAGGGGTTGGGCGAGCCGATATGGGTAGCGATTCTTGGCGGCATGTTGCATCTCCTTAGTGTAGGGATCCATTTGCAAGCTTATCATAGCGCGCAGAGCGTCCGCCGTCAACGCGACGGGGCGGCGGTTTCTTGCGCGTTGCCCAAGCATTCGCTAGAATATGCGCAGCAATGACAAGCACCCATAAGGAGGTGATTCGATGATGACTTCGCGTGAGCGCGTCATGCGCGCGCTCGCTCACCAACAACCCGATCGCGTTCCGCTCGACCTGGGCGCCACCAATGTGACCGGCATCGCGGCATCGTCGCTCTACCGGCTGCGCAGCGCATTGGGGTTGGAGACCCGCCCCGTGCGCGTGCACGAGCCGTATCAGATGCTCGGCTACGTGGACGACGATGTGCTCGATGCCTTGGGCGTGGACATCGTCGGACTCAGCGGCGAAAGCACTTTTTTCGGCTTTCCCGCGCGCGATTGGAAACCCTACACCTTGAACGATGGCACGCCTGCGCTCGTGCCCGGCGGCTTTAACACTGAGGTCGCCGAGGATGGCAACCTGTATCAATATCCCCAAGGCAACAAGGCCTATGCCGCTTCAGGGCGAATGCCCGCTGGCGGCTTTTACCACGACGCTATCGAGCGCCAGGAACCCTATACCGAAGAGACGCTCAACCCCGAAGAGTGGGTGCGCGATATGTATCAGGTTTTCACCGATGAGGAGCTACGCTTCCTCGAAGCACAGGCGAACGCGCTTTACCACAACACCACGCGCGCCATCATCGGCAATTTCGGCCAGGGCAGCTTTGGCGACATCGCCTATGTGCCCGGCACGCAAATCCCTCACCCCAAGGGCATCCGCGCTGTGGCCGATTGGTACATGGCCACCGTGCTCTATCCGGGCTATGTCCACGGCATCTTTGATTTGCAGCTCGAAATCGTCCTGAAAAACCTGCAGCTCTACAAGCAAGCGGTAGGCGACAAAATCGCGGCCATTTTCATCAGCGGCACCGACTTTGGCTCACAAAAGGGCGCATTCATCTCGCCGAATGCCTACCGCGAGATGTTCAAGCCCTACCATAAAGCGATCAACGACTGGGTTCATGCCAATACCTCGTGGAAGACGTTCTACCATAGCTGCGGTTCGATGACGGCGCTCTATGATGATTTCGTCGAGGCCGGCGTGGACATCGTCAACCCGGTGCAAATCTCGGCGGCGGGGATGGACCCTGCGACTCTCAAAGCGCGCTGGGGCGACAAGCTCACCTTCTGGGGCGGCGGCGTGGATACGCAGCGCGTGCTGCCTTTTGGGACGCCGGAGGAAATTGGCGCCCATGTGAAACAGAACATCGAGATATTCGGCAAGGGCGGCGGGTTCATTTTCAACACCATTCATAATCTGCAAGCAGCCATCCCCACCGAAAACATTATGGCGTTGTTCGACGCTGTTGCTCGATACCGTTAGCCCAAGACCTAGAGAACGCAAATCCCAGGGGTTCGATGAAATGAACCCCTGGGACTCTTTATGCGAACATTGATACGTGAACACGCTGGCCGGAATATGCGCTTCGCCAGCGCAAATGCCGCAAGGCCGCCTAGCCCTGGCGCTTTTGCCAACGCATCTTTTTGAGCATCTTGCGGTACTTGTGCCGCGCGATCTTTTTGCGACGTTTCTTGATGACGCTGCCCACTAAGCCCCCTCCTCTGCTGACAGAGGCCTAATCAGGCCAAACTCTGCGGGTATTAGAGCATACACGCGCCCTGGCTGGCAAAGTGGGCAACGCGACCGTACACGATCGGATTAGCCTACCAGCGCTCTTGATGCACGATCTGGTCCAGCTTTTTGCGCAACTTGGGCCGGGGCGAATCGGCGGGGTAGCCCAGCGGCGTCATCACTACCGGCTCGACGCCAGCGGGCAGGCCAAACACCTCGCGCGCGGCGCTAGGATCGAACGCGCCGATCCAGCACGTGCCCAGCCCCTCTTCGGTGGCCGCTAGGATGAGGTGATCCATGGCGATGGTCACATCCACATCGGCATAGTTCTTGCTATCCTTGCGCGTCCAGGCTTTGTCGGGGGTGGTGCAGGCGCAGACCACGATGGGCGGCTGGCAAGCGAACCAATCGGCCCCGTACACGCGACGAAGCTCTTCCTCGCGCCCGGCGGTGTGCGCCACTACTAGGCCAATCGGCTGGCGATTGGCCGCGGTGGGGGCCAGCACAAAGGCTTCCAACACGCGCTGTAACACGGCATCGGGAATATCGCGCTTTTGATAGGCGCGCACACTATAACGGCTGCGGATCAACTCGGCAAAGCTCATGACTCACCTCCTCGATAGATTAACTGCAGAGACGTGCAAAGATTCTGCGAGTTCACGCGCCCGGCGCGGGTTCTGCGTCGCGCTGCCTCAACCTGGCCAGAGCACCTTGATACCTGATGATGCGGCGAATATCGTTTTCCGTCAAGCCGTTTAAACGGCTGGCATCGAGGTTATCGCACAAGTCGGCGATCTTGACCACTCTAGCGATGGGGTCCTGGCGCGCACGCTCGATAAAGGCTTCATAGCTCTCGTCCTCGCGGTGCGTCAAGCAATCTACCGCCTGCACGATGATCTCTGCAAACCCTTCGGCCCGTAGGCGGTCGAGCGTCCAATCGGTATCCTCGACCACGTCGTGCAGCAGCGCTACGATACGTTCGGCGTCGGTGCGCATCGTCGCCATCATGCGCAGCGGGTGCATCACATAGGGCGCGCCCACCTTATCTTTCTGGCCGGCGTGGGCCGTTACCGCGATCTGCAAAGCGCGTTCTAAATCAGCCATCGTTCCATCCTCGTTTGAGCAATAACGGTATCAGCAAGCGATCCTGAGCCGCCCGTTGGGCGATGATCTGCGGCGCCAGCGCATCGAGCCAGGCCCGACGCTCGGCGGGATGATCGAAATCCCACTCGTGGACATAGATCGCCAACGTCTCGCTCAACGTCTGCGCGCCCGAGATCGGCGCGCTCATACTCAATGGTGAGTAGAGGCCCTCGCCTTGAACGCTGCGGGCGGATAGCTCGCGATAGACGTGTTGAATGGCTTCGTCGGTGCGCAGCGCGTCGGGATAGCTGCCAAACTCGCGCCCGTGTACATCGTCGGCCTGTGGGCTATAGGGGTTATAGTCGCATGGCGGGCAGCCCGTGAGGGTGTGAGTGGCCCAGGGCATTCCCAGCGCATCCATCGCGGCGATGCACTCGCGGTGCGAGTAATAGTCAGCCAGCGAGTGCAGATAGACGCCGAACGCCTCCAGCGACCCTGCCTCGACGCCAATCTGGATCGTCACGGGCCGTGTATAAGCGCAAGTGGCCATTACGACCGAGATGTCGGTGGGGCGGCCCCAAGCGTAAGCCTCATAGCCGTGGAGTGTACTAGTGAGGCCCCAGGCCCAATCGTGCAGCGCGCCCAGCTCTTGGGCGTTATTGTGTGGAAAGTGGAAAAAGGGCGAATACGGCCCGAATCGCGAGGTGACGCAGGTCTCTTGATCTTTCATGTCATCCCAGCGCGGCCAGATGAGGTTCACATGGATCACGCCCTGACACACCACATCGGGATCGGGCGGAGCGTCGAACGCGCCGAGGCAGTTGGTGTACGAGACTGCCTCGCCCGGGCCAAGTTGTTCCGAATCTACCAGTTGGTTGGCGATTTGCAGCCGTACACTATCGGCGACGCTGAACCCCGCCGCCAACGCCAGGACATAGGTCAGATCATCGTGTAAGGTGCTGATCTCGTCATCGGTGGTCTCGCCGGTGTACGGGTCGCGGAACATGAGCGGCTCTTCGGCGTAGGCCGCCGCCATCGCGGCGCAACATAGCAATATGAGCACTGCAAAACCGATGGCCCGAGCGTGGCGTAGAATGGCGCGCATCTCACCTCCTTAGAGATTTGCACAGTCGCGAATAAATTATCGCTTGTACCCTTTGCTCGCCAAATACTACTTGGCCTCGCACGCCGAGGCAAGGCCCAATGCTATGCCAGTGCGCACGATCAGGTCGTCCAAGCAGCGACACGCAACTCGGTCGTCGCCTGGACGATGGATTCAGCCGTGATAGTGCTTGCTGTTCCGGTCATTTTCACGCTCGCGCCACGCTCGGTTGCGGCGCTTTTGCTGCGCCAAATCCTGCTGGCGCAAGCGCTGATCCTGTCGCGCCGCCAGATGGTGCAGCTCTCTTTCCAGCTTGCGATAGCTCTCTAACCGATCCGCGCCTAACTCGCCCGATTCGATAGCCTCGCGGACGGCGCAGCCCGGCTCGGAGCGGTGCTGGCAATCGTGAAAGCGACAACGCGCGGCGAGGGACTCGATATCCTCGAACGTACCGCCTAGGCTGCTTTCGTCGTTCCACAATTGCATCTCGCGCATGCCCGGAGTATCAATGAGCAGACTCCCATCGGGGAGCAACACCAATTCGCGGTGCGTGGTGGTATGGCGACCCCTGGAGTCATCCTCGCGCACAGGCCCCACCGCCAGGCGTTCCTCGCCCAACAAAGCGTTGATCAGCGTGGACTTGCCCACGCCCGACGAACCGAGCAGCGCCACAGTCTGCCCCATGCCCAGATAGGGCCGCAATGCTTCCAATCCCCGGCGCTCAACGGCGCTGACCACGTGGATCGGCACGCCAAAGGCGATCTCTTCCACCTCGGCGCGGCGCGCCTCCGCCTCGGCGCACAGGTCAGCCTTGTTGAGCACGATCACCGGCGTAGCGCCGCTATCCCAGGCGGTGGTCAGATAGCGTTCGATGCGGCGCACTTCCAGGTCGAGATCCAGGCCGCTGACCAGAAACACCGTATCCACATTGGCGGCCACGATCTGCTCTTCGGTCATCGCGCCAGCTACTTTGCGTGAAAACCGGCTCTTGCGCGGCAAGAGCGCCTGGATAGTGGCTTGGCCCTCTTCAGGGCGCGGCTGGATGGCCACCCAGTCGCCCACCGCCGGGTAGTCGCTGCGCGACTGAGCGGCGTAGCGCATTTTGCCCGATACTTGGGCGGCAATTTCGCCCTCGGCGCTGTACACGAGATAGACTTGCTTGTCTTCGCGGGCCACGCGCGCGGGCGCCAGGCCCTGGTCGGCGAGGGACGCGAAATGACGTGCGAAAAACGAATCCCATCCTAAAGAAGAGAGTTCCAACGGTATGTTCCCCCATTGAGTCATTGCGATGGATTTATCGCGAGAATGGCCCATAGAGGAACCGTCGTCGAGAGGGTTCTGCGAGGAGCAACACTCCGGAGGAGTGTATGCCTCTGGGCCGTTTTTATGGTTAGCGAGAGTCTTTCGGGCTGAAATTGCAGGATTTAACCTTCATAAAACGCGCCTCCTTTCCTGTTCGAGCAGGACCAAGCATCATATAGCGCACAGTATAGCACATCTCGCCTTTCTTGACAATCCTTCGTCCTTGCGTATATATTTGACCCATTGGTTCGTTGCCGCATCTCTAGCCCCGGAGACCCGATGAAACGTCGCTGGCTGGTATGGCTGCTGTTCATCGCATTTGTATGGGTGATCGTCAGCCGTTTCACCGAGATCGAGCTTTTGGCCCAGACGCTGGCCCAGGGGCGCTTTGAATGGCTTCTCCTGGCCGCGTTGTTCCAGATCGGCTACTATTACTGCTACACTTTGCTCTACCAATCGGCGCTAGAGACCGTAGAGGTCGAAAGCCATCTCCGCGAAATCCTCCCTGTGGTGTTCGCCGCTATTTTCATGAACGTAGCCGCGCCCGTAGGCGGCGCCAGCGGCCCGGCGCTCTTTGTGGATGACGCCAAGCGGCGCGGGCGCTCTGGCCCGCGCGCGGCGGCAGGGATGCTGCTCGCTGTGATCTGCAACGAGGCGTCGTTCCTGGTGGTGTTGGCCGTGGGCGTGGCCTACTTGTTTGTGCGCGGCGACCTGTACACCTACCAGATCATCGGCGTCATCGCGCTGCTCTGCCTGGTGATGGGCCTCACCAGCGTGTTGATCTTGGGTCTCTGGCGGCCCGTGTGGGTGCGCAAAATGTTGAGCGGGGTACAACGGCTGTTGAACCATGCGGCCAGCGTGCTCAAGAGACCGCCCCTGCTCGCCGAGGGGTGGGCCAGAGAGACAGCCCACGAGTTCCGCGAGGCCGCCGTGGCCATCACCATGCACCCTTTGACTTTGACCAAGACGCTGCTCATCGGCCTGGTAGCTTACGCTTTCGATGTTGCCAGCCTATACGTCGTCTTTTACGCTTTCAACCAACCCACCCAGATCGGCACTGTGATCGCCGGCTTTGCAATGGGCATTCTCTTTTGGATCGTCTCGCCCACACCGCAGGGCATCGGCGTCGTAGAGGGTGTGATGGCCCTGGTCTATACCTCTCTAGGCGTGCCCGGCGCCAAAGCAACCGTGGTGGCGTTGGCCTGGCGTGGGTTGACGTTCTGGTTGCCCTTTTTCGTCGGATTCTTGTGCCTGCGCCGCACCCGTTCCTTGCGATAGGAGAGATCATGCCCGACCATCGGCCCAACATCCTTATCTTTCAGGATGACCAGCAGCAAGGCGCCACCCTCGACCCGGGCTGCCCTTGCCGCACGCCCAACGTCGACCGCCTAGCCCGCGAGGGATTGCGCTTTAGCCGCGCCTATACCACCACGGCGCACTGTTGCCCCTCGCGCGCCACGTTCATGACGGGCCTTTACCCCAGCCGCCACGGCATTTATAACAACGTGCTGAACCAGGCGGCGCTGCACACCTCGCTCAACCCGGGCGTAACCACCTTTAGCGAAGCGCTGCGCGACGCGGGCTACGAGTTGGCCTTTTCCGGCAAGTGGCACGTGTGCGCCGACGAGCAACCTCAAGATCGCGGTTGGAAGCAGTATTTCGCCACCTCGGTGGTGGGCGAGATGCACGGCCTTCGCTGGGAACGTTTCCGCGAGCGGGCCCAACAGCCCGCGAGCGACGCGCCGCGCGAGCGCGGCGAGTTGTTGCGCCCCGGCTGGGGGCGCTATCGCCTCTATGGCGTGCGCGAACCCGATCCGAGCAGCGACCCCTTCATCCCCGGCGACTTGTGCGCCGTGCAGATGGGCATCCGGGCGCTCAACGATCTAGTCGCCAGCGACAAGCCGTGGTGCCTGTATATCGGCCCTGTCGGCCCGCACGATCCCTACATCATCCCCGAGCATTACGCCCGGATGTACGATCCCGCCGATGTGCCGTTGCCGCCCAGTTTTCATGACACCTTGCTCGACAAGCCGCGCGTCTATCAGCGCCAACAGCGGTTCTGGCGGCAACTGAGCGCCGACGAATACCGCGAGGCCATCGCTCATTACTGGGGCTTTTGCACCATGCAAGACGACCTGTTGGGCATGACGCTCGACGCCCTCGACGCCACTGGCCAGGCCGATAATACCCTGGTCATCTTTACTTCCGATCACGGCGATTACGCCGGCGCGCATGGTTTGTTTATGAAGGGCGTAGCGGCATTCGACGAGTGCTATCGCATCCCCTGCGTCATGCGCTGGCCCCAGGGAATCGCCAATCCGGGCCGCGTGGTGGACGAGTTCATCACCCTAGCCGATTTCGCGCCTACTTTTGCCGATCTAGCGGGCGCAGCGTTGCCCTACGTGAGCGGGCGCAGCATGGCGCCGTTCCTGCGCGGCGAAGCGCCTGCCGATTGGCCCGATGCGCTTCACAGCCAGTTTAATGGCGTCGAGCTATATTACAGCCAACGCTTTGTGCAGACTCGTGAATGGAAGTACGTTTATAATGGGTTCGATTTCGACGAGTTATATCATCTCACCGAGGATCCGCATTGCCTGCGCAACCTGGCGCAAGAGGAACGCTGTCGCCCGGTCATCGAGGAGATGTGCCGACGGATGTGGCGCAAAGGATATGAAGAAGAGGATATCTGCTCGAATTCGTATCCCACAGTAAGCCTGGCCCCCTTTGGCCCGATGGTGGGGCTGCGCGATCTGGAATAGGCCAACCTCGTCGCTTTGACCCGTAGCGCCATAAACGATACAATCAAGAGTGCAGAGGCGTTCGCGGCGCGCCCAGCCCAAAATAATAGCGGGCGTCTCAGCTTACAAGGACAGAAGGAGCCTCATGCCCAATTCTCGCGCGATCAGTCAAACATTGAACTGCCCCGAATGCGGCGTCGCTTTTGACGCCAGCCTGTGGCGCATCGTAGATATTGCCGAGCGCCCCGACCTGCTCGAATTGATCAAAGAGGAGAAAATCCACCAAGTGACCTGCCCCAATGGGCATACCAGCTCGGTAGATGCGCCGCTATTGATCTATAACCCCGGCGAAAAGCCGCCCATCATGTTCTCGCCGGGCCGTAAGACCAAGCGAGAAGAGGACATCCGCGACGCCAGCGAGCTGACTACCATGCTCAACCAATCGCTAGGCAAAGAATGGCGCGCCGAGTGGCTCGCCCAGGTGCCGAGCATTCCTCGCGACTATTTGGCGGTCGTCATGTCGCAGGGCAAAGCGGGCGCGCGCGCTTTTCTGGCCAAGTATTTCCTTCTCGACCCTAACGAGTTGGCCACAACGATTTGGGAATTCGTCGAGGCGCAAACCTGGAATCAATCGTATCGCTATCTGATGGACCACCCCGAGCTGCTGTCCGACCAGGCCAACTATCTGTGGGCGCAGCTTCGCGAGGCGCAAAGAGTACAAGGCGCCGAGTCTATGGTGCGCGCTCTAGATGAGCACGGCGAGTTATTGCAGCGTTGCCGCAAAGAAGGCATTGAAAAGGTATTCGCAGAAAAGATCATGCAGGCTGTAAGCGGCGAGAAATCGCCATTCCAGGATATTGTTGAGGCGCTGCCGCAGGATAAGCGCGAGGAACTGATCGCGCTGGCAATGGAGACGCCGGATCAGGCTGAATTCCAAGCCGCGCTGAATGCGCGCCCCGGGCTGCGCACAGCGGTGGATCGCGTGGGCCAGGAGCTGCGCCTGCTCAATCGCGCCATCGAGCAAATGGTCAACGCCGCAACGTGGGACAAGACCCGCGCCGCCATCGAGGAACACCCAGAGCTATTGGACGACAAAGCCGACGCTCTTTTGACGCGCATGATCCTGGCAGCCCAGCAGGCCAAAGACCAAGAGACTGAGGAGGCGCTGGCCCAGAATCTGGTGCTGCTGCGCCGCTGCCGTGACATCGGCGTCGCCCAAGCCTTCGCCGAGCTAGAACAAGAGTCGGAAACACCTACGGATGCTGAGGCGTAAGAGAACAATCTATATGTCTGCGAGCCGGGGCGACGTCCCGGCTCTTTCAGTTACTCTCCCGGCAGGCCGTGCTCCTTCCATATCTGGACGTAGCGTTCGTGGCAAGCTCTGACTGCCTCTTTGACAGGCGTCCCATGCAGAATGCTCTGCACCATTTCCTGCTGCGCTCCTGAGTTATTGGCCGCTGTCCAGGCGTCGCTGGTCGGCCCGGGCCACACGCCAGGCACGATGGCCTCTGGATCGAGCGCCACGCTCTTTTGCTCCATCGCCACTGGGTCGGTGGGAATGAACTCGGACTTGTCCCATAGCGCGTGGTAACATGGCAAAGCGTAAGCCGGCGCATTACGAAACACCGCATCCATTGTCTCCAGCGACATAGTGAGATAGAGAATCGCGTCCTCGGCGGCCTCGCGGTTTTGGGCGCCGGTCAGGATCATCAAACTATTGGCGCTTAGGCTGTTGAACTCCGCGTTCACCGGCCCGCCGCACGGAGCGTGATAGCCAGTCATGTCTTTGATAGGGTTGTTGTTTACCACAGCCTGCGCATAGATTGTGCCGCCATTCTGCGTATAGGCAATCTGACCTGCCAAGTACGCCTCATTGTTCGAGTTATCATTCCAGGCCAACACATTGGGCGGCATCATCCTAGCCCAACGCTCATCCAGATAGAGATTGGTCATCCAGGTCATCGCCTCTATCATTTCGGGCGTGTCGACGGTGACATAGCGCCCGGTCTCGTCTTGGATGTAGGCCCCCCAACCATGCATGACGCGTATGCGGAACCAATCGCCGTCCCCACAGCGCGCGATGGTGACGCCCCAACCATACAGCCCCGCGTCGGGCTTAGACGCCGCTAGGCAAGCTTCAGCGAGATCGGTATATTGCCTGACCTTACGGAGATCAATCCCCTGCTCCTCAAAGGCGGGACGCCGGAACCAGCCGCCATCGCTGCGCTGAAAATAGGGCACGGCCCACCACTCGCCCTCGGCGCGATAATCCAACTCCATCCGTTTGGAGGCCTGTCCCCATTGCCCTTCCACCTGCTCGACGATGTGACTCACCTGCGCCAGCCCATTGACGCGGCGCAACTCGCTGATGCCTAACGAGTGCATCACCAGGTCGGGCGGGCTACCGGCTGCCACGCTGGCTGTGAGTTTTTCTACGAACGGCATCCCTTGCGCCCACTCTTCAGCGTAAGCGATGTCGAGCGGCCACCCCTGCGCCTCACACCACCTAGCGATCTCTTGCTGAAACCAGCCATTGAACGCGGGAAAGAAATCGCGTTTTTGCAACACCCAGAGTCTTTCCCTGGCAGGGGCGGCCTGCTCGGTTGGCGGCGACGTAGGTTGTGCGCGCCCGGTGGTGGGAACCGGCGGCGCGCCGCACGATGCCGCCAGCAACGCGATGCTTGCGCCAGCCCAGCGCAACAGATGACGCCGCGTCAACCGATGAGAAGTATGCTGCATCTTCCCTCCTTGCAAGTAACCAAACCCTAACCATTGCCGCGCACGGCCCCCGCCGTGAGACCTGCCACCATGAACCGCTGCCCCAGCGCATACATCGCCAACACCGGCAACGCCATCAGGAGCGCCGCCGCCGACAGCTCGCCCCAAGGGACAACGTCGCCGAAAATCATCTGCGCCAACCCCAGCGGGATGGTCCATTTGTTCTCACTGATGATAAAGGTATAAGCCAGGATGTACTCGTTCCATGCCTGCGTGACGCCAAAAAGCGCCACTGCCAGCAAAGCGGGTTTGCTCAGAGGCAAAATCACACGCCAGAGGACGCGCAGGTAGTCGCAGCCGTCTATTCTGGCTGCGTCTTCGATCTCATTGGGAATGGAGGCATAGTACCCCATCAACAACCACGTCGCAAAGGGGAGGGTCAGCGCCGGATAGGATAGGATCAGCGCCACGCGGGTGTTGATTAGCTTGAGCCAAGTGAACAGATGATAGATCGGCATCACAATCAACACGGTGGGCATAAGGTACGAAATCAGCACGGCGCGGGCCACCACACCTGCCCCGCGCCAGCGCAACCGCGCCAGAGCATAGGCCCCCGCCGCCGCAATCAGCGTCGCTAGGGCGGGCGTGACCACGGAAAGAAGCAGTGTGTTCTGTAACCACTCCGCAAAATTGCGCCCCGGCCCAAACAACCTGCGAAACTGGTCAAGCGACCAGGGCTGCGGCCAGAGGGGCGTCTCAAAGCGCGTGATCTGTAGTTCGGTCTTGAACGCTGTGATGACCACCCAATAGAAGGGCAACAGCTCGAAAGCGAGCAACGCCGCCAGCGCAATAGCAGCGATCACATCAACCCTTGCTCGGCGCCGGCGAGGGGTGTCGCCGTGCGCAGCGAGCTTGTGCGCCCACCGGCCTAACTGCGTGACGCCCTGCTCGATGGCGTCATGGAGTAGGCCCAGCGCGTACATCGCCGCGCGCCGCCATCGCCCGAACGCCTTGCGCCAAAAGCGAATCAACTCGCGCTCTGGCCTGGAACGCGAGTTGTCGCCATGTTCCTGGCTCAACAGACGGCGACCGAGGATCGCCACCAGAGCCACGAATATAGGCGCCATGCTCATCGCCACGGCCACGCCCGCCCCCATGCGTCGCCCGGCGTATTGGTAGGCCAGCACCGAATACATCTTGGTGGCGTTCATCGGGCCGCCGCCCGTCAGCAGCAAGATCAAGCTGAATTCGTTGAACGACCAGATCGTCCCCAACAGCAAGACTACGGCAATGACCGAGCGGATCGAGGGCAGCGTGACGTGCAAAAACTTGCGCCAGGCGCTAGCGCCATCCATCGAGGCGGCCTCATAGAGTTCATTGTCCACCGCCTTTAGCCCGGCCAGCAGGTTGATAACGAAAAAGGGAACGCGCTGCCACACGTTCACCAGGACGACGCACGAGAGGGCCGTGCGATAGTCGCCAAAGAAGGGATAGCCCCGCTGAATCAGGCCCGCGCCAATCAGCGCGCGATTGACGCCCCCATATAGCGGGTCGAGCAGGCTCTTCCAGGTAATGGCCCTCACGATTTCGGGCATGACCCACGGCAGCAAAATTAACGCTGTGAGCCAGCGAGCTTGGGATTCGATCCGGTGCAACAGCGTTGCGGCCAGCAGCGCGATGAGAAGCGTCTGGAGCATGGAGGACGCCGTATAGCGAATCGTGACCGCGACGGCCTCACGGAAAAAGCGATCTTCCCACAGGCTCAGGTAATTGGCCAGGCCGACAAACGGGCCAATCTCTCGCCCGTGCGTGCGGGTAAAGCTAATGTAGAGGGCGCGCATGAACGGGTAGGCAATCAACCCGCCCATGATGAACAGCGTGGGCGCCATCAGAACATAGGCGATAAGCCAATCGCGTCCTAGCAGTCGCCTCAAAGCGGAGTGAAAGCGTGCTGTGGGGTATTGGGGAAGCAGACGAATCATGGTTGCATCCAGCTTGAGGAGTGACGAAAAGGACGACCTGGGGGGAGAAGCCTCTCCCGCCCAGGTCTGAAAGGCATGTACGGGGCCGCAGGCTGGGCCTAGCCGCCGCCCTTGACGGCGCCAGCCGTCAGGCCCGCCACCATGAACCGCTGCCCCACCGAATAGAGGATGAGCACCGGGATGGCCATGAACAGCGCCGCCGCGCTCAATTCGCCCCAGGGCAGCACGTCGCCAATAATCATCTGCCCCAGGCCCACCGGGATGGTCATTTTGTTCTCGCTCGAGATCATCACATAGGCGAATAGGAATTCGCTCCAGGCCTGGGTGACGCCGAACAACGCCACAGCCAACAGCGCCGGCTTGACCAAAGGCAAGACGACCTTGAAAAAGGTCTGGAATCGGTTGCAGCCGTCAATCAGCGCCGCTGCCTCTAGCTCTTCGGGGATCGAAGAGTAGTAACCCATCATCAGCCAGATGGCAAAGGGCAGGCTGAATGTAGGGTAAGAGAGAATCAACGCGAACAACGAGTTCGTCAGGCGCAAGCGGGTGAAAAGCTGGTAGATCGGGATCAACATCATGATGCCAGGCATCAGGTAAGCCACCAGCACGCTGCGCGAAAACACCCCCGCGCCTTTCCAGCGCAAGCGCGTCAGGGCATAGGCGCTCAACGAAGCGATCAATGTCGAGAGCAATGGCGTGACGCACGAGATCGTGACAGTGTTCTTGAGCCAGACCACAAAGTTGCGCGATGGCCCCAACAAGCGGGTGAATTGCTCCAATGAGAACGGCTTGGGGTAAAACACATCCTTGAACATGGTGACCTGTAGCTCGGTCTATAATGCCGTGTTGATCACCCAGAAAAATGGGAGCAACTCAAAGCTCAACAGCAGCACCAGCGCCAGCATC
>CAZYPJ010000021.1:23544-26894 GCA_964649365.1 uncultured Anaerolineales bacterium | reverse complement strand
CGCAGCCCCTTTTTTGCATCCATTCATGAGAAAACTCATTGACAAACTAGTGAAACGGTTCTATAATGATTTTAGGCTTTGCTGTGCCTTTTGTAGGCTTGGGCAGGGTACCGCCCAAGCGAAAGGAGTGATCTGCCATGCCTAGAGCAGTTGAAGAGTTACGCGAAATCCCCTTTGGCTATCTCATCGGCGCGCCGCTCAAAGCCGCCATCGAAGCGCAAGCCCTGGCCGCTAAAACCACTGTTGATTTCATCCAAAAAGTCGGTTTTCTAGAGGATGATAACGACATCGGCAGCATGTTCAACGACCTCAAGACCGACGGCAACGCGGGCAAAGTACGCAACGTCACCTTCCAGTATACCAAACTCGACGAGGACGGCGTCGTCAAAGATGCCAAACTGACTGTGCCGATCCTATCCATCGTACCCATTCCTTTTATCCGCCTCGACACTATCGACATTGACTTTGTGGCCAAGCTTCAGGATGTAATCACTTCGAGCACCAAGACCGATTTCAAATATGGGGTGGATGCCAAAGCCAAATTCAAGTCTTGGTGGTCGCCTGTCAGCATGGAAGTGCGCACCTCGATGACCTATCAAAGCTCGCGCGATGATTCGTCTCGCTTTGTGCGCGAATACACCATGAATATCAAGGTGCACGCTGTGCAAGAGGATATGCCCGCCGGCCTGGAGCGAATGCTTGATATCCTAGAACAGACCATCAGAGAGCAGCCAGCCACACCATAGTTCGGCGCCAGTAGGGGCAAGGCGCTAGGGTGACGGCGTGCTTCTGCAATGGGCGCGCACCACTCTAGGTGCTTTGCTTCTGTATCACAAAATAGAGGCCAAAGGATGAGCGATGCCGAGCCGGACGAAATGACCTCGTTGGCCAATCTTGTGCTGGATACTGTAGAGCGCCTGCGCCGCCAGGTAGAGACCGAGGCGCCGGCCAGGGGGAGCGAAGCGCTCACACTGCGTGAGATCAGCTTTTCCATCGCTTATGATCCGGGCGCAGATCGCGCTGCGTCGCCATTGCGCCATTTACCGTGGCCTAAACGTGGTCAGTTGATCTCGTGGGCGCAGGCGCGGACGGTTCTACTGGCGCAGGATCGCCCGGTGATCTTGGAAGTCAGCCGCCTTGGCCATACGCCGCGCGCCCGGCTCGCCCGGCTCGATGTCACCATCCGGTTGTAGAGACCATTGTGGCCAGCTGCGAGGACGTGCGGACCACAAAGGAGGCACGATGCCCGAACTAACCGAAGTTCTGGGGACGGTTCTCAGAGATCTGGCGCGGTCGCGGGTCGTGAGCGATATCTTTTCGCGCGACGTGAGCCTGGAATACGAGCAAGACCCGGTGTTGAGCGCCTTTCCGGTGCCGCGTGTGGAGGTCAAGCAGGCTGCGATCCAACTGCGCTTTGCTATCAATGCCGTCGAACGTCGCGCAAGCGATGTGACCGAGACGGCCCGCGCCAAGGCCCCGGCGCACGCCGCCGAATTAGCCAACAAGGTCTATGATGCCCTGGTACTCAAGAATCCAGAGCGCGAACGCCTGATCAAGATCATCGAAGAGGCCAAGCTCAACCTTGAGGCGCGCCTTCCCGTTGCTGTGCGCGACGCCATTCTGCTCAACCTCAACGATGTGCGCGCGGCGTTGGAGAACCATCCCGATGCTCTCGTTGGCGTGATGCAGACTGCAGTCATGAATCTGTTGAACGAGCATCTACCCTTCAAGCGTGCACTGATCAAAGGCATCAACGAGCAGGCTCTGGCGCAAGATGTGCAAAAGATGGTCGGCGAGTCGGTGGCCGCTTTCGTGCGCGATGTGACCTCATCTGCCACGCCGAGCGGGCCAGAGAGCTTGAGCGTGGATGTGGCCGTCACGCGAGGCGAATTAGCCGACTTGCCCGAAAGTGTACTTTCGCACATTAGCGTAGTGGCCGAGATTCGCAACTATGAATGGACCGATGTCAGCGATGAAGGGGGCCAGCCCGTTCGCCGTTTGCGGCCCGAATAAAGCGAGGTGACTATGGCAGAGACAGTCTATGGCATTCGGTCGCTGCGATTATATGAACTACTCAGCGCTCCCATGGTCGCCATGCTCCAGGCCAACTCGGAGGCGGCCAAATCTACTCTGGAATACATCGAGATGGTGGGCTTTCAAGAGCCGGCCGTTCCCGCCGCTGAGACTCAGCCCACTCTGCGCATGGCTTCGTTTCGGTATCACAAGCTGGATGAAAACAACGAATACTCCGAGTTTGAGACCCAGGTGCCGGTGTTGTCGCTGGTGCCAATCCCTTCGTTGCAGATCAAAGAAGCCACGGTCAAGCTCTCGGCCAAAATTACAGACGTGGCCGATGAGTCGACGACAACTAACGTAACCGATCGCGGCGCGCTCGTGTCCAGCTCACGCATTCTCGGATCGTTGCGAGCTAGCCGCAAACAATTGATCGCCAAACCGGCAGCCTCTTCTTCGACCAAAGAGCGCGATGTGCGCGAGGCGTACCATCTCGAAATCGAAATCACGCTGGGCCAGGCCGATGTGACGCTAGGCATGGAGAGGCTATTCAATCTGATGGATCTGGCCATCCGCGATAAGCGGGTCTCTGGCCAGTGATGTGGCTGATGAAATCCGGGGCAGGAGGCGCGGCATTTCACGCCCTCTGTGTTAGCCGCCGAACGCAAAGGAGAATCCCGTGATCGAGCGGCGCATGAGCATCCAAGAGGAGCGCCAAACAGCCCGCATCCTGGCGAGTTCGTTAGAATCTACCCAGAAAGGCTTGGCTGCACTGTTGGTCTCGCTCAAAGGAGCTGGTTTCCACCGTGCGGTACAGCCCTATCAGCAATTGGAGCAGGTGCTCATTCAGCAGCGCTTATGGAGCCGTTCCCATCGTCGCGATGAATTGAACCCTTTGTGGCGGCAACTTGCCGAGACGGTTCGCGCTATTGACGCCATTCTGGGGCCGTTTGCCGCTATCATGTCGCGACTCAAGAGCCTCGATCGTATCGAGCCAAGTCGTGCGAACATGGCGCTGACTGAGATCGTCTCTGCGCCGCCGGAGCGCCTTCTGGCTGAGCGGGAAGCGGCGGCTTCTCCTACTCCTCTGCCGACGCCCGATGACGACTTGTTCGAGACCTGGCTGGCCGAGATGACCATCTCGCGAGCTAGGCTCGCGCTCAAGTCGGGCGAGCCGCCCGCCGCGCTCCAGGCCCACCTGCGCGCCCTGGCCGAGGCGGGCTTGATCGAACGGCGCGGATGGGGGCGTGGCCTGGTCTATCGCCTCAGCCCCGAGACGCGTCGGTGTTTGGCCCGCGCCTGGGCTGCGCTTGCCGCCGCTGAGGAAGCAACGCGCC
>CAZYPJ010000021.1:21275-23534 GCA_964649365.1 uncultured Anaerolineales bacterium | reverse complement strand
GCTCCCCCCGCTTGAGTTTGACCCTTCCCCTAACACCATGTACAATGCCCTTTGACGATGGATCAAGACCATCAAAGGAGCAACCCATGACGACGCGCGCTCAAGTGGCGGTGTTGCGCACCAAACCCGAGACGGTGCTCGATGACTATGATCGGCTATTAACGTTGGCTGGCGTCGAGCGCTTCTTGCCGCCCGGCAAGACCGTCATCCTCAAAGACAATATCTCTTGGCACTATCCCTTTCCTAGCGCCAACACTACTCCCTGGCAATTGGAGGGTACAATCCTAGCGCTGAACAAGAGAGGTTATACCGATCAGGTCTGCGTCCAGAACAAAACAGTGGTAATTGACACTTTCAAGGGCGAAGACCTGAATAACTATGTCCCCATTTTCCGACGCTACAATATCCCTGTCCTCTATAATTTCCGAGAGGGCGACATGAATTGGGTGGTGTACGAGCCCAAGTCGAAAATGAATGTACTGCCTCGCATTTTCCCCGAGGGTATTCGCGTCCCCGATTACTTTATGGGCAAGAGCATCGTCCATTTACCGACGGTCAAGTGCCACATCTATACCACCACCACCGGCGCAATGAAAAACGCCTTTGGTGGGCTTTTAAGCACCAAGCGCCACTATACTCACTCGTGGATTCACGAAACGCTAGTGGATTTACTATATATCCAAAAAGAGATCCATACCGGTATTTTTGCGATCATGGACGGCACTACCGCCGGCAACGGCACAGGCCCGCGTATCATGACGCCCGTGCAAAAGGATATTATCCTCGCCAGCGGCGACCAGGTGGCGATTGACGCCATCGCAGCGAAGCTGATGGGGTTTGACCCGTTGTCTATCGGCTATATCCGTTTGGCGCACGAGCAAGGATTGGGCGTGGGCGATCCGCGCGAGATCGAGGTTGTAGGTGACGACATTTCGGGCGAGAACTGGCACTTTCAGATTGGTATGAACTTTCACCGTATGATGGGTTGGCTTTCTTGGTATGGCCCCACCAAGGTGCTGCAAAAGTTGCTCTTTCACACCTGGCTGGTGCATCCCACCTCGTTCGTCTCGGAAGCTTACCACGATTACTACCGTTGGCCGCTGATTGAAAGCCGCATCTATAAGCGATGGAAAGCCGAGGCGCCGTGGGGTAGGCTCTTTGCCAAATATCTGGAAAAGGGCTATCTGGGCTGATGAGCATCACCAATTTGGGGGCGCTTGCCTCGCACGGCAATGTCAAGGGGCGGCAAGATGTACTGGCGATCATCGAGGCGGGGCTGCGCGCCGCCGATCCTTACGATCACGTGGCGCAGCTCATACGGATTGAAAAGAATCGACTGATCGTCGGCAATCCAGCTTTTGAGCCGCGCGGCGCTCCGGTTTCCGGCGAGGAGGTCTATGACCTCGATGCCATGGGCAAAATCCTGGTGGTGGGCGCCGGCAAAGGCGTGCAGCGCGTGGCTCTGGCTATCGAAGATATCCTCGGCGAGCGGCTCACTGGCGGCCACGTGATAGACAAAAAGGGGCCGACAGGAGCTTACCTCAAGCGCATCGGGGTCACGCTGGGCGCGCATCCTGTGCCCGACGAAGCTTGCGCTGAAGGTTGCCGACGCATTCTCGGACTGCTGCGTGGCCTACGCCCGAATGATCTGGTGTTCACTATTGGCGCCAGCGGCTTTTCGTCGCTATTGACCTTGCCCGCGCCCGGTGTGAGCCTGGAGGATGTGCGTCGCACGGTGTACCTAATGCAGATCGAACGCGGCGCGCCTACCAGCGACTTGTCGCCTATCCGCAATCACTTGGACGCCCTGAAGGGCGGGCGTATCTCGGCCTACATCCATCCGGCGCGCGCCATTCATATCATGGCCAAAGACCCCAACGATTATGAGACGCTGATCTACCGCAACACCTGGTTTCACACCCTGCCCGATCATTCCACCTTTGCCGATGCAGTGGCTAACCTGAAAAAGTGGAACGCTTGGGAGGCCGCGCCTGCGTCGGTGCGCGCCTTCCTCGAACGCGCCGATCCCGCCTACGAGACGATCAAACCCGACCGCTACCAGCAGCTTGCCTATCGTATCTATGGCATCATGCCGGGGCAAGAGGGTTCCTGGCCCGCCCCTCGCGCCCAAGCCGAGGAACTGGGCTATCGCGCCGTGTCGCTGGCTAGGGGCTTGCAGGTCGAGGCCAGCCAGGCGGGTGTGGTGATGGCGTCCATCGCCCGCACTATTGAGCGGGCAGGTTCGCGTTTCGAGCCGCC
>CAZYPJ010000021.1:13833-21265 GCA_964649365.1 uncultured Anaerolineales bacterium | reverse complement strand
CGGGCGAATTACTCGTCACGGTGGGGGAAGAAACGGGCATCGGCGGGCGCAACCAGGAATATGCCGTGGCAGCGGCGCTTGAAATCGCTGGCAGCGGGCGCATCGTGGTGGGGGCGGTGGATACTGACGGCACCGATGGCCCTGGCGCGCAATACACCGCCGACGCCGAACGTATCCCCACATTGGCCGGCGGCATCGTGGATGGATGCACGGTGGACGAGGCCAAGACGAAAGGAATTGACCTGCGCCAGGCGCTGCGCCGCCATGATACGACCCCGGCCCTGCTGGCGCTGGATAGCGGCATCCTAGCCACCCAGAACACCGGTCTGACCGATCTGGGCGTTGTGCTGGTGATGGGGGCATAGTTACCCATGCACCGCACCTTTGCCACTACGACCCGGCGCAAGCAAACCTACCTAGACGGACTATGGGATTTCGCGCCCGATCCAGACGACCGTGGAATGAGCGAAGAGTGGTATAGCCGCTTCCCGACCGACGCTGCGTCTCTCCATGTTCCGGGCGTGTGGAACACCGCACTCGGCTTGCTCGACTATGAGGGGGTCGGTTGGTACAGGCGCCGGTTCTCCATCGGCGCGTGTACTGCTGCTGCCCTGCACTTTGCAGCCGTCACACAGCAAGCGAATATCTGGCTTGACGGCGAGCCAGTGGGCGAACACTACGGCGGGTTTCTGCCGTTTTCTTTTGTCATTCCCGAGCCAGCGCCTGGCGAACATGAGTTGGTCGTGCGCGTGGATAGCACCCATGATATGACTACCACCATTCCGGCGGCAAATGTGGATTGGTTTCATTATGGCGGCATCGCTCGACCCGTATGGGTAGAGGATCTGATCGGCCCGGGGTATATTAGTTCATTACGTCTGATGCCGGTGGTGACGAACGGGCGCTGTACGTTGCGCGTGCGCGCCGAGTTGATGAATCTGACCCTGGCGACAGTAAACGATACCTGGACGTTCTTTTTCGAAGGCAAAGCTATACGTTCTGAACATGTGAGCTTGGGGCCATGCGACTGCCAGGTGATCCTTTTCGCCGCCGAGGTGGACGCGCAGCTCTGGTCGCCGCAGAATCCCCGACTCTATACGGCGCAACTGGTCTTTGGCAATGACGACCTGATCGAGCGCACTGGCTTTCGCGCTATCCAAGTCTCTGGAGATCGGGTGGTGCTGAATGGCGAGCCGCTGCGCCTGCGCGGCGTCAATCGCCAGCAAGATCACCCTGACTGGGGCTTGGCTTTGCCTCTGGATGCCATGACGCGCGATCTGGATCTACTGACTGACCTGGGAGCTAACGCTGTGCGCGGCGCGCATTGTCCCAACGATCAACGTTTTCTGGATCTTTGCGATGAGCGCGGCTTATTGTTTCTGGAAGAGATTCCATTGCGGGGCTACACCGCAGAGCAGTTGAGTCTGGATATTATTGCCGACCGCGCCTCGGCCATGATGTGGGCCATGATCGAGCGCGATGTGAACCATCCTTGCATTTGGGCCTGGGGCGCGCTAAGCAATTGCGCTACCGACGCCGCTGAGGGACGCGCAGTAGTTGAGCGTTTGGTGGATGTGGCCCACGAGGCCGATCCGACGCGGCCTGTAACTTACGTCTCGGACAAAGGCCTGTCCGATATCTGTATGGATTTGGCCGATATAGTAAGCTTGAGTATCGTCGGTTGGCGTCTGAGCGATCCTGATTGGCTGACAATTCTCGATCAAGCGCGCACCCATATCGGCGATACGCCTTTGCTGATCGCCGAGTGTTGCGTGGGGGCGCCTTCGGAGATGATGGGACAAGACCAGGGGCGTCAACTCGTGCGTGAGGCCGTTCGCCTTCTCGATGAACGCAGCGATCTGGTGGGTTACTACTTTTGGCAATTCTGTGACACGCGCATCAACCCTTCTCGTTTCCCCGAACGATTGCGCGGCTATGACGAAAGCGGCTTGTTTACTGAGCGGCGCCTCCCCAAATTGATCTGCGAAACTGTACGCGCCCTATGGCGCGACTAGAACAAGAGCGCGTCACTCGACGCGCTCTTGTTTGCCCTGATAGACTAGCGGCGGCTCAATGGAAGGTATATTGCATAGGGCATGTCGCTGATGCGCACCAGCTTGCGTAGCGTTGTCTCAATGCCGCCCTCATCTATGACGCTGCCTTCCAAGTAGAGCGATTGCTCCGGCGTTCCGACGGGCACGGTCATCGTCAGCCGCACCAGCGCCATCGCCTGCGAAAGGACCGAGCCGCTCCAGTGGATCGCCCCGTCTTCATAGCTAACCGCGCCGGAACTGGCATAGATCGTAGCAGTGTCCTCCACAAAGGGCGTGGGGATGGGAAGTGTTAGCGCGCCATCCATTTGGTAGGCGCCCGTGTTGCGTAGGCGCAAGGTGCAGGTGACTGCGCCGCCCGGCGCAACGCTATTCGGCTCTAGGAGCAATTGCGAAGCCGAGAGATCGCCGCGCAGTACGGTGGTAACAGCGGTGATTTCGTGCGTGGCGCCCCAACCATCTTCGAGCACAGCCGTATTCAGCAGAGATGTGCCGTTAACGGTGCGGTCATCCACGTTCGCCGCGAACCGCACCACATGCTCGGCTGTGGGCGGCAAGCTGCCCTCCCATACGATGGAGTGAGAGCCGCTGTCGTACACACCGCCGTCCAAGCTGCCCTCCACCAACTCTAGCGCGGCGGGCAAAGGATCGGTCATGCGCGCTTGGTTAGCGGCAACCAGGCCCGAGTTCCGCACTGTGATGGTGTACGTGAGCACACCGCCAGCGCCGACGCTTGCGGCGCTGACCTCTTTGGTAGAGCTGGTCAAGTTGATCTCGTTGGCCACAATTGCAGCCCGCAAGGTAGCCACGGGCGCCCCGTGGTCGGTCAATGTGGCCGTGTTGGTCAGCCAGGTGTTATGGGGCAGACCATCATCTATCAGGGCGCGATAGCTGATTCGCAGACCCTCCGGGTCAACCGGTATAGCGCCGCTCCAATTGATGGCGCGATTCGCCGCGTCATACGTTGCGCCCGAGCCAATGAGGCTGCCGGGCACGAACGATAGGCCGACGGGCAGCGCATCCACCAAATGAGCGCCAGTAGCGGCGGCTGTGCCCGAGTTGATTAACCGCAAAGTGAATGTGACGACCTGACCCGATAGTGCGCTTTGCGGCTGCGCCTGCTTGGTCGAACTGCCAAAGGAAGGCGAATCTACGGCTGTTGTCACCACTCGCTGATGCGTCGCGCGTCCATCATAGATCGTAGCTGTGTTTGTGATGATCGTGAACGGCGGCGCAGGATTATCCACTACGACATCATAGCTGATCTGTCGAATCGAAGCGTTTTTGGTGCTCGAGTGTTCTATCTCGATGGCCAAACCGTCATAGAGGCGATGCCCGATAGGCGCCCCGTTGAGCAAATACTGCACGCCGGCAGAACCGTCGTGGTTCTCGGCGCCGACGGTGGCAGAGTTGCCGGCGCCGCGTTCGCCGCTCATATCCGAATACTGAAATACGACGCGGTTTGAGCCTTCGTAGAGCAGCGCTTCGAAGGTCTGCTGTTCGTCTGTGTTATAGCATGGAACTTGGTACCATTCGATCACTGCATAACGGTTGGGCGCCGCGCCAAAGGTTTTGTAGTAAACTCCCCCGCCATTATTGGGAACCAGATCATCCCACAGGGGCGCGACAAAGCCATTGGGCGAATCGGCGCTGGGTATGGAGGTGTTGCCCAGGCTGCTGCTGCACTCATCGAACAATACCATACCGTTGCTGTTCACATAAATCTGGGAATAGGTATTGCCGTAGAACTCGAACGAGAATCCCAGGCTCAGCGGGCCGACGCATGAGTCGTCCCACAGATCCAACTTTTCACCGGAGGTGGCGTCGCGCCATCCAAAGCTTGGCGTCTCCGTTGCTGCTGGCGGCACAACGCCCGCCCACTCGATGCGGCGCTGGGCCGCGTTATAGGTCGCGCCGCCTGTGGCGCTGCCCGACACATAAGTCGTATTGGCTGGGATCGGGTCGGTCAGCGTGGCGTTCGTGATGGTATAGGGCGTGCCGTTGGCTATGTTGACCGTGTAGCGCAGAGCGCCGCCGGGGGCTACCCGGCTTTTGTCCACCGTCTTGGTCGAAAACTCCAGGCTGGGCATCAGGATACGGGTAACGGCGCTCATTTGCCCCACGCCGCACCCCCCGCCGTCAACGCTCACCGTGCTAGTGATCAACGAGTTGTTAGCGACGCTATCACGGATGATAGCCTGGAAGTCGAACATTCGTTGCGTCGCTGCTGCGATCTCGCCTGACCAATGCAACGTGCGCGTGGCGGCGTCATAGACGCTGCCGCCTGTGTTTGACCCTGCCACGAAATCCATCTCATCGGGCACGACGTGCGACCAGCTTGCCGTCACCGTCGTCGCTGCCGGGTTGTTGAGGCGCAAGACATAACCCAAGCTATCGCCCGGTTGCGCCGTCGTAGAGCTGACGGCGAAACTGGAGCCAGAGAAAGGAGAGGCGATGTCGAGGTATTCGACGCTTGCTGTGGTCGTTTCATCGTCGCTGCTGGTCCCGCCGATGACGTAGAAACGACCATCTACCGCTACGCCGCCAGCTCCGGAGCGATTGCCATCCGACAAGGGCAGCAACGTGACCCATTGATTCGCTATGGGGTCGTACCGCTCGGCAGCATCGAGGCCGTACCAGCCATCGCCGCCTCCGGCCGCAAAGATATAGTCGCCAATGGCTGCGAGCGCCAAGCCGTTGCGCCCGACGCTCATCGGCGCAAGAGTTGTCCAGGTGTCCTCCGCTGGATCGTAGCGATAAAATTCGGTTCGATTGCTCCAGCCTCCCGCCACATACAGATAATCTCCCAGCGTGACAGCAGACGCTACGGCCAGTCCGTCGGTTGGTAAGGGTTCAATTTCTGACCATTCGTCAAGAGCCGGATCATAGACATAACTCTGATTCGACAGATCATTGCTGGTGCTGCCGCCGAAAAGATAGATTTTGCCGTCGTAGCTCGTCGCTGCTGCACTGCTAAGCGCTTGGGGTAAGTGCGCCGCCGTAGTCCAATCATCGTCTGCTGGGTCATACACCTCGACGACATCGTAATACTCGTCGTATGAATCAGGGTCGTAGCCTCCCAGAACATAGATGCGGCCGTTCAGAGCGGCGGCAGCGCTATTGGCGCTGACTGTCGGCTTGTTTGCGCCGCTAGACCAGGTTCCGGTGGTTAGGTCGAAGATCTCGACCCGATTCGTGGCCATGTCGTCGCTATCGTAGCCGCCGATAGCATAGATGCGACAGTCAGTTGCTGCGCACGCCATGCGATAACGGGCTGTGGGCAGGCTCTCGCCTCGCACCAAATCGCGCAGAGCCGGCGTGTGAACAGAGCGCGCGGCGCTGATGCTTGGCGCCGAGCGCGATACTGCTCGAATGGTAGCGAGTTCAGTCTGATTCATCGCTGCCGACTCGGGGATTTCTACCTCCAGTCGTAGCCTGGCGATGTCGCAAGGGGCTAATGAGTCGGTTTGGGTAATGACTTGGCCTGTAGTGGCGTCCACCAGGCGGGCGGACCATGTCGGCGAGGTCACAGTCAGGCTAAAGCGGTCGCTGCCGCCGCCTATGTTGCACACCGAAGCGTCATACATCACCGTTGCGCCGATGCTTCCCGCCTGTGTAACCAACGGCATGTTGATCGTCACGCCCTGCGCTGGGCGCGCTCCGCCCAGCCAGGTTATCATGCGCGTCAGCGCCTCTTGGCGCGCAGCCGCCGAACCAACGCCCTCTAGCCCAAAGCTGAGATATACACTGCGAAAAGTGCAATTGTCGCCGCGCAGACCCACGATTTCACCTGTCGCTGCATTTATGATCGGCGCCGCATAGGCATCGTAAGCGGCGACGCTGTCGGGGGTCTCCTGATTGCGGGCGCTATCGGAGGTGTTGTAGGCGAGCGTCAATCCATCCAGAATGTCGCCGGGCACACCGGAGAGCGCTCCCAGCCCGCTGTCGTCGCTCACAAAGGTCGCATGGAGGTATTGGCGGTAGGCATCGCTATAGTAATCCAGGAAACCAATATCCTGGCCGCTAATGAGCAGCCGTCCGCCCTGGTCGAGATAGGCGCCCAACTCATCCCATGCACCGATATAGCCGGGAGAACGGGTGGGTTGCGACCAGATCACAATGTCATAGTTGCTCAATACATCGGCGGTCGGGATGTCGGTGTATTCATCCAGAATTCTACGGGTGTCGTGGCCGTACAGCGCCCCCGCGAGCGCCGTCTGGTAGTAGGGCAACGCGTTGGAGTCAACTGAGGCGTCTGCATCAACCAACAAGATGCTCGGAGCGGTCGCCAAAGCCACGTTTTGCGTGACGGTTGCATCTTGCGTAACTTGGATGTTTTCGATCTCGCTGCCCCGATAGCCTGCGCCATTGGGCAGCGTGCGCAGGGTATAAACGCCGACGGGGGCTTCCAAAGTGTAATACCCGGAGCGATCCACTGTTGCTTGCAACGGCGTGCCCAACAATGCTACCGTAGCTGCTACCGCCTGGCCATCGCTGGCGCGCGTCACTCGGCCCTGTATTACGCCGCTAGGCAGGCGAACCAAGGAGAAATCCAGTTGGGTGAGCGTCTGGGACAGGATTTCGACTCCAGCGGCAATGCTATCCTCATAGCCATAGTAGCTGGCCGTCACATTATAGCGACCTTCGGCTACGGCAAATCTATAGCTCCCATCGGCCAACGTCTGTGTGGAGGCTTGGCCGCCCGTGTCCAGGTTGACCATATGGATCGTGGCCCCGCTGATCGGCGCGCCCGACGCGGCGGCAGTGACGCGGCCCGCGAAGGCGCCGCCGCGCATCACCGAACCGACTGCTTGATAGGCGTCAATCAGGCCGTAGCCAAACGCGTTGTCTTCGCCCGTTGGCCCCAGCTCGATCGCAGTGCTGGTTATCACAAAGGCGGTGGCTGTGATCGAGAGCGAATGGGATGCCGCTTGCCACATCAATGCGGCCAACCCCGCGACGTGAGGCGTGGCCATTGATGTTCCGCTCCAGCTGCTTTCATACGAGCCGCCAGGGATAGCCGAGCGCACATTCACGCCAGGGGCCACGACTTCGGGTTTGATCTCGCCCCAAGGCGAGGGGCCGCGACTGCTGAATGAAGCGATAGCATCGTTGCTGTCGGTAGCGCCCACGGCGAACGCATGGGCAAAGCTGGCGGGCGAGCCAACCGTAGCCGCGTCAGGGCCAGCATTGCCTGCCGCCCACGCCGAAAAGATCCCCGCTGCGTTCCAGGCGGCCACATCCTGGCTAAAGGTCTGATCGGAGCCGTTATCGTCGCCCCACGAGTTGCTGACGATGTCGGGGGCTAGGGATGGATCGGGATTGTTGCGTTGAAGCTCGGTGGGGGCTAGGGACAACTGATAGCCGGCATGCTGCCGCGC
>CAZYPJ010000021.1:0-13823 GCA_964649365.1 uncultured Anaerolineales bacterium | reverse complement strand
GCCCGCAACCCATAGGGCGCCGGGCGCGACGCAGATGGGATTAGCGACGTCAGCTTCCGAGCCGACGATAGTGCCCATCGTGTGCGTGCCGTGATCCGAATTGCTTCCCGCATAGGGTTCGTTGGGGCCAGGGGCGCTAGGGTATGTGCCGGTGGGGTCGAACCAGTTATAGTCGTGCGTCGAGGAATCCGGGTCATTGGCGTTGTAGCCGCGATATTTGTGCTGCAAGGCGGGATGAGTCCAATCCACGCCCGAATCCATATTGGCCACCACTACGCCCTCGCCCGTGACGCCGAGCGCCTCCCAAACACTATTGGCCCCTATCCGAGTGATATTCCAGGCGGGAGTGGCGCTATCGGCGCTGGCGGAAGGGACGCTCTGCGGTTCGGGCAGGCGATGTACATGGTTGGCGCGCACCATCTCTACATCGGGCCGTAAGGCAATTTGTACAAGGGTGTCTAAATCGGCTTCTACCGCCAGACCGTTAAAGATCCAGTAGCTTTGATAGCGCCCTACTTTCTTGCTTGCCTTCTGGCGATCAAGAAATAACGTCAAATCGGCCTGGCTGCGACTGGCCGTGTCGCGCAGGCTGGCCACCAATGCGCGGCGCTGCGATGCGCGGTCGCCTCCCATGCGCGCCAGTTCGCGGATGGGCGCTCGCTCGCGCATATATACCAAAAATGTTGTTTGGCCTGGCCGTGCAGCGGCGCCTTTTGTCTCTATCGAACCCGGCAACAACGCCTTTAGCACGCTTGGCTCGATCTTGAGGCGGGCTTCCAGCGGGATGCGCTCCAGGGGCGATGACGCGACCGCCGGCGGCTCTTTGGGCGTTTGAGAATCGGGGCTTGCGGCTCGCGCCGGACATGCGGCCCACAGCAGCGCCAGACAAAGCACAAACGCCAAGAGCGGATGACGTTTCATGCGCATCACCTCCATACGATCAGCTTGCAGATGGTCGAAAAAGTGGGCTGAGCTGCATTCATTATACAGGCTGAATAGCGCCCCGACAATGATTGGCGCCAAGCCGATATGAGCGCTCAAGATCCATTGCGTTCACCCAGCGCGATTGGCAGGGAAAAATAGAAGGTGCTGCCCCGTCCTTCTGTGCTTTCGGCCCAGATGCGCCCGCTGTGGGCTTGCACTACGTGTTTGGCGATGGCAAGTCCCAGCCCCGTGCCCTCGCTCGACCGAGCGCGGTCGGCTTTGTAGAAACGTTCAAAGATACGCGACAGCGCCTCTTCTGGGATGCCCACGCCCGTGTCGCGCACCGCGACGATCACTTCTTCGCCTACGGCCTCCGCCGACAGCGTCACTGAGCCGCCCGCTGGCGTGAACTTGATCGCGTTGTGCAGGAGGTTCGTCACCACTTGCTGCAAGCGCTCGGCATCGCCTAGTACAGGCGGAAGATCATCTGGCAGGTTTGCAGTGAGCGCCAAGCCGCCGCGCTCTGCCTGCGGGAGCAGTCGTTCGACCGCCGGCGCCACTGCGGCAGCCAATGACAAAGGCATCAGCCGGATAGGGACGCGCCCCGACTCGATGCGCGCCAGTTCGAGCAACTCGCGCACCATCTGCGTCATCGAATCCACCTCGGTTTCGATGCGATCCAAGAACCGTCGCGCCGCCGGAGGATCTTCCAGCGCACTGTCGCGCAGGGTTTCGCACAAGGCTTTGAGCGAGGCCAGCGGTGTGCGAAGCTCGTGCGAGATGTTGCTGATGAAATCGCGTCGGATGGTTTCTAGATGGCGGGTGCGGGTAAGGTCCTGAAGCACCGCCAGACACGCTTGTTCGCCCGCGCCGGCTAGGGGGGTAAGCACCGCTTGCAACAGCGGTCCGCGATGGCCCACTTCTACCAAGCCAACGCGTTCTTCGCGCCGCTCAACGCATTCACGCCATAATTCGATCAATTGATGGTCGCGCACCACTTGGGCGAACGACGATCCTAGCGCCCGGCTTGGTTGCAGGCCAAAAAAGCGGCAGGCCGCCGGGTTGATGAGACCGACGCGGCCATCTTCGTCAGTGATCAGCACGCCGTTGGCCATGTGCTCCAGCACGCCAGCCAGGCGGGCGCGCTCACGGTCGAGCGTGGCGATAGTATCTTCAAGGCGAATAGCCATCTCGTTAAAGGCACGGGTGAGCGAGCCGATTTCGTCGCGGGTAGTGGGCAACAAACGCGCCTGAAAATCCCCTCGCGCCAGGCGCTCAGCGGCTTGGGTGAGCCACCGCACGGGGCGAACGATCCGCTCGGCCGCCCAGACGGAGAGCAACCACGCGAGAAGCGCTGTCAAACCCGTCGCAGAGAGGACCGTATTGCGCAGTCGCCGCACATCCGTCTCGATCTGCTTGAGCGGCAGCGCTACTCTGATCACGCCCACGATCCGATCGCCATCCAGCACCGTCACGGCCACATACATCATATCATATTCGACTGAGCGGCTATAACGAATGCTGCTTCCCTGGTTGCTGCGAAAGGCTTGCTGCACCTCGGGGCGATAAAGGTGGCTATCCATCGTGGCCGGATCCTCTTCGGAATCGGCCAATACCGCGCCGTCGAGCGCGATCACCGTCACACGCGCCCCGATAACCCGGCTATAGTGCGCGACCGGCTCAGTGTAAAATGGCTTACCTACACCGAGCGCCAATGGCTCGCGAAGGTCATCTGCTATCATCTGCGCCTGCGAGGCAAGCTTGGTCTGCAAGTCGTCCAGGTAGGTCTGGCGTACCACGCCGGATAGATACCACGCCAAACCAGCCATCACAACAGTTATCAGCAACACATAAGGCAACGCAATGCGCCAACGGATTCTGCTAAACGTCATGCTCACCCCTCAAAACGGTATCCAATGCCGCGCACAGTGACTAAACGCGATGGGCGAGCTGGGTCAGGCTCGATCTTTTCGCGCAGCCAGCGCACATGCACATCCACGGTGCGGCTGCCGCCGCCATAATCCCACCCCCATACCCGTTCGAGGATGAGATCACGCGAGAGCACGATCCCCTGATTGCGCGCCAGGAAAATCAAAAGCTCGTGCTCTTTGGGTTTGAGCGGCAACACCTGGCCTTCACGCAACACCTCACCCCGAGCCATATCTATGGTCAAGTCACCGAAGATGAGGGCGTTGCGCCCTGGCTGCGCTGCTCCTGTTGGCTGTTCTTCCTCGGCCTCGACCTCCTCGCGGATCAGACGCACCCGCCGGAGCTGGGCCTTGACCCGCGCCATCAGCTCGCGCATACTGAAAGGTTTGGTGACATAATCATCCGCGCCCATTTCCAGCCCTACGACTTTGTCTATCTCGTCGTCGCGCGCGGTGAGCATGACGATGGGCACGCTCATCTCGCGGCGCAAGATGCGGCAGACCTCCAGCCCGTCCAGGCCGGGCAGCATGATGTCGAGCAGGAGCATATCGGGCTTGTCTCGGCGAGCTACCTCGATCGCTTGGCGTCCGTCGGCGGCAGTGAGTACTTGATAACCCTGTCGCGCCAGATTGTACTCGAGCGCATCGAGTAGGGCGGGTTCATCCTCGACCACAAGTATCTTGACCATTGGCGCACACCTTGGCTAACCATTTTCTGATCACGGTGCGTCCAGTATAGTCCCGATCTCAGGTTTGTAAAGACGCACTTGCGCTGTTGTAACCATCGTTCGTTGCCTTTCTGTTTGCGTATCCACCCCATTTGCAGTAACGTTAGCTGAAATTGCCTTTGGCAGGTGCCGTTATGCTTCGAGCGACCAATCATATCCTCGATCACTATGTTCACGTTCCGGCGGGGCGCGAGATCGTCGTGTTGTGCGATGGCGACAAGCTTGCGCTGGCCGAATCGCTGTGCGCCGGGATCGCCGCGCGCGGCGCCGAGCCGTTGCTGCTGCGCCTGCGCGACGACTTGGTCGCCTTGCCGGCGTTGCTAGATACCCTATTGGCCAACGATGCTATTGGCCTGATTGCCCTTGCTTCGCACCGCATGTTCGGCGCCGGCCTGGCAGCGCGCCTCGATATGGGCGAGGGCAGCCCGCGCCTTAAAGCGGCGTGCGCGCCATGCTTTTTTGAGGCGGCTCCATTGGATAGCGTCGTGCGTCTGTATCGGGCCGACCCGCTGGATACTCGCGCTTATGCGCATCAAGTCAAGGCAAAACTCCCCGATGGGGGCCGTTTCCAGGTCACAGCGCCCGGCGGGACGGCGCTCGCTTTTGTCGCCCGCGATTGGCGCATCCATGACTGGGAGATTCTGACCAGCCCTATCGAGGATTCGGTCGAGGGCGTCATCGTAGCCGACGCCAGCGTCTTTTTCGCCCGTGTACAAGCGCCCATCGCGCTGACCATCGAGCGCGGCTGGCTGCGTGACATCCATTGCGCCGATGACGCCGACCCGGTGTTCCGCCAATATGTGCGCTGGATGCGAGAAGCGTTGGCCGCCAATCCCGCCAACTGGCGCTTGGCGGAGGTGGGCGTCGGCTGCAACGCCGAGGCCAAGCTATCGGGGATTATCATGGAAGATGAAACTGTGCGCGGCACATGTCATTTCTGCTTTGGCGATAACGTCCGCTACGGCGGCGCCAACCCCAGCGCGTGGCACGGCGGCACGGTGGTTATCCACGCGCCCGTGTTTGAAGAGCGCCATGTTTTGAGTTGCGCCAAGTGATATTCGCCGCTGCGATGGCAGCGCTTTAATCAAAAAGGGGGGAACAATATGCGTCTGATTCAATTCGAAATGACTCAAGGCGGCCGGCGGGCGGGCGTGGTTGAGGGCGAGACGGTGTACGATCTCGCCAGCCTGCATCCGCGTTGGAACCGCGTCTATTTCATCTTTGCGGAGGCGCAGCGGGCCGGCATGACGCTGGAAGCGTTCATCGCGTCCAAGCCTTATCGCGCCGAAGCAACGCAGTTACCCTACTCTGATCTGTTGGCCCGCAAACCTGGCGAGGGGCCTGCCTGGTTGCTGCCGCCGCTCGATCATCCCGACGTGGCGCATTGTTTTGTGGGAGGCACTGGTCTCACGCATTTGGGCAGCACCGCCCAGCGCGACCAGATGCACAAAAACGCCGCTTCAAACGCCCCGAAAACCGACTCACAAAAGATGTTCGAGATGGGGCTAGAGGGCGGCAAACCTGCGCCAGGCGTACGCGGGGTGGAACCCGAGTGTTTCTACAAGGGTACTGGCGCGATTTTGCGTGGGCCCAACGATTGGCTCGACATCCCATCCTTCAGCCAAGATGGCGGCGAGGAACCCGAGATCGTAGGATGTTATGTGATCGGCGCAGATGGCGCGCCTTACCGGTTAGGCTTTGCCATAGCCAACGAATGGTCGGATCATACCCAGGAGCGAGTGAACTATCTCTGGCTGGCCCCCTCCAAGCTGCGCACTTGCGCCGTCGGGCCGGAGCTTGTTACCGATGAGCCATTCCAGGATCTGCGCGGCTACTGCCGTATCAGCCGTCAGGGCCAGGCGTTGTACGATTCGGGGGAGTTGCTCACGGGCGAGGCCAATATGTGCCACTCGCTGGCCAATATGGAGGATCACCACTTCAAGTATCCGCAATTCCGCCTGCCCGGCGATGTGCATATCTACTTCTTCGGCACGATGAAGCTCTCGTTCGGCCAGCGCGTTGCATTCGAGCAGGGCGACCGCATCGAGATCGCCTTTAATGGTATGGGCGCGCCGTTGGTCAACTATGTGCGCCGCTGCCCGCCCGATGATTCGCCGATTGTCGTGAAAAAGGGCTGAGATTATTAAATCTGCCAAGACGATTGGCGCGCTGCGCCCCTTGGTCTATAATGCCGCACACTATCCGACTCACTGGAGACATCGCGCATGGTTGAGCTTGAAATCGAACGCATCCCGGTCACCTGCACGCTCGATTGCGGCAGCCGCTGCGAATTGGTGGCCTGTGTGCGCGCCGGCCGCTTGCTGCGGCTCGACACGCCGCCAAACCGCGCCGATACCATCGAGCGCCCCCGGCTGATCCCTTGCGCACGGGGCCGCGCCCATCGGCGGCTGCTCAGCGCGCCCGAGCGGCTCACCCAGCCGCTACGTCGCGTGGGGCCGCGCGGCGAGGGACGTTTTGCGCCCATCTCGTGGGATGAGGCGTTGGATGAGATCGCTTGCCGGTTGCGCGATGTGCAGGATCGCTATGGCTCGCAGGCTGTGATGCACGCCAACGGCGCGGGATCCATCTCGGGGCGTGGTTTTTGCGGGGCGATGGCCTCGCGGCGTTTTTTCTCCTTCTGGGGGCCGGTGACGGAGGCTTCGGGCAACGAGAGCAACTATAACGCCTCGATGGCGGCGCAATGGATGTTTGGCGAAGTGATCCCCGGCAGCGACCGCGCGACGCTGCTCGATTCCCGATTGATTCTCATGTGGGGCAACAATCCCGCCGAGAACCGCATGGGGCCGAACACTGAGTATTTCATCACGCAAGCGCGCGACCGGGGGGCCAAGGTTATTCTGATAGACCCGCGTTTCAGCGACAGCGGTATCCTGGCCGACCAATGGATCCCCATCCGCCCGGGAACCGATGCGGCGCTGGTCGCGGCCATTGCCTATATCCTCGAAACCGAGGGCCTGGCCGACGGCGAGTTCATGGCCACACACACCATCGGCTACGAAACCTATCGGCGCTATCTATTGGGCCTCGACGACGATACGCCCAAGTCTCCTGCTTGGGCCGAGCCGATCACCGGCGCGCCGGCGGCGACGATCTATCAGCTCGCCCACGATTATGGCGCGCTCAAGCCTGCCGCCCTTTTTGCGGGCTGGGGGCCGCAGCGCCAAATCTATGGCGAACAGATCGCGCGCGCGTTCGTCACCCTGGCGTGCTTGGGGGGCAACGTGGGTGTACCGGGCGGCGGATTGGCCAGCGTGGATACGCGCCGCAACCTGATCCCCGTGGGGCAATTGCCCGGCGGCTCTTACGCTCCGGCGCGTTTTATCACGCCGGGGTCGTGGGCGTGCTATATCCTGGAGGATCGTCTCGATCCGCCGTTGAAGTTGGGCTATATCGTGGCCTCCAACGTCATCAATCGAAGCCCCGATGCTCGCGCTAATGTCCGAGCGCTCCAGCAGCTCGATTTCGTCGTCGTGCATGAACAATTCATGACGCCTACAGCGCGCTGCGCCGATCTGGTGTTGCCCATTGTCACCGACCTGGAACGCTCCGACCTGGTTACATCCTGGGGGCACGATTCGCATCTTTTTCATATGCGCCAGGCCATCGCGCCTCTGGGCGAATCGCGCACCGATTATTGGATCCTCAGCCGCCTGGCCGAGCGACTAGGCTTTGGCCCGGAATATACGCAAGGGCGCAGCGAGGATGAATGGGTAGCGGCGCTGTTGCAGAACGACGCGCTCGATGGCGAATCCTTGCGTCGCGACGGCTTGATGCGCACCGACGGCGCGCCGCGTGTGGCGCTGGCCGAGTTTCGCGCTGATCCTATCGCGCACCCGCTAAAGACCCCTTCGAGGCGCATCGAGATCACTTCCGAGCAAGCCATCCGTTGCGGCCTGCCCGCGATCCCCAGCTACATCCCGGATCGTCCGGCGGAGGGCGACTATCCGCTGCAATTGGTGACGCCGCACAGCAAGTGGCGCTCCAATTCGTGCGTCCACGCCAACCCCTGGCTGCGGCGCTTGGAGCGACACGCTGTGTGGCTCAACCCGGTGGATGCAGCGGCGCGCGGCGTCGCCGATGGTGATCCGGTGGAAGTATCCAGCGCCCAAGGGGTGACGCACTTGCCGGCTCGCGTCACCGAGCGCATCATGCCCGGCGTAACTTGTATCTACCAAGGCGCCTGGTATAGCCCAGGAGATGACGGCATAGACCAAGCTGGCTGCGCTAACGTGCTCACCAGCCATCGGCTGTCGCCATCCGGCGGCATCACCACCCATACCGCCTGGGTGCAAGTGAGGAAATCGGCATGAACGACACGTTGTTTATTATTGACCTGGCCGCTTGTGTGGGGTGCTATGCCTGCGCCATCGCCTGCAAAGATCGGGCCGACTTGCCCGACGCGCTGGATTGGCTCCGCGTGGATGAGCAGGAAAGCGGGCGTTATCCGCACCCCACGCTGACCTATCGTGTGACGCATTGTTTTCATTGCGCCCAGGCCCCTTGCGTTGTGGTTTGCCCCACCGGGGCGCTGGCCTGGAACGGCGATGGCCTGGTGTTGCTGGACTCCGAAACGTGCAGCGGTTGTGGGCAATGTCTGGATGCTTGCCCGTTCGCGGCGATTGTGATGCTGCCTGACGGCGTGGCCAGCAAATGCGACGCCTGCGCCGACGAATTGGCCTTGGGCTGGGAGCCAACCTGTGTGCGCGCTTGCCCCAGCCGCGCCTTGGGCTATGGGCCTTTGAGTGAGTCGTGGCTCGCCCGCCGTCGGCGCGACCCAGAGTTTGACGATCATGGCATTGACCCCGCCGTGGCTTATCTACGGCGCTAGGGTCTTTTCGGCAGCATAAATGCGGTGCGTATCAACTCCTCATTCTATCTACAAGGTATTGGGCAATGGCGACAGCAGCGATCCTGTTCGATCTGTTCGGTACGGTGGTTGGCTATGGCGATGTGGCGCGTGGAACCGAAGAGTCTTGGCGCGGGATCTATGATGTGATCCAAAGACGCGGCGTGGCCTGCAAGTATGATGATTTCGTCCGCGACTGGGAGAGCAACTTTTTGGAACCCCTGTCGCCCGATCACAACCGATCCATGACGCCGTTCATGGCCAAACTGATGCGGATGCTGCGCCGCTACGGCCTGCCCGCCGATCCCGACGCCGCGCGCGAGGCCATGTTCAATTGCCTGTCGGCGTGGGACGCCTACATTTATTTACCCGACGATGCCATCGCCACCCTGCAGGCGCTGCGCCAGCGTTTCCCGACAGCGCTGGTCTCGAATTTCGACCATCCACCCTATGCGCGCGGCCTGCTTGACCGGCTGGGCTTGACGGCATTGTTTGATTATATTGTCATTTCGGGCGAAGTGTGGGTGGACAAACCCGATCCGCGTATCTTCTGTCTGGCGTTGGACGCTCTGAGTTGCGCCCCGGATGAGACGCTGTTCGTGGGCGATAGCCTCTCGACGGATATAGCCGGGTCGCGCGCGGTGGGCTGCCGGCCTGTGTTGATTGACATGGATGGCCGTCACCCCGACTATTCGGGCGAGCGAATTACACGGTTGAGCGAGTTATTGACCTTGGTGTGATGCACAATTAGGGTTTGACACCTTCTGACCTTGTGCTATACTCTTGTTGCAAACGTTTGCAATAAAAGTGTCGCACGACTTGCTCGCAGAGGACAGGAGGCAATGGAGAATGCACATTCCCGATGGCTTTGTGAATGTGGGCACGGCGGTCGTCACCTATGCCGGCTCGGCGGGGGCTATCGCCTATAGTGTGCGCAAGGTGAACAAAGAGTTCGATGAGCGTCGTGTGCCGTTGATGGGCGTCATGGCAGCGTTCATCTTTGCGGCGCAGATGATCAACTTTAAGGTGGCCGCTGGCACGTCGGGCCATCTGCTCGGCGGAGCATTGGTGGCGATCTTGCTCGGCCCCTGGGCGGGCACGTTGGTAATTACCGCCGTGCTCGCCGTGCAAGCGCTCATCTTTCAGGATGGCGGCATCATCGCGATGGGCGCCAATATTTTCAACATGGCCGTGATTGGCGTGTGGAGCGCCTATGGTATCTACAATCTGGTGAAAAGACTCTTGCCCGGCGGCCGGGGAGCCTGGATCGCCGGGTTCGTTGCGGCGTGGGCGTCGGTGGTGTTGGCCTCTATCGCTGCTTCGCTCGAGTTGGCCATTTCAGGCGTCTCGCCGCTCGGCGTAGTGTTGCCAGCCATGACGTTGGTTCATATGCTCATAGGCATCGGCGAAGGGCTGATCACCACAGGCGTGGTAGCTTTCCTGGCCGCCACTCGAAAGGATCTGTTGCGGCAGCCTACGCCGCAGACGGGAGGGAATGCATGAAGTCGCGCTGGTGGCTGATTGGCCTAGCTTTGGCGGTGTTTGTCGCGATCCTTTCTCCGCTGGCTTCAGTGCATCCCGATGGACTGGAACGTGTGGCTGAGGACAAAGGCTTTATTGAGGAAGCTCATGATCCTTTGTTCGAAGTGATCCCCGACTATGTATTGCCGGGCGTGTCAAGTGAGGCGCTGGCAACGATCTTGGCCGGCATTATCGGCGTGGTGTTGATGTTTGGCCTGACATTCGGCCTGGGCAAGCTGGTGGTCAAACGCAAGGCGTAGTGTAGTTCTCGCCCTAGCCCTTTCTCAGTAGGGAGGCCCTTTTCTTCCTCTCGTTTAGAGAGACGGCTCGTTCCTTCTCCTAGGGGAGAGGGCTGGGGCGAGGGATAGAAAGAACTGTTCATGAACGTTGCGGTGCTCGATCCCTATCGCGACATCGCCAGCCCGATCCACCGCCTGGATGCGCGACTCAAGGTGATCGGGGTGTTGGTGTTCATCGTTGCCGTCAACCTGACGCCATTGCAGGGTTGGGCGGCTTTTGGTATTTACGCTGCGCTTTTGGCCGGGGTGATTGCGTTGGCGCGCCTGTCGCCTGGGAGCGTGCTCGGTCGCTCGATGCTGGCTCTGCCGTTTGTGCTGATGGCGGCCATTGGCCTTCCCTTTGTGCGAGAAGGACGGGCGCTGGTCGCGCTCAATATGCTGGGCTGGCAGGTTTCGATCACCGATGTGGGCGTGTTGCGCTTTGCCAGCGTGATGGCCAAATCCTGGCTTTCAGTGATCGCTGCAATTACGCTGATCTATACCACCCACTTTCTCGACATCATGCGGGCGTTGCGCAGCCTGGGTGTGCCGTTGGTGCTCAGCGCGATTATTCTGCTGATGTACCGCTACATGTTTGTGTTGGTCGAAGAGACCCAGTGCATGATCCGCGCACGAGAGGCGCGTAGCGCCGAGATTGACGCTCACAAAGCGGGGCGTTCAGTGTGGTGGCGGGCCCAGGTGACGGGCCGTATGATCGGCACGCTATTCTTGCGCACCTATGAACGCAGCGAGCGTATCTATAACGCGATGTTGGCGCGAGGCTATACGGGCGAGATTCGCGTGTTGCGCCAAACGGCGCTTTCGCCGTGCGAGGTCGCTGTTGGCGGGTTGGGAGCGGCGGCGCTGCTGGGCGTGGCCATTCTGGCGCAATGGGTTCGATAGGGTTCGATCACGGTGGTTTTGTGGCAAAAGTGAAACGGATCGAGATAGAGCATCTCAATTTCAGCTATCCGGATGGACGCGTCGCGCTGCGCGATGTGTCGCTCGATGTGGCGCCAGGCGAAAAGGTCGGCCTGATGGGCCATAATGGCGCGGGCAAGTCCACCTTGCTGTTGCACCTCATCGGTATTCTACGCGGCGAGGGCGTGGTGCGCGTGGATGGCCTGGAACTGAATGACCAAACCGTGCGGCGTATCCGTGGCAAGGTGGGCTTGGTCTTTCAGGACCCCGATGATCAGCTTTTCAGTCCTACCGTATTCGACGATGTGGCCTTTGGGCCGCTGAATATGGGCCTGCCCGACGATGAGGTGGTGGAACGCACCCACTGGGCGTTAGCGCAGGTGCAGATGAGCGACTATGCATTGCGTATGCCCCACCATTTGAGCTTGGGCGAGAAAAAAAAGATCAGCATCGCTACTGTGCTTTCCATGAAGCCGCTAATCCTGGCGCTCGATGAACCCACATCGGGGCTGGACCCCGCCGCACGACGCAACCTGATCGAATTGCTCCAGCGGCTGCCGCAGACTATGCTCATTGCCTCGCACGATGTCGCTTTTGTGCGCGAGGTCTGCACTCGCGTCATCACCCTCTCCGCTGGTCAGGTGCTGAATACTAACGAACAAGAAATCGCAGAGGCGGAGAGCGCAGAGTTGACCTGATCTCTACGGCCTCCGCTGCTCTGCGGTTTCTGCTTATGCTTCGTGGTGGCGGTAGATTTCGGATTTGGTCAGCTTGCCGGCGGCTACGCGCAGCATTTCCTCGTACAGTTCGGCGCCCATCTGCTGGATAGTTTTCTCGCCTCGTATGATGGGCGTAGCGTCGAAATCGGCGTTATCCTCGATCAGTTGCATCCGGTTGGGGTTGGCGATTACTTTGATGACCGGAACCAGCCCGCCCGTAGTCGAGCCGCAGCCGGTGGTGAAAAAACACAGGTGCGCCCCGCAGGCCGCGAACTGGTTGATCCCTTCGGGGTCGCCGTGGAATGTGCCTGCGCCCTCCATTTCTTGCTGTACCCAATAGCCCTTGCGCGGCGGGCGCTCAAAAGCGTGCAGCACGCCTTGCAATGGTTTCGTGCCCGACTTGGCCAGGCAGCCGTAGGATTTCTCCTCGATGCTCGTCAGTCCTCCCAGGATATTGCCATAGCCCCACGAAAAGCGCCCCGATTCAAAGCTCCTGCGCTCGGCGTCCTCGATGGCCTTGCGGATGTCGCGCGCCGCCTCTTCGTTCACGGCGCGGGCCGCCAAAATATCAGCGCAGCCCAGCAACTCGGATGTCTCGGCGTGCATATAGGTGCCACCCGCTTCGATAAGCAAATCAGCCGCGACGCCGGTGATGGGGTTGGAGGCTAGGCCCGACGTGGCGTCCGAGCCGCCGCATTCCTGTCCCACGATCAGATCGGCAGGGGTCATCTTGGCGCGTTCGGCCTGCGAGGCGTGTTGCAGCAGGCGAGTGAGCATGCGCGAGCCTTTCTCGATGGTCTTGAGGTCGCCGCCGCACTCGTTAATCTTGATCACCTCTACCGGCTTGCCCGATTGAGCGATGGCATTGGCGACCATATAGGCGTCGGTCCCTTCGCAGCCCAGGCCCACTACCAGCGCCCCGGCAAAGTTGGGATGCTTGCCCAACGCCACGATCTTGTTGAACGGCGGCTCGCGCAGCGCGCACCCGCCCGGATAGCCGAATAGCTGCGTGCCCACAGGAAAGGCCTCTTGCAGTTTCTGCGCGACTACCAACGAGCAATGAACGGAATAGATAATGGCCACGTGGTTGCGGATGCCGATTTGCCCGTCGGGCCGCAGATAGCCGATGATATCCATGTTGTCTCCTTTAGGCGTTGATGCCGTATTGATCGTTGTGGAAACCCCAGCGATGGCTGCGACAGTTGTGGACGTGCACCCATTCGCCGGCGCGGATGGGCTTGAGCGCCCGCCCGATGGGCATCCCGAACTTGAGCACCTCTTCGCCCTCAGCAATGTCGCGCAAAGCCAGTTTGTGGCCGAACTGGATCTCTTCAAGCAGGGTGACGTCCACTGAAATGGCGTCGAGTGTGGCGTTGACCGCCTCGCCTTTCTGGAGCGGGGTCAATGCAGTGGCGACGTTGTCGCGCGGGTGGAGCAGGATCGTCTTGTTAGCCATATGTGCCTCCATTGGTTTGGCCGAAACGATGCGCCGATGATACTGTGCGGGGCATTTGGCGTCAAGCAGAGCTTTGCGACAAGTTTAACAGCTTGTTAAATCGCCGTTGACAACCCCTTAAACTGCGCATGGTATTATCAACCGGAAAAGGCAAAAATTTGGAGGAAGGAAACCATGCGAAAAGTACTGATTGTCTCCCTGTTGTTGGTTGCCATGATGCTCTCGGCGTGCGCTCAGGCAACCCCGACCTCGGCCCCTGCGCCGACCGAAGCGCCCAAGGCGACTGAGGTCAAAGCGACGGATGCCCCTACTAGTGTTCCCCCTACCCAGGCGCCGGCCAAGGCCGAGCCGACCAAATCTGCTCCTACAGCGGCTCCTACGGAAGCCAAGCCAACTGAGGCCTCCAAACCGGCCGCTGGCGCCGAGCGCGTGACGGTAGCGGGTTCGACGACGGTGCAGCCGTTGGCGGAAAAGCTGGCGG
>CAZYPJ010000020.1:23216-27363 GCA_964649365.1 uncultured Anaerolineales bacterium | reverse complement strand
CGCCAGACCCGCAGGCAATGCATTCGTCGGTGATTTTGAAAGCCATTGCCACGTACCTCCTGAGTTTTAGTTGCGTATTATTGATCCACTGCTGCTGTTACGATGGGCGTAGTATAAATCCACGAGTGCAGCCTGTCAAGTAATAGACGCCAGCTCTCGCGCTGCCTCGACAACGCATCGCCTGCGCTTTTGACGTTCCCCCTCAAAAAGTTAGAATGCAACACACGCTATCGTAACCAAGAGCGACGCGCGATTTCATGGAGGTCATGTGGCTCGTTTCGTATTGCGACGCCTGGCGTCAGGACTGGTCGTGCTATTGGTTATCGCCTTGCTCTCTTTTCTCGCGCAAGATTACGCACTGCGCACCCGCTCTAACTCTAGCGCCCCTTTTGGCGAGATGGTTGTGAGTGCCGTGCGAGATGCCGCCGCAATGTGGCGGGGTCTAGTGCAGGGCGACCTGGGCACTTATACCCAATCGAGTTCGAGATTCGTGGGGCCTGAGACCCAGCCGGTCAGTGAGTTGCTGGGTGAGTATTTGCTGAATAGTGTGGCGTTGCTCGCCTTGGCGATGATCCTCGGCGGCTTGCTTGGCGGGCTGTGCGGCGCGTTGGCCGCCGCCTCGCGACGACACTCGATCTCGCTGGCGCTCCTGTTGATCTCTGTCGCGGGCATCTCGACCCCCAGCTTCTTCCTCGGCATGTTGTTGCAGTATCTGGAAATCAGCCTACACCGCGTCACCGGCTTGCGGCTTGTGCCTGTGGGTGGTTACGGCTGGGATAGCCACCTGATCCTCCCCGTCGTCGTTCTGGCGGCGCGACCTGTGGCGCAGGTGGCGAGGCTGACCTATGTGCGGGTCGCGGCTATTCTGGATGAGGATTTTGTGCGCACAGCCCACGCCAAGGGCCTGTCGCGCCGCGTGGTGTGGTTGGCGCATGTCATCCCCAACGTGGCGGGCACAGTGCTCACGGCGATGGGTACATCGCTCCGCTTTTCGTTGAGCAGCTTGCCTGTGGTCGAATTCCTTTTTGGATGGCCAGGCGCCGGACGGGCCATGCTCGATATGTTGCGCACCTATCAGAGCCAGGGGGCCACTGTGCTCATTTTGGTGCTGGGCGCGGTCTTTGTAGCCGCCAATATTGCGCTCGACATTCTCTATCAGGCGCTTGATCCGCGTTTGCGCCAATCGGAAACCGAGTTGCGCTCCCGCATTTGCTGGTGGGAATGGATTGTCTCGCTATTCGACGGCCTATGGCGTGCTCTGACGCTGCGTCGCTGGCGCGAGCGTCACCGGCTGGCTCGCGAGCGCGCCGCGACTTCGCAATCCCTTATGCGGCGCGCAGACTCGCCAGGCTCCTTGGGCGACGAGGTTATGCTGCACCGCAAGGCCAGGCGGGAAGCCTGGGTGCGCGCCGTTGCTGGGAATCCCGCTCTGTTGTGCGGAACCATCCTGGGTCTTGCATTGCTTGCTTTGGTCATCGGCGGCCCCGCGTGGGCGCCGCACGATCCTCACCAATTCTCCACCTCTTTGCTGATCGGTGGAAAGCAGTTCACGCCGCCCGTAGCCCCCATGTCCTTGTATCCTCTTGGTACTGACGCTCAGGGGCGCGACATTCTGAGCCTGATCCTCGTTGGCGCGCGGCGCACCCTTACCATTGCCTTTTTTGCCGTCATCGCTCGGCTGTTGATCGGCGGGGCGCTGGGCTTTGTGGCGGGGTGGTTCTCTGGCTCGCGCCTCGACCGCGCGATCATGGCCGCAGCCGAGACGTTGGCGGCCTTTCCATCGTTGCTGCTGGCGATGTTGCTCGTCTATGCTGTCGGCATCCGGCAAGGACTAACAACATTCGTGATCGCACTGGCCTTTGTGGGTTGGGGTGAGGTAATGCAGACCGTGCGCCATCAGGTGATCGGAATCAAACCGATGGCCTATGTCGAGAGCGCCGTCGCCGCCGGCTTGAGCGAAGGGCAAATCCTCAGCGCCCACGTGTTGCCCAACGTGTGGCCCACAATGGTGAGCCTCGGCTTCTTGGAGATGGGCGGCGTGTTGATGCTATTGGGCGAGTTGGGTTTTCTAGGAGTGTTCATCGGTGGTGGCTTGGCCTACGATCAGCCCGACGGTTTGCCGCCCGTGTTCTATTATGATGTTCCCGAATGGTCAGTGATGCTCTCTAATTCCTGGCGCACGTTCCGCAGCTATCCGTGGGCGACGCTGTACCCCGCGCTGGCGTTTTTCGTGGCGATCTTGGGTTTTACGTTCCTCGGCGAAGGGCTGCGCCAACTAACAGAGCGCCTCACGTTGAGCCTGCGCACACTATTCAACCGTTACACCCTGGCGACGGCCGTTCTTATCGCGTTGGGTGTGGGCTGGATGTTTCAGAGCACCGGCTTCTATGCGCGGCTAGCGCCGTCTGCCGCGATGTTTAGCGCCGAGCGTGCGTTGGCGGATGTACGCACATTGGCCAGCGACGAGATGGCGGGTCGCTTGAGCGGCAGCGCCGGCGCTGACCGCGCCGCCAAGTGGATCGCCGGGGAGTTCGAATCGCTTGGTTTGCAGCCTGGGGGGCAGGATCTTACATACTACCAGACTTTTGTGGATAGCTATCGCGATTTGACCGGGATGCCCACGTTGACCCTGCACGGGCCGGATGGCCAAGAGATCGTGGCCGAATATGGCCGCGATTTTGTGCGCGACGCCGGGCGCTATGACATCGGCGGCGTCGGCCGGGGCGATATCCAGGTGATGGCGAATACACTCTCACGTTATCAGTTGCCGCAAGCTCTGGCCGCCAGTTTTGGCGTCCCGCTTGCCGAAGTTACCCGCCAGGATCGCATCGTGCTGCGCTTGTCCAAACCTTCTTTTGATTTGCTCTGGAACCTGGGCCACGCTGGCGTTATGACGCTGAGCCAACAGCCCTTGGATGGCAGCCGCTACGAATTACTGGCCGTTGGGGAACGCTCAGTCGGCGAGTCCAGGCCGAGCATTGTGGTCAGTCGGGATTTGGTGGAGCGCATCGTGGCCGCGAGCGATCAGACGATGGAGCAATTACTTGCCCGCGTTCCCGCGCCTGGCGAAGAGGGGGTGCTCTATTGGCCCACCGGCTGGACAGCCGAGATATCGATCCCTGCGGCTCATCGCCAGGGCGAGGGCCGCAATGTGATCGCACTTTGGCCTGGCCAAGATGTGAACCTGGATGCTGAGATGGTGGTGGTAGCCGCCTACTATGACGGTTTGGGTCGACTGCCTGACGGGACGCTCTACCCTGGGGCCAACGATAATGCCAGTGGGGTGGCAACTATGATCGAGTTGATCCGCACCCTTCAGGCTTCGGGCTACGCTCCTCGACGTTCGATTCTTTTTGTCGCCTGGTCCGGCGGCGAGCGCCATGAATCGGTAGATTTCCCCTTTTTCCTGAAAGCAGCCCGTGGCTTTGAACAGTCTTATCAGATCGTCGCTGGGTTGGAACTAGAGGGTGTGGGCGCGGGCGAAGGCTCGTCCATGGTGGTGTGGCGCACTTCGCGTGAGCGGCTTACCGAGGTGCTGCAAAAATCAGCGCGGCAACTCGACGCGCCGATCAGTACCCGCGAACAGGGGTTGCACGCCGACCCCGATATGTGGTCGGCGCCCGCCCCAGGAGCGCCGGCGGCAGTGATCTCTTGGTCGGGCAGCGATCTCGCGGCGCATACGCCCGACGACACACCTGAACGCCTCGATCCCGCCAAACTCGGTCACGTGGGCCGCGTGACCGCTTTGGCCACGATGGTGCTGGCCAGCGATCCAGCGTACTAGCAAAGGAATGGGGGCGATTTGACGCTTTGAGGCCGATAGCATAAACTGCCCATGTTTGTCGCGCGCATACTAACTTGCAGGCTACACGGATGAGGACAATTCTCCTGCTGATCGTTTCGAATGTTTTCATGACCTTTGCTTGGTACGGCCATCTCAAGTTCAAAGATGTAAAGCTTTGGAAAGTGATTCTGATAAGCTGGCTGATCGCGTCGGTCGAGTATTGCTTTCAGGTACCGGCAAACCGGCTGGGCCATGGCCAGTTCAGCGCTGCTCAGCTCAAGACTATTCAAGAAGTCATCAGCCTGTCGGTATTTGCCATCTTTTCGGTGCTGCGCTATCGCACCGACGAGCTGCCCATCCGCG
>CAZYPJ010000020.1:0-23206 GCA_964649365.1 uncultured Anaerolineales bacterium | reverse complement strand
ATGGATCTATCTCGTGGGGTTCGTGTTGATCTTGGCGGCGGTTTTTTTCGTGTTCAAGAAATGGTAGCCTAGTTGCACTGCCCCTGCGATTGGGCCAGTGAACAAAGGGGTTGATTGCCAGCGCCCGCCTGTGACGCGCAATGTTGCGCTGCGCAGCGGGCTTTTTGCGCCCGCAACCGCAGCGGGTAACACTTGGTGTATTGATGTTAGGGGGACGAGTTGAAGACGATACGCTTCATCATGACGTTTGCGAAACGCTATGCCTTGCCGCTGACAGCGGCGGTGCTCAGCATGATCGGACTGGTGGCGCTGGACTTGGTGATTCCGCTCGCTACGCGCTCGCTGATCGCAGCGATCAAGGATCACACGTGGGATCAGGTTGCCATCCAGTTGATGACGCGGCTCGCGCTGGGCTTGGTCGCCATCTACCTCGTCCGCGGCGCGCTCAGCTTTGCCTCTAGCTACTTGTCGCACATCGCGGGGTGGGGCGTCGTCACCGATGCGCGGCGTTATCTGTATCAACACGTGCAGCGCCTCTCATTGAGCTTTTTCGAGAACCAGCAGACAGGTCAGCTCATGTCGCGGGTGGTGAACGATTCGGATATGTTCGAGCGTCTCATCGCCCACGCGGTGCCGGGGGTCTTGGTGAACGTGCTGATGCTCGTTGGCGTGAGCATCGTCCTGAGCAGCATGAACTGGCGATTGATGCTGCTCATGCTGATCCCCGTGCCGCTCATTGTGTGGGCTAGGCGGGGCTTTGCCAAGCAGGGGCATCCCGCTTTTGTCAAACGGCAAAAGGAATTGGCCATGCTCAACGCGACTCTGGCCGACAACTTTTCTGGTATTCGCGAGATCAAGGCCTTTACCCGCGAAGAAGACGAGACGGAGCGCGTCAGCACTCATCTGGTTCGCTATCTCAAATCCAACCTTCGCGCGCTGCGCTTGATGGCCACCTTTAGTCCTTCTGTGGAATTTGCCTCGTCCTTGGGATATGTGATCGTGATCTATTTCGGCGGGCGGCTGGCTTTTCAGCAAATCCTACCGGTCGAAGACCTGGTGGCGTTCTTGCTCTACGTTACCCTGTTCTATCAACCAGTGCGCGCCCTGGCAGGCACCTGGGAGCAATTTCAAGAGGCGCTGGCCGGCGCCGACCGCGTGGCCGAGTTGCTTGATGTAACGCCTGATGTAGACGACCGCCCCAACGCCATTGCTTTAGAAAAACGCGCTCTGGGCGATATTCGGTTCGCTGATGTAAGCTTTCATTACGGCGCGGGCGACTGGGTATTGGAGCATATCAATCTACACATTCCCGCGAATAGCGTTGTTGCGCTCGTTGGCCCTACTGGCGTGGGCAAAACGACCATGGCCAGCTTGATCCCGCGCTTTTACGATGTAACCGAGGGCGCGATTCTGCTGGATGGGCATGACCTGCGCGATCTGACGCTGCAAAGCTTGCGACAGCAGATCGCGATCGTGTTGCAGGACGTCTTTTTGTTCCACGGCTCGGTGCGAGAGAACATCCTGTTTGGCCGTCCGGGCGCGACTGAGGAAGAGATGATCGCCGCCGCCAAGGCCGCCAACGCTCATAGTTTCATCATGGATTTGCCCGATGGTTATGATACTCTAATCGGCGAACGCGGCGTCAAACTCTCTGGCGGGCAGAAGCAACGACTGTCTATCGCGCGGGCGTTGCTCAAGGATGCGCCAATTCTGATTCTCGACGAGGCCACTTCCTCGGTAGATACTGAGACCGAACTGCTCATTCAACAGGCGCTAGAGCGGTTGATGGTGGGGCGAACCACATTGATTATCGCCCACCGCCTCTCGACCATTCGGAATGCAGATGTGATCGTAGTGCTCGAAGGCCATGGCATCTCCGAGATGGGCACGCACGAGCAGTTGATGGCCAGCGGCGGCCTGTATTGCCATCTCAACCAGGTGCAGCGTCAGATCGAGCCAAGTCCCGACCTGGTGGCCGGCGATTCGTCGCGGCTGGGAGATTTTGCCAAGAACTGACGCCTGCCTATAGGTCCGCGCTTTTACTACCCCTTAACATCTTGCAAAACCATCCTTAACATGATGCTATTAGGATGAGTGTAGGCTCTATGAAGAGGGGGATGGTAATGGACAAGTCGCTTATGGAGCGCCTGCCGGATTCTGATAATTCGCGCGATACTGGATTCTGGGCGGGGATCACCCTTATGGCTTTGCGCGCCCTGGATCGCGTCTATGAAGCGCTCCTCAGCCCTTGGGGAGCGCGTAGCCTATGCGAGACGGACGAAAGCTACATTCTCATGGAACTGCTGATGAATGACGAGAGTCTCCACGGTTGACGTGTGAGAGAAAGCGGGTGCGCTCTGCGTCAAGTGATCCTTTGGGATTTCGATGGTACTCTGGCCATACGCGAGGGCGGTTGGACGGGCGCACTGAGCGATTTGCTCGCTGTGCACGCCCCCGATGTAGCGGTGACGCCTGACCAAATTCGCCCTTTCTTACAAGCAGGGTTTCCCTGGCATGAACCGCACACTCCCCATACGCATCTGAATGACGATCCTGCTATGTGGTGGCGGGCGCTCGACCCTATTTTCGTGAACGCTTTCGAGGGACTTGGGGTTGCGCGCAAGCGCGCTGTGGATCTGGCCCGTTTGGTGCGCGCCCAATATCTGGCGCCCGCCGCCTGGCGGCTTTTCGATGACGTGCTGCCCGCGCTTTGCGCGTTGGCCGAACACGGCTGGCAACAAATGATCGTCTCCAACCATGTGCCCGAATTGCCGCAGATCGTCTCTGAACTGGGTCTCGACAACATGTTTGCGGCCATCATCAATTCTGCGACCATCGGCTATGAAAAACCCCACCCCGCAATCTACCAATGCGCCTTGCAGATGGCTGGAAATGCCGATCCGATTTGGATGATCGGCGATAGCTATAATGCCGATGTTCTGGGGGCGCAAGCGGCAGGCATCCCCGCCATTCTGGTGCGCAAACCTCACCCCCAAGCGCCCTACGTCTGCGCCGATCTGCCAGCGGCTCTCGCGATAATCGAGCAATACTGAGCACTGCTTTCCTCCCACTGGCCACCTGGCCAGGTACGCAACTATCCCGCCGTCCACCTGCAATCTCCTCTCTTGGGTAGCGCCTTGCGCATCTTTTGGTTCTATACTACGTATAGAAACTGATTTGCATGAGAATTGCTCAAATGCAATGCGAATAGTCCACGAATGCGAGAGGAGAGCCACTGTGAGCAGCGCACCGAACTATGTACACCTGTTCAATGAAAACATCCGGCTGTTCTTTACCGATGCTCTGCATATTGCGCTAAAAGACCCGGCCCGCGCTCTGTTCCTGTTTCAGACGCTCCAGCGCCAGAAGCGAGCCACACAAGTGCGCCAGGAGTGGGAGGCGCGCGGCGTCCACGTCCCGCCTTTCATGATCGCCAGCATCACGAGGCGTTGCAATCTCAAGTGCAAGGGCTGTTACGCGCGCGTCCAGCATCGTCCCGAAGAAGCCGAGATGAGCGCCGACAAGCTGCGTAGCGTCATTGCCGAGGCGCGCGATCTGGGCGTATCGATCATGATGCTGGCTGGCGGCGAGCCGCTCACCCGGCCCGAAATTCTCGACATCGCAGCCGATTTCCCCGAGATTATCTTTCCGCTCTTCACCAACGGCCTCTTGCTCAACGATGAGATGATCGCCCGGCTTCGGACGTACAAAAATATCGTGCCTGTCATCAGCCTGGAAGGGCACGCGGCCGAGACGAATGATCGTCGCGGCCAGGGTGTGTATGAACACCTGTTGGGCGCGATGCGTCAAATGCACGACTCGGGCGTGTTCTTTGGCGCATCTATGACTGTGACCAGCCTCAACTTTGGCGCGGTGATGGCTCGCTCGTTTGCCGAAGAACTGATGGCCGTTGGCTGCAAGCTCTTTTTCTACATCGAGTACGTGCCGGTGCAAGAGGGCACTGAGGTGCTGGTGCTGAGCGACGAGCAGCGCGCTTTGGAGGCCGAAATTCTGGAGACCTTGCGCAAAGAACTGCCTGCCCTCTTTGTGGCCTTTCCCGGCGACGAAGAGGTCTATGGCGGCTGCCTGGCGGCGGGGCGTGGGTTCGTGCATATCAGCCCCGATGGCCGTCTGGAGCCGTGCCCCTTTTCGCCTTATTCTGATATCAGCCTGAAGGAAGTGTCGTTGCAAGAGGCGCTGCGCTCGCGCTTTCTACGCACCATCCGCGAAAGCGATGAGCAACTGAGCGAGACGCGCGGCGGTTGCGCTCTGTGGGAAAAACGCGAATGGGTCAATTCGCTGCTGCAGAGTCGCTAGATCAGGAGGAGTGACGCATGTCGGTGCAAAATCAGATGCAAAAAGGACTCAACCAACAACTCGGCGAGATGGCTATGAGTATCGAAGAACACGGCAAGCGGGTTTGGCGCGAGCGAGAGCCGCAGTTCCGTGAGGGGGCGCGCCGCGCGGGCTATATCGTGGCTATTGCGATTAACGCTGCGCTGCTCTATATCATGAACAACCTGCTTACTTGGGAGCCGCCCTATATCACCGCCGACTTTGCCGAGGTGTTGGGCGTCATCAATGTTTCGATTAGCGCGACCATTCTAGCCAATCTCGTTTTCCTAACCTACGATCCGCGCTGGTTTCGCCACCTGGCGCAAATCGGACTGAGCTTGCTGAGCATTCGCGTGTTGTACACATTGTTCATCGTCTATCCCTTTGACTTGGGGGCGGGCGTGTATGACATGTGGTTGCGAATGGCTTTGATCGCCTGCGCCGTTTGCGCCGCCATTGGCGTCTTGGTCGAAACTGTTCAACTGCTCATCGGGCGCTATCGCGACTAGTCAAGGCGAAGCTACATAACTCAATCATCTGTTCTACACAGGAGCACCATCATGAACCGTACGACCAAGATCATCCTCATCATCGTGGCCAGCCTCATCGTTTTGGGCGTCATCGCTGTGGGCAGTGTGGCCCTGATTGCCGGACGGTTTGTCGCTAAGAGCGTCGCCAGCTCGCCGGCCGCTGTCCAGGAGGCCGCCGCCAAGATTGCCGATTTCGATCTCCCCGAAGGCTACGAGACCGATTATGCCATCCAAATGGTTGGTTTTACCATGGCGGCTTATGATCCGGGGGATGGTCACAGCCATCTGATGCTGATCCAGTTTCCCTCTGGCGTGCAGGTGAACGAATCAGAGATGAGGCGTCAACTCGAAAAAGTCGCCCGCGATCCTAATAGAGATCAGAATCGCGTCCGGATTGTCGCGCAAACCCCGGTGACTATCCGCGGCCAGCAGGCGACGGCGACCTATAGCGAAGGGACCAACTCGGCTGGCCAGCCATATCGCTCAGTGATGGCAGCCTTTGTAGGCAAAGGCTGCGGCCCAGCCATGATCGTATTCGAAGAGCCGGTTTCCCGTTGGGATCAGGCTCGGGTAGATGCGCTTATCGCCTCGATTCGTTGAGTCGTCGGTTGGGGCGCTTGCTTCGAGCGTCTCAACCACCCACGATGGTATGTCGCGCAGCGTCGCATAGGACGGTATTTGCAAGATCGCACCGTATCCAAGGAGAGCAAAATGAGCGAGGCCAAGAAAGTCTTGGTGGTGTTCTATTCACACTCTGGCAATACCAGAACCATAGGACAGGCTATTGCAGAAAAACTAGGGGCAGACGTCGAAGAGATCGTTGAGGCCAAGCCCAAGACCGGCCTGATCCACTTTGTCGCATCGGGTTTCCAGGCCAAGTCGGGGGGCCAAGCCAAGATTCAGCCGCTGCATAGGGCCCCGGCGGTGGATGTTCTGGTTATCGTTGGCAGCCCGGTGTATGCGGGCACCATCGCCAGCCCAGTGCGCACTTATCTGACCGAGCAAAAACTACGCATCAAAAAGATGGCCTGCTTTGTGACCAGCAGCGACCCTAAGAATGAGCCTGCCTTGACTGCTATGAGTCAGGCGCTCGGCAAAACACCGCTGGCGACGCTAGGGATAGCTGCCGCTGGCGTCAAAGCTGGCGCCTATGAAGACCAAGTGGCTGCGTTCTGCGCGCAATTGGCGCGTTAGTCAATGCTGTTTCGACAGCGCAAGAGGTAGAGATGAGCGAGAACTACAGAGTATTGGTGGTGTACTATTCGCACTCGGGGAACACTCGAATCGTTGGCCAAGCAATTGCCAAAGCGCTCGACGCCGATGTGGAGGAGATTGTAGCGCTCGATGAAAAGCCGGGCGCGCTGCAATTCATCTCGCGCGGCCTCAGCGCGACCTCTGGGCGGACGGCTGCGATCATGGCCCCTCAAAAAGACCCTGCTCAATATGATCTTGTCGTTGTGGGAGGGCCGGTGTATGGCATGACGGTTTCGAGTCCTGTGCGGACATACCTCGATCAGCAAAAGGCCAGGTTCAACCGCGTGGCCTTTTTCACGACGAGCATGTCGCATCGTTACGCGGCGACGCTGGACAAAATGGGTGAGATCGCGGGCAAGGCCCCTGTGGGGACTCTTGGCATTCCAGGGGCCGAATTGCGGTCGGGCCAATATCAGGAAAAAGTGGCAGCTTTTTGCGCCGAGCTGGCGCGCTGACTCCTGGCGTTTTGACAACGCTCTCTTGTGTGCCGTCACGTGCGCTCAAGAGAGCGTTTTGCTATAATGAAACTGGGCATACGCGCTCTATCTGGCCAGATGGCCAGGGCAAAGACTCTTCCCTGGCATACCTCGGAGCTGGTCTTGTTCACGGCGCACTCACCTGCTTCACGCGCTATAGTACAGTCATAATTCGAAGCAGGAGATCCAAACATGAAGTCAATCACGCGCCGTCGTTTCCTCGCCGTTGCCGGAACCACCATCGGGGCCAGCTTGCTGGCTTGCGGGGGACTGGCTACGTTTGGGCTGCGCGCTCCCAACTCGCTGCCGCCCGCCAAGCTGAACTGCGGAAAGGAAGAAAAGATGGAAGGCAAAATCCTCGTCGCCTATGCCAGCAAGTCGGGCACTACTGCCGAGATCGCTGAGACGATTGGCCAGGCGCTCTGTGAAGCTGGCCTGCCAACGGATGTGATGAAGGCTCGTGATGTCAAGAGTCTGGCGCCCTATCGCGCCGTGGTGCTCGGCGGCGCCGTGCGCATGGCGCGTTTGTTGCCCGATGTGACCAAGTTCGCCAAGCGCCATGCCAAATCCCTGGCGGCGCTGCCTACGGCCTATTTCAGCGTGTCGCTGACCGCTGCGGACGCTACTGAAGAAGCGGCCAAGACACTTCCAGGCTATCTCCAACCGCTGCGCGAAATCAAAGCGCCGGTCAAAGAGGGCGCTTTCGCGGGCGCTGTCATCATGAATCGCCTGGAGCCGATCATGCGCTGGATGCTCTCCAAGTCGAACGACGGCAAGCTCACCGAATGCGACCATCGCGACTGGGATGCTATCCGCGCCTGGGCCGGAGATCTGGCTGTGACCCTGGCCAGGGTATAAGATAGGGTGGTATCAAATCTCTGGGGGGTTCCATGAAAGACCTGATCCGGCGACATCCGATAGCGGCTTATTTCGTTGCAGCTTTTTCGTTCTCCTGGATCGCATGGGCAGGTCTGGTGATCGGAACCCCGCCTGGCGGTATGCAAGCAGGCATCTCGCTGACGTTTTTCCTCATGGCAATCCTGGGCGGGCTTGGGCCAAGCCTGGCGGGTTTGGCGATAACCGGCGTCATTGGCGGAAGGCAAGGCGTGCGCGCATTGCTCGCCCGGTTGCGCCCTGACTGCGTGAGATGGGGTTGGTATCTGGTTATCTTGATCCCCTTTGGGGTGGCTTTGATGGCTCTTGCCGTGCAACGGATGTTGGGTTGGAAGACCGATCTGGGCGATATAGCCAGCCGCATTCCGCTCGCATTGGCTTGGCCGCTCTTCTCTAGCCTGGGCGAGGAGTTGGGCTGGCGCGGTTTCGCTTTGCCTCGGCTGCAAGCTCGGCGCAGCGCCTTGGTCTCTACGCTGCTGCTGGGCTTGATTTGGGGATTGTGGCATCTGCCGCCCGACTGGATCGCTATGCGACACTATGGCCCCTTGTTTCTGCTATACTTTGTCCTCGCTGGCCCTGCGTTGCTCACCGGCGAGGCGTTGCTGATGACGTGGGTATTCAACAACACTCGGGGCAACGTGTTACTTGGTGTGTTATTCCACTACGGCATCACCTCAAGTGCGATTCTACTGGGGCCGCTCGATCTCAGTCCGGTCGAGAACGTGAATAGCACTCTGGTCAATGTGTTCGTGTAGAGGGTCATAGCTGGCGTCATTTTGATAATAAAGGGCGGCAGTCATCTGGCCGGATCTGCGCTCTACATGGAGAAAGCCTAGCTCACTGCGCGAGCTTTGTCGGCAAAGTCGTTCACAAGGAGCAAGCAATGCAAGCATCGTTGGACCGCAAGCGGATTGTGATATATCTGGCATTTTCTTTCGGCCTGGCTTGGTTGGTCGGCTTGGTCGTCTATCTCACTGGTGGGTTGGCCAATAGCCAGCAACTCGTCCCCGGCGTCTCTGTGGCAATGGTGTTGCTGGCCGGCGGCTATATGATGTCTCCGGCGCTGGCCCACGTGCTCACGCGCCTTATCACCCGCGAGGGGTGGCGCAACGTAGGATTGCGCCCCAACCTCCGGCGAGAGTGGCCCTACTGGCTGATCTGCTGGTTTGCGCCTGGCCTGCTGACCTTGCTAGGCGCGGCCATCTACTTTATAACTTTCCCACAGCACTATGACCCTAGCCTGGGTCGCTTACAGGAAATGCTGAAAACATCCGGCGCAGCGCAGCTCCCGATCACTCCCAAGATGATCGTGATTCTCCAATTGGCGCAAGCGCTGCTGATCGCCCCGCTCATCAACGGCCTGTTCACCTTTGGCGAAGAATTCGGCTGGCGGGCCTACTTGCAGCCGCGATTATTGCCGCTAGGAGAGCGCCGCGCGTACTTGCTGATGGGCGTCATCTGGGGCGTATGGCATTGGCCCGTCATTGCGATGGGGCACAACTATGGCTTGGATTATGTCGGCGCTCCCTGGCTAGGCATGTTGGCGATGATCTGGTTCACACTGACGCTGGGGACGCTGCTCGGTTGGGCCAGCTTGAGAGCAGGGAGCGTGTGGCCGGCGGTCATCGGGCATGCGGCCATCAATGGCATCGCCGGCATCGGCGTCTTTTTCACTCAGGGCGAGCCAAACCCATTGCTCGGGCCGCTTCCGGTAGGGCTGATTGGTTCAACGGGGCTGGCGTTGGTGGCTTTTTGCATCTGGCTGCGGCCCAGGGCCGCAGCGCAGCGAACGGCTCGCGAGGAGGTCTAGTGTGACCAAGTCAATTATCATTATCGGCGCTGGCATATCGGGTCTATCGGCGGGCTGTTATGGCCAAATGAACGGCTATGACACCCAGATATTCGAATTACATAACCTGGCCGGCGGTCTATGCACAGCGTGGAAGCGGCAAGGCTATACTTTTGACTATTGCATTCACTGGCTCGTCGGAAGCAGCCCCAAGAGTGGCTTCAACCGGATCTGGCAAGAGCTAGGCGCGCTGCAAGGGCGACAGATCGTCAACCATGAAGAGTTCGCGCGCATCGAAGGGCCGAACGGCAAGGCGTTCATCGTGTACACTAACCTAGATCGGCTGGAAGCGCACATGAAGGCGCTGGCCCCTGGCGATAGCGCCGTGATCGAAGAGATGGTTGCGGCAATACGGCGCTTGAGTCGCATGGGCATGGCCCCCGACAAGCCGCGCGAGCTTTACAACCTGGGCGACGCGCTCAAGGCGCTCACCATGTTGCCGCAACTGGGCGAGTTACGCAAGTGGGCCGCCATGCCGGTGGCCGACTTCGCCAAGCGATTCACCGATCCCTTCCTGCGCGAGGCGTTCGCCTTGCTGTTTGGTTTGCCCGATTTCCCCATGCTCGGCATGTTGTTCACACTGGCCGGCCTTCACATTGGCGACTCGGGCTATCCCGTGGGAGGATCTTTGCCGTTTGCCCAGGCTATCGAGCGTCGCTACCTCGATCTGGGCGGCCAGGTTTACTATCGGTCGCGTGTGGCCAAGATCCTGGTCGAGAACGATAGAGCGGTTGGCGTGCAGTTGGCCGACGGCAGCGAGCATCGCGCGGACCTAGTCATCTCGGCTGCCGATGGCCACGCCACTTTGTTCGATATGTTGGATGGAAAATACCTCACTGATGAGATTCGCGGCTACTATGAGCGATTGCCCATTTTTAGTCCGTTGGTGTATGTATCGCTGGGCGTGGCGCGCGATCTATCTGCAGAGCCGCACAGCATCAGTTGGCCGCTCGATGAGCCGTTGATGGTGGGTAACGTGGCTCACACGCGTATGCCGCTCAAACACTATGGCTACGATCCAACGATGGCCCCCGCGGGCAAATCGGCGCTGGTGGTTATGTTGCCCACGGACTATGATTCCTGGAAGCAACTCGGCCAGGATCGCGCTGCCTACGAGGCGCAAAAGCAACGTATTGCCCAGGATGTGATCGCTATTCTGGATCGGCGTTTCCCCGGCCTGCGCGAGCAAGTTGAGGTGGTAGATGTGGCCACGCCGCTCACCACCGAACGTTACACCGGCAACTGGCGCGGCTCGTTCGAAGGATGGTTGCTCACCACCGAAACGATGCAGATGACGTTCGGCAAAGGAATGAGCAAAACGTTGCCCGGCCTTAGCAACTTTTATATGATTGGCCAGTGGGTCGAACCGGGCGGAGGTTTGCCGCCGGCGGCCAGCTCGGGGCGAAACGCGATTCAGCTCCTATGTCACTATGACAAGAAACCGTTTGTCACATCCTTGCCCTGATAAACCGTTGCGCTGAGCCTGTTGCGCGCTATGCCTAGCTTGATTCTTCCGGCGGATACTGTATAATAGGCACTGGGCCTGGGGAACCAGCAGGTTATCGCGCTCGTTTGGCTTGCTCTGCTGGAGGTGAACACCGGGCGTCATCACCAACACGCGTATCTCACATTTCAAGAGGAGGTTTGTTTCACATGGCCAAGATCGCTATCCACGGTTTCGGTCGCATTGGTCGCTCGCTGCTGCGGGCGGCGCTCAAGCATGGGTTGTTCGTTCCCGTCTCGATCTCGGATATTCGTGACGCGCAGACCTTTGCCGCGTTGTTCGAGGTGGACACGAACTATAGCCGCTGGCATGAGGAAGTAAAAGCTACCGACAACTCGATCACCATCGGCGGGCGCGAGATCCCCTACATCAACAGCATGCAAGCCCTGCCCGATTGGGCCGCGATGGGTGTGGACCTGGTCATTGATTGCACCGGTCGCGCCACCACCCGCGCCGGCGCGCAGCCGCACCTCGACAAGGGCGCCAAGCGCGTGTTGGTCAGCGCCCCCAGCAAATCCACCGACGATTGCGATGCAGTGCTGTTGCGCGGCATCAATGCCGAAAAGTACGATCCCGCCAAGCACAAGATCGTCTCGATGGCGAGCTGCACCACCAACGCCCTGGCGCCGGTGGTCAAAGTGCTCCAAGAGGGGTGGGGCATCAAGAGCGGGCTGTTCTCAACCGTCCATGCCTACACCAACACTCAATCGCTGACCGACCAGCCGATGCGCGATCGCCGCGATTCGTGGGCCGCCGCTGAGAACATCATCCCCTCATCGTCAGGCGCCGCCAAAGCGCTCAAGTTCATCTGGCCTAATCTGGATATGACCGGCAAGGCCTACCGCGTGCCTACCCGCACCGGCTCCATCGCCGAGATCAACGCTATCCTCGACCGCCCCGCCAAAGTGGACGAGATCAAGGATGCCTTCCGCAAGGCCGCTGTGACCGAGCCGCTCAAGGGCATCATGGGCGTGCTGGAAGAAGAATGGGCTTCGTCCCGTATCGTGGGCGATTCCCACTCCTCGATTGTTGACCTGCCTTTGACCCAGGTGCTCGGCGGCACGCTGGTTTCTGTGGCCGCCTGGTACGATAACGAGATCGGCTATGCCACTCGCCTGGCCGAGATGGCTGCCTACCTCGTCAAGTAACGCGCTCGAACGTGTAACGCATCACAAGGGCAACCGGATCGCGGTTGCCCTTGTTGTTTCCAAAGGAGGAGCAGATGAGCGACTGGTGGCGCGATTGGCCCTGGCGCATGATCCAAACCAATATGCGCGAGATTGACATGACTGACATCAGCGCCCAGCGTGTAGTGGCTGACCTCAAATCGTTCAATGCGACGGTAGTGCTCATCAACACCGCCGGCATCATCGCCAGCTATCCGACCAAGTTGCCGTATCACTATCAGAGCCAATTCTTACAGGGCGATAGCTTGGCGCAGATCATCGAGGCTTGCCACGCCGCTGACATTAAAGTGTTGGCTCGCACTGATTTTTCCAAAGTGCGCCGCCCGATCTATGAGCAGCACCCCGAATGGGCCTATGTCAGCGCGAAGGGCAAAATCGTGGATTACAACGGCGATGTGCACGTCTGCATCAATAGCGACTATCAGCAACACTATGCTCTAGAGATCATGCGTGAGGCGTTGACGCTGCTGGATTTCGACGGCATCTTTTTCAACATGGGCGGCTATCAGGTGCGCGATTACAGCGGCAACTACTATGGGCCATGCCATTGCGAACAGTGCCGACGCCGCTTTGCCGAGATGTTCGACTTGCCTCTGCCCATAATCGAGGATATGAGTGATCCTATCTATCGCAAATACGCTGTGTTCAAACGGCGCACCATCCGCGAGCACCACGAAAAGGTCTATCGCTTTCTTACGGAACTCAAACCCAATCTCTGTATCGCCAACCATACCGAATTCGGGCGCGGGTTTATCCGGCAGGAATCCAACACGGCCGTTGCGCGGCCCTTGCCGCACTGGCAATACAGCGGTTCGGATAATACCAAATGGGCGGTTAGCTCGTACCCCGAGATGGTATCAACCAACACCACTGTGGATTTCATTGATTTTCCATATCGGCACGTGGCAGTCTCGCCGGCCCAGCAGCAATTGCGTCTGGCTCAAAGCCTAGCCAATGGCGGCGCGCTGGATTACTATATCATTGGGCGCCTCGATAATCACGAGGATCGTTCGGGCTATGCGCCGGTGCGCGAGATGTTCGCTCATCACGCTGCGAACGAGGACGAGTATCGCGGGCTAACGTCGTTGGCGAATATCGCCCTGCTCAATGGCCCAGATGCCAATCAGTCCGAATATCGCGGCTGGTTTCGCTTCTTGGCCGAGGGGCATTTCCAGTTCGATGTCATCATGGCGCAAGCCGCGTTGGGTCTGCCCTGGGATAAATACCGCGCCATCATCGTGCCCGATTATCAGCCCATCAGCGACGCTCTGGCCGCCAAGCTCGATGATTTCTGCCAACGCGGCGGCATGGTCATTGCCACCTCGCGGGCGGGTTTTTGCGATGAGGATTACGAGCCTCGGCCCGAATCGGCGCTGCGTTGCCTCGGCATCGAACGGGTCAGGTTGGTGCGCGACGACATGACCTCGTCGTATCTCAGACTTGATGACAAGACAGGGTTCGAACGTTTTGAGGCCACCGACTTGGTGTTCCTGGATGGTCGCTATGTCTATGCCGATTATGCGACGGATGTGACGCAGCGCCTCAAACTGGTCCCTCCGCACATGTTCGGCCCGCCTGAACGTTGCTACTATACGCAGGTGACGGATCATCCCGGCTTCACAGTGCGGCGCTATGGCCAAGGACAAGCGATCTATATACCGTGGGAGCCAGGCGCGTTGTTCTATCGACAAGGATACACGAACACTAGCGACTGGGCGACCGATCTGCTGGAGCATATCATCGGGCTGCCCCGCCTTCGCGGCAACCTGCCGCCGATGGTGGAGGCAACGCTCTTTCGACAAGAGGGGCGGCGCAGTTATCTATTGCACCTAGTAAATGGTACAGGGCATTTCGGCGTCAGCTTTTACCCGCCTGCGCCGCTAAAAGATCTGGAGGTTGTGATTGACGGGCGATGGCCATGGGGAGTGCGCAGCCTATTCACCGGCGAAGACTATTCGTTCGGCGTTGATAGCGATGACGAATTCACCGTGTACGTACCCCACCTGGAACTTTTCGATGCCATCAAGATTGACGGCTACTGCTAACTAGACGCAGCCATGCCGGAGGCGCCCTTGTCTCCGGCATGGTTGCATTCTCCTGAACGGATTAGCCTCTTTCCTGATCCCATAACTGGCGCGTAATCTGCATGTGTCCGAGGTGCTGCGCCGTGTGATCGAGCGCGTGAAGCAAAGCCCACGCCACCGTGGTCGGTTGACCATCGCGACGGGTACGCGGCGCAACGACTTGACCCAGTTCGACGCTCTCTAGCGCCGCGCGCATTTGAACGCGGGAGTTGGCCAGCAGGTTTTTCAGCGTTGCCTCATCTAGCCCCCTAACCTTGAATTCGGCCTCGCGGTCGCGTTGGATGACTTGTCCACAAGCTAGTTGGCATACCAGATAGCGCTCTACGCCCGTTGCATGCGCCACAATCACGCTCAATGAATTCATCTCTGGCCCTGGCGACCAATCCAGGGCTTCTGCCGATAGGCCTGCCAAAGTTTTTTCGATATCTGCGTGCAACTCTTCGAAACGCGCCAGCAATTCCGAATAGAATGTCTGCATCGCACACTCCTCCATGTGAACAAGCCTGCCATCTTGTGCAGACAAGATTATCGCTGTAAAGGCGTTGGCAGGCAAGCCGCGCACAAACTTTGCGCGATTTTTACGCCATCCGATGCGATTTGGCATTAGAATATGGATGTGGGGGGCTGCGGAACCTGATGCTGACCGTTGTCGTTTGACGCGCGCCTGCCATCGCCACTTAAAGTCGCGATCATGGGTCGCGCAATGGGGGGGACAAGACAATGGCCGAATGCCGGGTTCGGTTGGAATTGCGTTGGTGCCTGGCGGCGATTATCTGGGTATTACTATGTCTGATAATTGCGCCAGCCGCTTCTGCCGGCGAACCTGATCTGATCTCGATTCAACGAGCGATTGACTCTCGCGGCCTGGGATGGACGCCACAAGCCTACAACCGCGCCTTTGCCCTCGGCGCTAATCTCGATCAGGCCGATACTAGCCCTCAGAAAGCGCCGCTTACTAGACCTCGTCTGGATGCGTTGCCCGCCTCGCTCGATTGGCGCAATCATGGCGGCAACTGGGTCTCGCCCATCAAAGATCAGGATGAATGCGGCTCGTGCTGGGCTTTTGCGGGCGTGGCCGCGCTCGAATCGCAATATGCCCTCCAGCAGAACACGCCGGGGAGCTTTCTCGATCTCTCCGAGCAGATCCTCGTCGCTTGCGCCTGGGGCAATGGTGGTTGCAGCGGCGGTTATATGGACATCACCGCCGATTTTCTCAAGACTGAAGGTACCTCTCTTGAGACTTGCTATCCTTACGCGGCGGTCAATGGCAATTGCGCCAGCGCCTGTTCGGGTTGGCAGGCCACTGCTTACAAGATCGCAGATTACGAATTCGTGCCTCGCGATGTGGCTGCCATGAAAGAGGCGCTGCAGGGCGGCCCTTTTCAAGTGAGTTTCTATGTCTATAGCGATTTCTACTCTTACGGCAGCGGCGTCTATGAATATGCCTGGGGCGTCAAGCACGGCGGCCATGCTGTATTGCTGGTGGGATATGTGGACACTCCCGGCCAATATGGCGGCGGCTATTTTATCGTCAAAAATAGTTGGGGGTCGGGATGGGGAGAAGGAGGCTATTTCCGCATCGGTTATAGTCAAGTTGTGAACGATATCAGCTTTGGCAAAACTGCCTACCGCTACTATATGGCGACCATTCCTGGCGATGCCTATGAAGTGGATGATACTTCTCTTCAGGCGAAAACCATCATGCCGAGCGCGCGGCAGGCGCGCAGCATCCGTCCATCAGGCGACGTAGATTGGATCAAATTCACATTGTTGGACGAATCGGACATTGTCGTCGAGACATCAGGGCCGCTAGGAGAAGATACGCGCCTTTGGCTTTATGATAGCAGACTAGCAGAACTAGCTTATGACGATGATGCCGGGCAAGGATACTATTCGCGCATTGTGACCACACTCGGGCCGGGCGCCTATTATCTCTTGGTTGACGCTTACAACTCTCGCAATGTGATCTCTTCGTATTATCTCGATCTCACTGCCGAGGTCTCATGCTCGGACTTGGTAGTGAATGGATCATTTGAGGGGAGTGAGGTTTGGCAGGTACCGGCGTCCGACTACAGCCCTGCCTATACGGACGCAAGAGTGCATTCCGGCGGACGCGCGATGCGCTTGGGCATCACAGAAGCCGCCGAGAATTGCTACAGCTACTCGGATGTACAGCAGGAAGTTGCGATCCCAGCCGGCGCATCTCAGGCTCTTTTGAGTTTCTGGTTGTACTCAATCAGCGGCGACGCCGGCGATGTCCCTCAACCTACGCCGCATGCGTATGAAAGCGTGCGCGATATGGGACGCACCGCCTATGACGTGCAGTATGTGCTGATCTTGGATGAATCTGGTCGTTGGATTGATACTTTGGTGTGGCAGTGTTCAAATCCGCAAGTGTGGACCTACTACGAATTCGATCTTCGTGAATATATTGGACAAAGTGTTCAGTTACAGTTTGGGGTTTACAACACTGGCGGTGGCGGCGTCACCGCTGCACTGTTGGACGATGTGTCATTGATTGCTTGCGGGGCGCTTGAGCCGCCTGCGCCAACTCCCACTCCGACCGCGTCACCCACGCCGCGGCCGATAAGCTACAGCACCCCCATCATCTGGCGGCGCGCTTATGCAGTCAGAGCAGGTGGATGGAACACGCAAGATACCTATCCGCGTGATCTAGCCGATGTAGATGGCGACGCTCGCGCCGATATTGTGGGCTTTGGCGCACGGGCTACTTATGTATCGCTTTCCACTGGTTCTGCCTTTGCAGAACCAAGCATATGGATCGCCAATTATGGCGTCACGGCGGGCGGATGGGCAAGCTACAACCAATTTCCGCGCGCCCTGGGCGATGTAAATGGCGATGGACAGGCCGACGTGGTGGGGTTCGGTAGCCGCGCGACTTTTGTATCGCTATCAAACGGGAGCGGGTTTGCTGCGCCTGAAGTGTGGATTCGCAGCTATGGTTTGTCGGCGGGGGGTTGGTTGAACAGCGACCTGTATCCTCGCTTGTTGGGCGATGTGAACGGCGATGGAAGGGATGATGTCGTCGGGTTTGGACGCAGCGCGACCTTTGTCTCGCTCTCCACCGGTTTCGCTTTTCAGGCGCCCGAAATATGGATTGCCAACTATGCTCCTCTGGCAGGAGGCTGGATGAACTGGGATAGCTTCCCGCGCCAGCTCGCCGACGTAGATGGCGATGGGCGGGCCGATATTGTAGGTTTTGGGCGCACTGCTACCTATGTTTCACTGTCAAAGGGCGATCATTTTGAACTGCCTACGCCGAGGATTGCCAGCTAAGGATCGAATGCGTGAGCATGGTCGAGTCAAAACGTGTACTATCGTACCTTAGCCGATGTCAACGGTGACGGTATGGCCGATATAGTTGCTTTTGGCTACACGTCTGTACAAGTTTCGCTTTCGACAGGCGCAGCATTCCAACCTTCGCAAGAAGTGTGTCCGAGCTATGCCGTGGCAGCCGGCGGCTGGACGAACTGGAACGAATATCCGCGCCGAATGGCCGACGTGAACGGCGACGGTAGGGCTGATATTGTGGGCTTTGGTCGTAACGCCGTCTATGTCTCACTAGCAAACTAACGTAGCTTTCAGATTACTCCCACAAGGGCGGGGACTCCCGCCCTCTGTTATTTCTACCGGGTTTACGCCCGTGCGCGAAAGGCATGATACACTCCATAAAGGGGCCGAAGAGAAAATTTCAAGCAACCGTGATCTTTTTGTCAAAAAACTCTGTAACCTTAGAAGCCTCCGATACGTCTCACCTAATGTACAAGTCAAAGCGTGTTCATCTACCGGCGAGATTTGTCATTTCCCACCTTTTTATGCATATTTGACGATAATAACTCGCTTCTATTTTCGGGATCTATGGATCGTGACCTATCATGAGGAGGGATATGTAGAGATGATGTCCAACCGCCGATTTGGTCGCAAGGGCTGGGTAGTAGCGTTTGCCTTGATGGCTATGTTCTGTCTGGCGTTATTGCCAAGTGTGGTTATGGCCGATGAAGGCGAGTACAAAGCGATCCAAGACGAAATCACAGCCAAGGGGCTGGGTTGGACGCCCAAACTGTATGATCGTAAGTTCGCTCTGGGCGCCAACTTGGATAAAGAAGAGCGCGCGCCCGACAAACCTCCTCTTGCCGATGATGGCGCCGCTTTGGCCGCGCTTCCTACATCTATTGATTGGCGCAATAAAGGCGGCAACTGGGTCTCGCCGGTGAAAGATCAGGGAAGCTGCGGTTCCTGTTGGGCTTTTTCTAGCGTCGCCGCGCTCGAATCCAAATACGCCCGGTTCATTTCTCGACCTCTCGGAGCAAATCTTGGTGTCATGCTCTACAGGGAATATGGGCTGCGATGGCGGATATATGGATGCGACCGCCGAGTTCCTGCAAAACACCGGAACATATTATGAGACCTGTTTCCCATATACCGCGACGAACAACAACTGCAACAACGCCTGCGCCAATTGGCGCACCAACGCCTTCAAGATCACCGAGTACGAGTACGTCTCTCGTGATGTGACCGCCATGAAACAAGCGCTGCAAAACGGGCCGTTCCAGGTGAGCTTTTATGTGTATGGCGATTTTGATTACTATGGCGGCGGCGTCTATGAATACGCCTGGGGGCAGAACCTGGGTGGGCACGCCGTGCTCCTGGTCGGGTATGTTGACACCGCGGGCCAATATGGCGGTGGCTATTTTATTGTCAAGAATAGCTGGGGTACGAGTTGGGGAGAAAACGGCTATTTCCGTATCGGCTATAGCCAGGTGAGCAACAACAATGTGCAATTCGGCAAGTCGTCCTATCAATATTCGCTGCAGACGGTCGCGGCCGATAGCTACGAGCCTGATAACACCTATTCACAAGCCAAAGTCATTACCAGTGGCGTGCAGCAAACTCACAGCATTCGCCCGGTGGGCGATGTGGATTGGGTCAAGTTCACATTGACTAAGGCCAACTCTGTCACCCTGCAGACGTCGGGTCTTGATGGATACGACACACGTATGTGGCTTTATGATAGCAGCCAAAATCAACTGGCCTTTGATGATGACAGTGGAACAGGTTATTACGCGGCGATTACGGCCAATCTAAACCCAGGGACATATTATGCTAAAATAGATGAATATAATTCAAACGATATTATTGGAACCTACTATATTGATCTTAAACTTGCACAGTCAGCAGTCACAGAAGTGGAGTATAGCCAGCCCACTCGCTGGATAGCGAATTTTGGTACATCCGCGGGCGGATGGAGCAGCTTTGACACTTATCCGCGCTTTTTGGCCGACGTTAATGGCGATGGCAAAGCCGATATCGTCGGTTGCGGCGCCAAGGGTGTCTATGTATCTCTTTCTACTGGGAGTGGCTTTGGTACTCCAAAGATATGGATCAGCAACTATGGCGCAAATGTGGGAGGCTGGACAAGTTACAATACTTACCCGCGCGCTGTCGCTGATGTGAACAACGACGGTCGTGCTGACCTGGTTGGGTTTGGCAGCAAAGGCGTGTATGTTTCGCTGTCAACAGGCAGCGGTTTTGGCGCTGGGGCGTTGTGGATCAACAACTATGGCGTGAAAGCGGGCGGCTGGACGAGCTTTGATGTCTATCCACGCCTGATGGCTGATGTTAATAGCGATGGCCGGGCGGATATCGTCGCTTTTGGCGCCAAAGGTGTGTATGTTTCGCTCTCTACAGGCAGCAGCTTTGGCGCAGCGACGCTGTGGATCGCGAACTATGGGGTAAAAGCGGGCGGTTGGACGAGTTATAACGCATTTCCTCGTGCTGCCGCTGATGTGAACAATGATGGCCTCGCCGATGTGATTGGCTTTGGCAGCAAGGGCGCTTACGTCTCGCTTTCTTCCGGCAGCAGCTTTGGCGCATCTAGCCTGTGGGTAAGCGATTATGGCGCCTCGGCAGGGAGTTGGACAGAACAGAATACACTGCCCCGCATTGTAGCTGATGCCAACGGCGACGGATATAGCGATGTGTTCGGCTTTGGCGCGACAGCAACCTATTTGTCCTATTCCGACGGCGGTAGCTTTGCAGCGCGTTCGGAGGCAGTTGACGAGTTCTCGCAATCTCAGGGATGGTCGGAGCAAGACCTGTATCCTCGCGCTGGCGCTGATGTGAATGGCGATGGCAAGGGTGATATCGTCGGCTTTGCTGCAGATGGCGTAATGGTCTCTATTGCTGATTAGCCGTTTACAAAAGATAAAACAGCCTCGACTCGCATCGCGCAGGTCGAGGCTATTTGTTTTATGGCGCTCTCAGCGCCAAGTAGTCATTGCCACAGTGTAGGCCATTTCGATCATTTTCGTGCCCTGGCCAATACAAACTGGGCCGTGGCCGGGAAGCAGGACGTCGCACCCGGTCTGGCATAGCTTGCGCAAAGTCTCAAGATAGGTTATATGGCTATTATTTCCCCAACTTGCGCAAGCCGTCGAGGTCAAAGCTGTAGTAGTCGCAGGTGAGTTCCTCGCCCGCTTCGATGTCGCGCGCGGCAATGTTGGCCCCCTCCGGGTCATCAATCTCGATCAGATTCGGCTTCTCGGAATGATTCATGTGCTTGGCATGGTCGCCGCACAGGATAATGACCTTTTCGCCGCCGTGCATGGTTTGATAGCCGTACATCAGCAAGAACTCTTGGGCCGGCGGGGGAAACTCGGGCAACTTGGCTGCGGGGATGATCCCGTCAATTCGCTCGTCTAGCACCCAAACGATCTGCCCCTTTTTGATTGGCTCGGCAGCAAAGCACCCTGTGCCGTGAATGGAGCTTGGCCCCACATAAGCGCGGACTAGAAGCATGGCAGCTTGTTCCTTTCTTGGATTGTGGCTGAATAATACGCGCAAACGGCCCCATTATAGAGTATAGTTGCTGCGAAGGGAATACTCATCTGGCCCAATGCTGGCGCAAATAGTCGTAGTAGAATAATGCATTCTCCACCGGCACATTACTGGGGATATGGTTGCCTACGGCAAAGATAAAGCCTTTGCACTGCGCGGCCAGCGATAGGGTAGCGTCAATCTCGGCCTGGATCTGGGCGCGGTTGCCGAACGTCAGTGTGCGCGCATCTACTTTGCTGGCGATAATGCAATGCGTCTGCCCGTATTTGGCCACTACTGGCTCTAGCGCCATCATCGGCTCAAAGACCAGGCAATCGGCGCCGGCCGCGACGATGTCATCCACGAACATGCCATAGTCTCCGTCGGATGTAAAGCAGATCCTTTTGCCGGCATCTTTGAGCACCTTCCATAACGCCTGGTAGCGCGGAAAGACCTCGGTGCGGTAAAAACTGGGATGCATAAAGGGGCCTTGCGTCCAGACCATGTCGTCGTGGCACATGAACACCTCGATAGAGGTTTTGGCCCAAGCGCGATAGTGGTGCAAGCTCTGTTGAAAGATGCTATCCAGCACGCGCGCAAAGCGGTCACGATGAGCCGCCGCCTGAAGCAGCATATCCCAACCAAAGATGGCGATGGCGCCGGAAAAGAGCGAACGGTAATATCCTCCTGTCCAGACCTGGTCAGGATATTGGGCGCGCGCTTGCTGATAGAGGCTCTCATAGTAATCCACCAGCTTGCGCTCATCGGTCAGGCCATATTCCGCTACGGCATCAAAAGCAAGCGCCTCGTCTACATTGGTAAAAGGGCAAGGCTTGGGATTGCGCCAATCTACTCCGCCTTCTAGGAACTCGGAATGCCCCATATCTGTGGTGCGCCCGCGATCTTCCCAGGGTTCAGGGCCATCGTTGGTGGACCAGATAAAGTCAAACTCCCAGCGTCGGTAGAACTCGGCTTCGCGCCGAGGGTCGTCATCGGGCAAGTCCGTGACTGCGCGTTTGAGAGCATCATTCGAGCAATATTCAGTGTGAGCCAGGCGGGGTGTCGGGCGAAGATGAAGAGCGCCAATGCCGATTTGATAACTCATGGAAATCCTCTCTGCTCCGGTGGTCTGCATACGAGTGACAGTGTACCGCAGGCGCAGACGAGACGCAAGGCAATACCGATTGTTGCCAATAACTCGTCACGCAATTGTGGGCAAGATGTGCTATAATTGGGCTAGGCCAAGCTTAACATCGCCGACCTGCCAGCCTAACGTAGCGCATGCGGGGTTGCGGTCTGCTTTTCGCCGCGACCGTTTTCGTTTACTCGACAGTGGTTTCGTCGGGGGGTAGCTACAAGGAGGTATCGCATGTCTGAAGCTCCCAAGGACACGCAGCAAGGCGGTCAAGTACGCATGTTGGATTTGCTCAATTGTCCCAAGTGCGGAGCCAGCAACGCCATAGGTACACGTTATTGTGTGACCTGCGGCGCAAGTCTGGAAGGCGTGGCGCCCGCCAAGGCGATGGAGACCGGATCCAAAAAGGGGCTGCTCGGTCGCATTTTTGGCCGACGCACCGAAACGCCCCCTGGCAGAGATCTGTGATCTCCACAGGCTGCCAGGCCGCATCTGCGGCCTGGCGCGCTACCCTTTTACCACCATCGGTAAGGAGATGATCTCCCAAAACCCTTGCGGCGGCGTGGATGTGGGCGTCGCTGTCGACGTGGGGGTTGCCGTGGGTGTTGGTGTGCTGGTCGGCGTCGGCGGGGCCGGCGGCGTTCCTCGCGAGGCGTAGCGCAAGTCGCCGTTGGTCGCGTCATAGTAACTGGCTTGGGCGAATTCGCTGCCCTTATCGTACATCACCAGGGCGGCATATTCGCCTATTTTGCCGATCTCATCTACGATGCTGATTTCCCAATCATCCGAGGCGTTCTTGCGCGCGTACTTCAAATCGCCATTGAGCGCATCCCAATAGAGGATACGCGGTTGATTGTGACGGTTCACGGCGATTGAGGTGTACAACCCCACCTGATCCGCGCCATCTACTTCATCGTCTACCCACTCCGCATAGCCGGGAATGTAGTAAGCGTATCGCAGCGTTCTGTTACCATAATAGGCGATGTGCATGGCGTTTTCGCTATCCACGCCCAGCGAGCAGTGCCCCCGCGCCCATTCCTCTTCGCCCACAACCACGGTGTCCCAGGAAGCGCCGTTCCATTGCGCCACCTTCAGGCGCGAGCGAGCAGGATCATAGTAAA
>CAZYPJ010000019.1:14642-28309 GCA_964649365.1 uncultured Anaerolineales bacterium | reverse complement strand
CACGACCTGCGGGCCGGCGTCTACGATGTGGTGGTGGGCGTCAACCTGTTGCGCGAAGGGCTGGATCTGCCCGAAGTCTCGCTGGTGGCCATCCTCGACGCCGACAAAGAAGGATTCCTGCGTTCGGCTCACTCGTTGATCCAAACCATCGGGCGCGCGGCGCGCCACGTCAACGGCCAAGTCATCATGTACGCCGACAATATGACCGATTCGATGCGCAACGCCATCGAGGAAACCAATCGCCGTCGAGAGATCCAAACCAAGTACAACCAGGAACACGGCATCACGCCCAGCACCATCGTCAAAGAGATTCGCGACTTGACGCAGCGCCTGCGCGCCGTGGCCGAGCCGGAAGCGGCTTACCAAGTGAGCACGCAGATCCCCAAGGACGAGGCCAACCGCCTGATCCAAGACCTGGAGAAGCAGATGAAGACGGCGGCGCAGAACCTAGAGTTCGAGAAGGCCGCTTTGTTGCGTGACCAGATCATGGAGCTGCGCCAGCACTTGCGCGACGCCGACGACCGGCCCGAATGGGAAAAGTATCGTTCGTTCGAGAAGCAACGCCGATAGACGGAACAGTCATGACCGATTACCCCAGCTATCTCAAACTGCACGCTTCGGGCGAGCTGGCCAGGCGCATCGCGGCAGCCCGCGAGCGCCTGGCCGCCTGCGACATCTGCCCGCGGCTGTGCGGCGTCAATCGCTTACGGGGCGAAACCGGCTATTGCCGCGCCGGCGCCCTGGCGCGCGTAGCGGCATGGAACGTCCACCCCTGGGAAGAGCCGCCCATCAGCGGCGCGCGCGGTTCGGGCACGATCTTTTTCTCGCACTGCACGGCGCGCTGCCAGTTCTGCCAGAACTATCCCATCAGCCAGCTCGGCGTAGGGCAAGACGCCGACGCCCGGCGACTGGCTGGCATGATGCTGGAGCTGCAAGATCGCGGCTGCCACAACATCAATTTCGTCACGCCCAGCCATTACGTCCCACAGATGTTGGAGGCGCTGCCCATCGCTATCGAGGGCGGCCTGCGCATCCCTCTGCTCTACAACACCAGCGGTTATGACCGCGTCGAGACGCTGCGCCTGCTGGAGGACATAATTGACATCTATCTGCCCGACGCGAAATATACCGACGACGCGGCGGCGCGGCGGCTCTCGGGCTTTATAGATTATGTCGCTCATAATCGCGCTGCGTTGATCGAGATGCATCGCCAGGTAGGCAGCGACCTGTTGCTCGATGAACACGGCGTCGCTGTGCGCGGCATGGTAGTGCGCCACCTGGTGTTGCCTCACAACCTCTCGCAAACGGCGGAGGTGTTGCGCTGGCTGGCCGAGAATCTTTCGCCCCGCATTTACGTCAGTTTGATGGCGCAGTATTTTCCAGCCTACAAGATGGTGGGCGACCCCGAGCTGGGGCGCGGCGTCACGCTCGACGAGTACGAGGCTGCGCTCGACGCCTTTGACGCGGCGGGCCTGGAAAACGGCTGGAAGCAGGAACACGAACTGGAGAGATATTAGGAACGCCATGTCTCAAGAATTGATCTCGATTCGCGGCGCGCGCCAGCATAATCTGAAAAACATTGACCTCGACATACCCCGCGACAAGCTGGTGGTCATCACTGGCCTGTCGGGATCGGGCAAGTCGTCGTTGGCTTTCGACACCATCTACGCCGAGGGTCAGCGTCGTTATGTCGAGTCGCTTTCAGCCTACGCCCGGCAATTCCTGGGCCAGATGGACAAGCCCGATGTAGATCACATTGACGGTCTATCGCCGGCCATCAGCATTGACCAAAAAGGCGCCAGCCGCAGTCCGCGCTCGACGGTGGGCACCGTCACCGAGATCTATGACTATATCCGCCTGCTCTATGCGCGCATTGGCATCCCACACTGCCCACTGTGCGGGCGCGAGATCGCCCGGCAATCTGTGCCGCAGATCGTGGATCGCATCATGGGGATGGATGACGGCAGCCGGCTGATGATTATGGCCCCGCTGATCCGCGACCGCAAAGGCGAGCACAAGCGCGTGTTCGACGATTTGCGCAAAGCGGGCTATGTGCGGGCGCGCGTCAACGGCGAAATCCGCGAGCTAGACGAAGAGATCGTCCTCGACCGCTACAAGATGCACACCATCGAAGCGATCGTGGATCGCTTTGTGGTGCGGCGTTATGCGCCTGAGGCGTCGGAGCAGCGCGACGCTGACCGCAGCCGTCTGAGCGACTCGGTGGAAACGGCGCTGAAGCTGGGCGACGGCGTGGTGTTGGTTAATGTGGTGGGCGGCGAGGAGCAGCTCTTTTCCGAGCGTTACGCCTGCCCCTCGTGCGGCATCAGCCTGCCCGAGATCGAGCCGCGCAGTTTTTCGTTCAACAGCCCCCACGGCGCCTGCCCCGAGTGCACCGGCCTCGGCTCGCGGCAAGAGTTGGACCCCAAGCTCATCGTGCCCAACACCGAGGCCTCGCTAAACGATGGCGCGATCGAGCCATGGGCCAAGGCCAGCAAGGGCGACAACTATTTCGCCCACATGCTGGAAGCGGTGGCCCGCCATTACCACTTTTCCACCGACACGCCCTGGCGCGAGCTGCGCCCCGAACAACAAAAAGCGGTGCTCTATGGCAGCGGCAATGAAATGGTGCAGGTGCACTATACCAACCAGTACGGCAAGACGCGCACCCACGAGACGGCCTTTGAGGGCGTCATCCCCAATCTAATGCGCCGCTATAAAGAAACTTCGTCAGACGGCATCCGCGCCTGGGTCGAAAGCTATATGACCGAAAGCCCTTGCCCCACCTGCCAGGGCAAGCGGCTGCGCCCCGAGAGCCTGGCCGTCACTGTGGGCGGGGTCTCGATTGACAAGCTGACCCATATGTCGGTGCGCGATTGCATCGCGTTCATTACCAAGCTGGCGGAGGGTTTCACCGAACGCGAGACGATCATTGCCCGGCAGATCGTCAAAGAGATCCTGGCGCGCCTGCGCTTTCTGGAGGATGTGGGCCTGCACTATTTGACGCTGGATCGCGCCGCCGCCACCCTTTCGGGCGGCGAGGCGCAGCGCATCCGCTTGGCCACGCAGATCGGCTCGCAATTGATGGGCGTGCTCTACATCCTCGACGAGCCAAGCATCGGCCTGCACCAGCGCGACAACCAAAAGCTGATCGAGACGTTGATCCGCCTGCGCGACCTGGGCAACACCGTACTGGTGGTGGAACACGACGAAGCCACCATCCGCGCGGCGGATTTTATCGTGGATCTCGGCCCGGGCGCGGGCGAGCACGGCGGCGAGGTGGTGTGCGCAGGCACACTCGATGATATCCTGGCCTGCCCCGCATCCATCACCGGGCGCTATCTGAGCGGCGCGGCCTGCGTTCCTGTACCGCGCCATCGGCGAGCGGGCAACGGCAAGACGCTGACGGTCATCGGCGCCCGCGAGAACAATTTGAAGAACTTGACGGTGCGTATCCCGCTGGGGTGCTTTGTGGCCATCACCGGCGTATCGGGATCGGGCAAGAGCAGCTTACTGATCGAGATCATCCACGCCCGCCTGGCGCAAGAGCTGAACCGCGCCCAGACCACGCCCGGCAAGCACGACGACATGCTGGGGATTCATCACCTAGACAAGGTGATTGACATTGACCAATCGCCCATCGGGCGCACGCCGCGCTCCAACCCGGCCACCTACACTAACCTGTTCGGCCCCATCCGCGAGCTGTTCGCCTCGCTGCCCGACGCCAAGGTGCGCGGCTACCAGGCCGGGCGGTGCTCGTTCAACGTCAAGGGCGGGCGCTGCGAGGCCTGCCAGGGCGCGGGGATCATCCAGATCGAGATGCAGTTCCTGCCCGATGTGTATGTGCCCTGCGAGGTGTGCCACGGCCAACGTTACAACCGCGAGGCGCTGGAAATCCGCTACAAGGGGGCCAACATCGCCGAGGTGTTGGATATGACCGTGGATGAGGCGCTGCGCTTTTTCCAGAACATCCCGGCGCTCCAGGGTAAGCTGCAAACGCTGCACGATGTGGGGTTAGGTTACATCCGTCTGGGGCAGCCCGCCACGACCCTTTCGGGCGGCGAGGCGCAGCGCATCAAACTGGCGCGCGAGCTGGCGCGCCGCTCCACCGGGCGCACGCTCTATATCCTCGACGAGCCAACGGTGGGCCTGCACATGGCCGATGTCGAGCGGCTGATGCAGGTGCTCAGCCGGCTGGTGGAGGCGGGCAACACCATCCTGGTGATCGAACACAACCTGGATGTGATCAAAAGCGCCGACTGGATCATTGATCTCGGCCCCGAGGGCGGCAACGGCGGCGGCTATATCGTGGCCGAGGGCACGCCCGAGATGGTAGCGGCGAACCCCAAGTCATTCACCGGGCAGTTCCTGCGCCCGATCCTAACCGCGCCGCTCCCCGAGAACGAAAAGGCCGACCCGATAGGTCAGCCTGTGGGGCAAGAGGCGTCAGAGATGCAAGATCAGCCCTAGGGGCGCGATCTATCGCGCCCCTACAACGAACGGCGCGCTCAGCGCACGAGATAGATTACGGCGACGATCACGCCGATAGAGACCACGATCCAGCGTAATGTGGTTGGCTTGATCTTGCCCGCCAGTTTGCCGCCCAACGCGCCGCCCGTCAACGCGCCCACGGCCATCACCGCCGCCACGGGCCACAACACCTGGCCCGAGAACACGAAAAAGATCGCCGCCGCGATGTTGACGCTAAAGGCGATGGATTGCTTGAGCGCGTTGAGGCGCGTGAGCGAATCATCAATCACCAGCGCCAGCACCGCCAGCACAATGACGCTCAGCCCGGCGCCGAAATAGCCGCCGTAGATGGCCGCTAACCCCACCGGCAACATCGCCCAAGCCTCGAACCCCGGCTTGCTGGCGCTCTTTCCGGCGCGCCGCGTCAGCCAGGCGCGCAGCTTGCCTTGCGAAGCCAACAGGCCCGAGGCGAGCAGGATCAAAAAGGGCACCAATTCGCGGAACACACGCTCGCCGGTGGCCAATAGCAGCACGCCGCCAATGACCCCGCCGAGCACGCTTACCGGCGCCAACATCCACAGGCGACGCTTTTGCGTTTTGATCTCGCCCCACTGCGCGGCAGTCGCGCCCAGGTAGCCCGGGCAGAGCGCCACAGTGTTGGTGACATTGGCGACCACGGCGGGCACGCCCACCATCGTCAGCATCGGAAAAGTGATTAACGTGCCCCCGCCCGCGAGCGCGTTCACTGCGCCTGCCGCGACGGCGGCCAGCGCCACCAGCACATAATCGAGAATGTTCATATCCAATCCACTCATCGTATAAAACCCCTCATGTCCTGAATCGCTGGGCGCAGGTCGCCCGCGCAGACGGCCTATTGTACCTGACAGAGAGCAATCTGACGAATATGCGATTTGGCCTCGCCGCCGGATCATGCTATTCTCAAGGCTTGCTAGACTATAACCGATGAAAGGCCCCTTGTGACCAAGCAACGTCACTATTATCTCTGGAATATCGGCTGCCAGATGAACCGCGCCGACGCCTTGCGCGCCAGCGAGGAGCTGGAGCGGCGCGGCTATGCGCCCACGCGCCTGCCCGAGCAGGCCGACCTGATGATCCTCAACACCTGTGTGGTGCGCCAGAGCGCCGAGGACAAGGTGGTGGGGCGCTTGCGGTCGCTCAGCGCGTATAAGCGCCCGCCTTGCAACAAGGCGTTGGTGGTGATGGGCTGCTTTGTGGGCGACCTCAACGCGCTAGAGGCCGCCTACCCCTATGTGGATGCGTTCCTCAAGCCATCGGATACGGCAGGGTTGCTGGCGTTCGTCGAACAATGGGAACGCCAGAGCGGCAACCACGCCCAGGCGGGCGCGCTGGTGACGCCAGTCGAGGTGGCCGAGCTCGTGCCGATCAGCTATGGCTGCGACCATCGCTGCACCTATTGTATTGTGACGTTGCGGCGCGGCGAACAGCGCAGCAGGCCCATCGCCGAAATCTTGGCCGACGCCGAGCACCTCGTGGCGCGCGGCGCAAAAGAGATTACATTGCTGGGGCAAAACGTGGACGCCTACGGCTCCGATTTGCCCGATCATCCCGACCTAGCTGATATTCTAGCGGCGATCCACGACATCGAAGGCTTGCAGCGCATCCGTTTTCTCACCTCGCACCCACAAGAGATGTCGCCGCGCATCATCGAGGTTGCCGCTGCGTTGCCCAAGGTGTGTGAATGCTGGGAGCTGCCGGTGCAATCGGGCGACGACGCGGTGTTGCGCCGCATGGCGCGGGGCTACACGGTGGCCCATTACCGCGAGCTGGTGGGGCGCATCCGCAGCGCCTCGCCTGGCTGCGCCATCAACACCGATATCATCGTGGGTTTCTGCGGCGAGACGGCGGAGCAGTTCGAGAACACGCTGCGCCTGGTGCAAGAGCTGCGCTTTGATATGATCCACGTGGCGCCCTACTCGGTGCGCCCCGGCACGCCCGCCGCGCGCCTGGAAGACGACGTGCCTGCCGCCGAAAAAGAGCGCCGCCGCGCGCTGATCGAGACGACGCAGGAACGCATCGCCGGCGAAATCAACAGCGCCCTGCTAGGGCGCGAGGTCGAGATCTTGGTAGATGGCCAGCAGCGCCGCCGCTGGCGCGGACGCACCCGCACCAACAAGCTGGTGTTCTTTGAGAGCGCCGAAAACTGGCTGGGCCGCCTGGCCACGGTGCGGATCACGTGGACGGGGCCATGGTCCATGCTGGGGGAAATGAAAGACGAGAGCGCGGACTAACCGCGCTCTTCTTTTTCCTGATGATCGCGGAACAGCAGCCGCAGCGGGCTGCCTTCGAACTTGAACCGTTCGCGAATTTGGTTTTCGAGAAATCGCTGGTAGCCAAAGTGCACCAGCCGCACGTCGTTGACGAAAAAGACAAACGTGGGCGGGTTCACCCCCACTTGCGAGCCATAATAAATGCGCAGCTTTTTGCCCCACTTGGTAGGCGGCGAGCGCCGCGCCGTGGCTTGGCGAATCATGTCGTTGATCTGGGCGGTGCTGAGCCGCTGCTCGCGCGCATTGCGCAGGCGCAGCGCCGTCGGCAGGATTTGGCTAACGCGCTGCCCCGTGAGCGCCGAAAGGAACAGCACGGGCACATAAGGCATGAACTTGAGTTCGTTGCGCACGTGCGCTTCGTATTGGGGCAGGGTGAGGTTGTTCGTTTCGATCAAATCCCACTTGTTGACCAGAACGATCACGCTCTTGGATTGCTCCAGGATATAACCCGCGACGTGCGCGTCCTGGGCGGTGACGCCATCCACGGCGTCGAGCACCAGCAACACCACATCGGCGCGGTTGATGGCTTTCAGGGCGCGCAAGACGCTGTATTTCTCAATCCCCGGCTCCACCGATCCACGCCGCCGGATACCGGCGGTATCCACCAGCACGATCTCTTGCTCGTGAAAGCGGATGGTCGTATCAATGGCGTCGCGGGTAGTGCCGGGGATGTCGCTCACGATGACGCGCTCTTGCCCCAGCAAGCGGTTCAGCAGCGACGATTTGCCTACATTGGTGCGGCCCACCAGGGCAATGCGCAGCGCCGCGCTCTCTTCTTCCTCCAACGGCGCATTGGGCAGCGCGCGGAGAATGCTTTCGAGCAGGTCGCCGGTGGACAGGCCCTGCAAAGCCGAGATACATAATGGCTCGCCCAGGCCCAGGCTATAGAACTCGTGCGCGGCCATCTCGCGCTTGAGATTATCGGCTTTGTTCACCACCAGGATGATCGGCTTGTCGGTGCGGCGCAACAGGTCGGCAATCTCGGCGTCGGGGCCGGTCAGGCCATCCATGATGTCTACCAAAAAGACAATGACATCGGCCTCGTCAATGGCCAATTGCGCCTGCACCTGGACTTTCTCGGTAAGCGCATCGCCGGAGGAGAGGATCAGCCCGCCAGTATCCACCACGGTGAACACGCGCCCGCTCCATTCCACGTCGGCATAGTGCCGGTCGCGGGTGGTGCCGGGCACATCCTCGACGATGGCGCGCTGCTCGCCCACTAGGCGGTTGAACAGCGTAGATTTTCCCACATTGGGCCGCCCTACCAGGGCGACCAAAGGCTTTTTCGGCATTTCAGTTCCTATCGAGCCTTCGTCACTTGCGGCGAAGGAATCAGAGTAGTAGTGACCGGCGCCGTGGCCGCGCCCGTCAGGGTAACGGTGGGCGTGACGCCCTGTCTGGCCAGGGCAGTGGCCGTGAGCGCAATGCGGATCGGGTCCAGCGTCGGCGTGAATTCCAGCGTCGGCGTGGGCGTCCCCGGCTCTTTGATGGTTACCTCGACAAACTCGGGCGAAACGTTGGTGACGCGCAGATCGGCCATGCGCGCGTCCTTGTCCACCAAGATCGTCACCTGCGTCTTGACCTGGTGTGTGCCGACGCCTAGGCCGCCCACATCCACATAGGCGTCGAGCATACTAGTTCGCAGCTCTTCCAGCAACACCGATGGCCCGGTCAGGATGACATCCACGCTGGGCACCGAAAGCTTGGCCTCCAGCCCTTCCTGGAGCTTTTTAGTGGCTAACGGGATTTCCAGGGTCGAGCCTCCCGTGACAGCCTCAATGCTGACGCGAATCGTAACGTTGTAGGGCTGGCCCTCGGGCGCGCCCACGACCGAGACCCCTTCGGGCAAGTCAACCGGAAGTTCTTCCACCAAGTTGCGCGTCGCGCCGGTCAGATCCACCTCGCCGCTAACGTCCATCAAACCGCCCATATCGGCGATAACGCTCGGCGGCCCGATCACCGTGATCGTCGCCGGCGATACCTCCAACCCGCTGACGAAATAGCCCAATGCCGGGTTGCCTTTGGTGCGCGGGCGCACCGCCACTTCGCGATAGTTGGATTTCTTTTGGATGTCGCAACGCAAAGTAACAGTATCGGGGTTGAGCGTGAGGGCGACGCCCTCCACCGCCTCGCCCTCGGCGTCCACTGGCTCGGGTTTGATCTGGCGTTCGATGGGCGCGCGCTGCCCGGCCAACGATACCGTTACCACCAGCTTGGCCACGCGATCCACCGCCGAGGCCGGCCCCTCCACGCTGACGAACTGTGGCTCGACCTCCGACAGGCCCACCACATAGCCCAACGGCACTTCGCTCACATCCTGGAGCACGGGCTGCACCTCGACGGCCTTTTTCTGGAACTTTTCCAGTTGGATGTACACCGTTTCGGGTTGCGTGGTAATGATCGTCACTGTCCTGTCCGAGCAGGTTACATTAATCGGGATCGGCTTGGGCGCGCCGGCCTCATCCAGCCCCTTCAGATCGGCGACGGCCCGAAAGTTGCTGGCCTTGAGCGTCGTCCAGCTTGAGTTGAAGGCTTTGATTCTGACGTTGACGTATTTTTCGGGCTGACTGGTGATGGTCAGGCCGCTCGGCTTGTTCAAGATTTCAATCGGGACGGATTCCTGGAACCAATCCTCGCGCGGGCTATCGCTCTGATAGGTGGCGTTGACCCAGATCACCACCGCCAGCATCAACGCCAACAAGGCCGTTCCCAAACCGTCCCAGGTTTTGCGTCGCGAGCCGTCCTTTGCCACGTGCCCCCCTTAGGCTGTATTGGCGCGGCTATTGGGCGTCTTGGGGCCGCCGCGCCCGGCGATGAAACGCGCCCAACTGCTGCGGCGGTTGCGCTGCGGGTTGAGCAACGCTTGCAACAACGTTATGAGCCGGCGCTCATCAAGATGCCGGACGATGCGCCCATTGCGCGCCATCGAGATGATGCCGGTCTCTTCCGAGACGACAATGGCCACCGCGTCGGTCTGTTCGGTGATGCCCACCGCCGCGCGGTGGCGTGTGCCCAGGTGCGTATCCGAAGGGATGGATTCGGCCAGCGGCAGCACGCACGACGCCGCCACAATGCGATTGCCGCGCACGATCACTGCGCCATCGTGCAACGCCGTATTGGGGAAAAAGATCGTCTGGAGCAGTTCGTCCACCACCAGGCTATCCATCTCAACGCCGGTATCAATGTGATCTTGCAAGCCCGTTTCGCGCTCGATGATGATCAGCGCGCCATGCCGACGATCCGAGAGGCGGCGACAGCTCGAGGCAATTTCAGCAATCACACGATCCAACTCGAACTCGCGCCCGCTCCACAGCGAGATGCCGCCGGCGCGCCCCAGGCGGTCCAACGCGCGGCGCAGTTCGGGCTGCAAGACGATCACCACGACCACCAAGAGCGCCTGGCTGCTGCTCTTGAGCAGCCAGTTGAACGCCGTCAGCCCCGAGAGGTTGGCAATGAACGCCACCACCAGGGCAAATAAGATCACCCCGCGCAAAAGCTGCACCGCCTGCGTGCCGCGCACCATCAGCAGCGCCACGTAGATCACCCCGGCCACCAGCAAGATGTCCACCAGGTTGCGCAGATCTACTTTGGACAAGATCCAGAAAACGTTGGCCACAGGCTCATCACCTTTCGAGGAGCTGAACCAGGATTGCCTTTTGCGCGTGCAGCCGGTTTTCAGCTTGGTCGAACAGCCACGACTGCGGCCCGTCGGCCACCTCATCGGTGATCTCGTAGCCACGATAGGCCGGCAGGTCGTGCATCACGCCCGCGTCGGGCTTGGCGTGGGCGAGCAACTGGCTGTTCAACTGGTAGGGCGGAAAGACCTTGCGGCGCTCGGCGGTCTCGGCCTCTTGGCCCATGCTGATCCAGGTATCGGTATAGACCACATCCGCGCCGGTCACAGCCTCGCGGGGGTCGCGCAACAGCCGCACGCTGCCGCCGGTTCGCGCCGCGTCGGCCTCGGCCAGGCGCACCACTTCAGGCAGTGGGTCGTAGCCCTCCGGCGTGGCCGCTACGATGTGCATCCCCGTCTTGGCGCCGCCCAACAATAGCGAGTGCAGCACATTGTTGCCATCGCCCACATAGGCCAATGTGACGCCTTGCAATCGGCCCAGTTTTTCCTGCACGGTGAGTAGGTCGGTCAAGCCCTGGCAGGGGTGGGTGTAATCGGAGAGGCCGTTGATGACCGGAACCGAGGCCCATTGCGCCAATGTAACGACGTCGCTATGGGCAAACACCCGCGCCATGATCCCATCCACATAGCGGCTCAACACCCTAGCCACGTCGGGCACGCTCTCGCGCTGCCCTAGTTTGATCTCGTCGGGGGCGATGTAGAGCGCGCGCCCGCCGAGCTGGATCATCCCCATCTCGAACGAGACCCGCGTGCGCAAGGATGGCTTTTGGAACACCATCGCAAGGGACTTGCCGGCCAGGCGAGGCTTGTTGCCGCCGGCCTTGAGTTCCGCTTTGAGCGCAACGGCGAGATCGAGCAAGCTACGCACTTCATCAATGGTGCAATCGGCCAGGCTGAGAAAGTCTTTTTTCATGTATGGTTTTCCTTAAGCTTGGCGCAGCGCCGGGGCTGACCCGGCCTGGGGCGCATCGGCGCGGGGCTTGCGCGCCCACACCAAATCGTAATGCACCTGCCAGCGCTGCATGACGACGTTTTCTAGACCGATTTCGCGCAAGAATTGTTCCAATCGTCCCCGTTTGCACAGGCGGCCGGGGTAAAAGCGGGCGTCGGCGCCCACCCGGTTGGAAAGCAACATCTGGCCGCCTGGTTTGAGCACCCGCGACATTTCGCGCACGGCGCGAGCGGCGTGGGGCATGAACTCGAGCGCCTCCAAACATACAACGGCGTCGAACACGCTATCGGCAAAACCGAGCGCCTCGGCGTCGCCGCGCAAATAGGTCACGCGCCCGTCGCACTCCGGCAAGGCCGCCCGGGCGCGCTCCAACATCAGCTCCGAGCGATCCACGCCAACCAGCGTCCCCTGAAAATCCGGCTCGCGCAGCAACGCCAACGGCGTGCGCCCTGTGCCGGTGGCCACGTCGAGCACCTTGGGCGCGTCCACATCGGCCAGCGCCTCCGAGAGCGGCAGGCCGATAAAGCGCGATTCGTGCACATAGTTCAGATTCTTGATGTGATCGTACCGGCGGGCTACGCGATCATACAACCAGATCACTACGCCCACGCCCAAGTACGTGCCCTCGGTGACGATCAACAAATAGTAAAGCAGACCCGCCGCGAGAGCAATGGTCAGGCCGATCACCCAAAATATCATGACGCCCTCACGACCAATAAGTGACGGCCAAGGCCGCCACCCCTTGCGAAATGATCCAGGCAAAACGATCCAGACCCGAGGGCTGCGCCGCATCGCCTTCGGTCGCTGGGGCCGACGCGCCATAGCTGCCGCAAGCGGCGATGGCCACCGCGCCCGCCAACACCGGCTGCCGCGCCACGAGCAAGATCGCCGCCAAAGCCCACCATACAGCCCAACGCAGCCAATCCGCCGCCGCGCGCCGGCTCTGTCGCCGCCAGCAACGCGCATAGGCCCCCAGTCCGATCAACAACGCCAGCCCCATCGAGGGGGCCTTCCACGGCGCAAAGGCCAAATGGCCCAACGCCCAGGCCAGCGCCACATGCAGCCCGGCGAACCAGCGTTCCAGCGCTATACCGCTGGCGCCGGCCAGGATCGTCAGGCACGCGGTCAGCAGCAGCGCCCCGCTGACCGCGCCCGCCAGCTCGCGCCCCAGATAAGTGGCCAATAAGGTCGCCAGGCCCGCGCATACCAACGCCGTCATCGCGTGTTGCCCGGCATAGGGCCAAACCTGGTCGCGCCAATGGGCCAGATAGGCGTTGACCCGCGCCGCCAGGCGATAGCCGGGTGAACCTGGCGTCGCGTAGGGCAGAACCAAGCCAATGGGCCGCGCGTCAGCGGGCTGATCCGCCGCCTGGTTCGGCCCAACGGAACGCTTGAGGGCGAGCAATTGCTCCAGGACGCAGCCTAGCAGCACATCGGCGATTAGCCAGGCCGCCAATACCTTGAGCGTACCAGCGCGCGGCTGCCAGCCGGCGGCGATGCAGCCGCACAGCAGGGCAACGGCGCCTTCTAGCGAGGGTTTTAGTGCGATTGGCGCCTCCCCCAACGTAACACGCCAGCGGTCGCGAACGGTCATGCAGTCTGCGATCCCTTCAGATAACCTTGTTGCGGTTCATTATATCATAACCCAGAAGGAAACAGAAAAGCTCGAGGTTTGCAACCCCGAGCTTGCATACTTTTTTCGGGCCGGGCGCTAACTGAGGACGATCACCGCCTGGGCGATGTTTCCTTTTTCGGTTTGCGCCACCTCGTATTCCACTTCCTGCCCCGCCCGCAACCTCCCGCGGCCCTCCGATGACAACGCCGAACGATGCACAAAGACATCCTCGCCCTCTTGATTGCGGATAAACCCATAACCCTTGCGCGGGTCGTACCAGCGCACCACACCGCGCTGGCGCGCCGTCAGGTCGTGCAGCGCTTGGCAGCCAGGGCATAGCTTGGGAGGCGCAGCAGCGGGGTCAAGCGCCAGGCGTTCACGCTGTTGCGCCGCCGACCAGAGAAAACGAACGTGACACGAACCACAAACCAGCATCCTGTCCATCGGCGTCATGATGGCAGCTCGGCCTCCGCTTCAGCTTCGGAAGGAACTTGGCGCAAACTCAGGCTGACCCGCCGTCGTTCCGGCTCGACGCTGAGCACGAGCAAGGTTAGTTCCTGGCCCTCGCTCACCACACTGGCCGGGTTGGCGATGTTGCCCGCCGCTAACTCGGATGTATGAACTAACCCCTCGATCCCCGGCTCTAGCGCAACAAACCCGCCAAAATCCCCCATATGTGTCACGACGACC
>CAZYPJ010000019.1:0-14632 GCA_964649365.1 uncultured Anaerolineales bacterium | reverse complement strand
TCGCTCGCTGTAAGCCAGGGATCGGCCTGGGTCCGCTTGATGCTGAGGCCGACGCGCTGCCGCTCCAGATCCATGTTGAGCACCAGCACCTGCACCTCCTGGCCCACACGCAACGCCTCGGCGGGATGGTTCACCCGCGACCAGGATAGCTCCGAAAGGTGCACCAGGCCATCTATGCCGCCCAAATCCACAAAGGCGCCGAAATCGCAGAGGTTGCTCACCCGGCCCGTGTAAATGCCGCCGACGCGCAGTTCGCTCAGCAGGCGTTCGCGTTGCTTGACGCGCCACTCGCGGACCGCCGCGCGCTCAGAGAGGATCAGCCGCCGGCGTCGGCGGTTGACTTCGATCACTTTGAGGGGCAGTTCCTCGCCCACATACTGGGGCAGAGCATCCGACTCGCTTTCATCGCGGTTGCGTCGCGCCAGATTAGCAAGCTGAGAGGCCGGCACAAAACCTTGCAGGTTGCCCACCGCGCATACCAACCCACCCTTGTTGTAGCCGGTGACGCGCGCCGTAAGAATCTCGCCGCTATCCATCATCTCTTGCAGGCGCTGCCACTCCTGGTTTTCGCGCGCCAGGCGCAGCGAGACGATCAGACTGTCCTGATCGGGATCAAAGCGCAAGACATAGACATCCACCACGCGCCCTACGACGAACTGTTGCCATTCGTCTGCATCCATCGTTTGCAGTTCGCGCAGGGCCACCGACGCATCTTGTTTGGCGCCGATATCCACCAGCACTTCATCGGGCCGCACACTCAGGATGACGCCCTGGCGAATATCGCCCCGCGTAGGGTTGAGGTAGGCATAATCTCCCCCCATTTGTTCCCATAACGTAGCGAAATCTTGGTCGTCTCGCACCGAATCGCCGTCAACCTGACTCATGGCAGCCCCCAGTATGTGTGGTGATTGGCTTCGCTTCCTCCATTTTTTCACCTGCGGCAAGCGCCGTCGCAGGCAACCGAACGGGCGACACAATTCACCTGTATTATCTTTATGTTGATATATCTTAATTATACCCGCTGATGGTCAGATTGTCAATCGGATATCTACACTTTTGGTTGCAAAGCGCACAAGGCGCTAGGCTACCGTGGTCGCGCCCTTTATGCGCGCCGGGGCGTTTGGAACATCAAGCCCGGATCAGTAATCCTGCCTTGCGCCATCGAGGTATATAATGTTGACAATATAACTATGATATGTTATATTTGTAGCAAAACGATTGATTCGAGGAGGATATGGCGATGCTTGCGGAAAAAGACCTGGCCCCCGATTTCACCCTGACCTCGGATACCGGAGAAGCAGTCACCCTGTCGGCGTTTCGCGGCAAAAAGGTAGTGCTCTACTTTTACCCCAAAGACGATACGCCCGGTTGCACCAAAGAGGCGTGCAGCTTTCGCGACGATTATAGTCTGTTTATGATGAAAGGCGCCGTCGTCATTGGCGTCAGCCCCGACGGCGCGGAATCGCATCAGAAATTCAAGGCCAAGTTCGGGCTGCCATTCTATCTGCTCAGCGACCCCGATCACGCCGTAGCCGAAAAGTACGGCGCCTGGGGCGAGAAAAAGATGTATGGCAAAACCTATATGGGCATTTTGCGCTCGACCTACGTCATTGACGAAAACGGCCTGATCGCGCGGGCGTTCCCCAACGTCAAGCCCGACGGCCACGCGCAAGAGGTGCTGGCGGCGCTCTAGACAGATTTCGGCGCGGCGCCTTATTGTACCAAGCGATCATCGTGTTGGCTCAAGCGGAACCCCTGGTTTTGTGAACCAGGGGTTCCGCTTTTCGCGCTGACAGATCGGGGGCAAATGCGCTAGAATACGACCAGATCGGTCAATGGGAGGCGCGGCGTGAACGAAAACGGGCAGGCGCAAGATAGGCTCTTTCCGGGGTATCTGACGGCGGATTTGCCGGGCGTGGGCGGCAAGCTGCGCGTCGAGCTAGAGGATTTCGAGGTCGAAGAGATCCCCCTCTACGGCCCCACCGGCGAAGGGCAGCACACGCTGTTTCAGATCGAAAAACGCGGCCTGAGCACCATGCGGGCCATCCAGCGGCTGGCGCGGGCGCTGAATATGCCGCCCAGGCTGTTCGGCTGCGCCGGGCTAAAGGATGCGCGAGCTGTTACGCGGCAGACCCTTTCGGTAGAAGGAGTCTCGCCCGAAGCGCTGCTGGCTGTCGAAATCCCCGACGTGCGTGTGCTGTGGGCCGAGCGACACCGTAACCGCTTGAAGATCGGCCACCTGAGGGGCAATCGCTTTGCCATCCGCGTGCGCGAGGTCGGCTCCGAGGCGCTAGACACGGCGCGCCGCATCCTGGCCGAGTTGGAGCGTCGGGGCGTCCCCAATGGGTTCGGCCATCAGCGGTTCGGCTCGCGGCAGAATACCCACCTGTTGGGGCGCTGCCTGGTGCGCCGCGATGCGGCGGGCTTTTGGCGCGCACTGCTCGGCTCGCCGCGACCCGCCGACCCGAAGACTTTTCGACAGGCGCGCGCTTTGTTCGACGCCGGCGATTGGACGGGCGCGTTGCAAGCCTGGCCAGAGCGCGGCAGCGACGAGTATCGCGCGCTGGCGGCGCTCGCCGCCCAGCGCGACGAGACAAAGGCGCTGCGCCACATCCCCATCGCGCTGACCAGGCTCTATGTCGCGGCGTATCAATCCTACCTCTTTAACTTATTGCTCGCCGAGCGCCTTCAGCAGATAGATCAGTTACAACCAGGCGACCTGGCGGTCAAGCACGTCAACGGCGCTTACTTTGCCGTGGAAGACGCCGCCGCCGAGCAGCCTCGCGCCGAGCGGCTCGAAATCAGCCCCTCGGCGCCGCTGTATGGCTTCAAAGTGCGGCTGGCAGAGGGGCAGCCTGGCGAACGCGAGCGTCGTCTGTTGGCCGAGGAGGGAATCGCGCTGGAAGATTGGCGCGGCGTGGGCGGGGGCGATCTGCACGGCGAGCGGCGCCCTTTGCGCGCGCCCCTTAGCGAAGTCGAGGCCGCTTACGATCAGGGGCTGCTGTTGCGCTTTACCCTGCCCTCCGGCGCCTACGCCACCAATGTGCTGGCCGAGGTGACCAAGCAACTCCCAGCACCCGATTCCTCTGCAGAAGAGGAGGATTGAGCGGAAAAAGCAAAGGACGAGGAGTGAAAATCATTCGTAGGGGCATGACATGTCATGCCCCTATGCCAGCAAGCGAGCCAGAGCATCTTGTAGCGTGGGCCGACCGATTTCTTGCAGTTCGTAACGCACCCGCTCGGTGGGGTGATGGATCGTGATCAGGCGGCGCAGGTCAATCGGCGTCGCGATCAATACGAGATCGCAGGGCGCGGCGTTGATCGTCGCCTCTAGCTCGCGCATCTGCCCGGCGCTATAGCCCATCGCTGGCAACACCGGCCCGATATGTGGGTAACGCCGAAACGTTTCTACCAACGAGCCGACAGCATACAGACGCGGATCCACGATCTCGGCGGCGCCGTAGCGCCGGGCGGCCACCACCCCCGCGCCATACGCCATTTCGCCGTGGGTGAGCGTCGGCCCATCCTCCACTACCAACACGCGGCGGCCCTGGATCGGTTGATCGTTCGATAAGAAAATCGGCGAGGCCGCTTCGATCACCATCGCATGCGGGTTGACCTGATAGACGCGCTCGCGCACAGCGGCGATGGCGGCCAGGTCGGCTGTATCCACCTTGTTGATGACCACCACATGCGCCATGCGCAAGTTCGCTTCGCCGGGGTGATAGGTCAGCTCGTGGCCGGCGCGGTGCGGATCGGCCACGACGATGTGCAAATCGGGCCGGTAAAAAGGCAAATCGTTGTTGCCGCCATCCCACACGAGCACATCGGCCTCGCTCTCCGCCTCGCGCAAGATGCGCTCGTAATCCACCCCCGCATAGACCACCATGCCCCGATCCAGATGCGGCTCATACTCCTCACGCTCTTCAATGGTGCAATGGTGAGCATCGAGGTCCTCATAGCTGCCGAAACGCTGGCGCGCCTGCGCCGCCAGGTCGCCATAGGGCATGGGGTGACGCACCACCACCACGCGCGTGCCGGCGGCGCGCAGCAGGTCGGTCACGCGGCGGGAGGGCTGGCTCTTGCCGCTGCCTGTGCGCACCGCGCACACCGCTACGACGGGGACGCGCGCCGCGAGCATGGTGGTGTTCGGCCCCATCAAACGGAAATCGGCGCCGCAGGCCAACACCCGCGAGGCGAGGTGCATCACCTGTTCGTGGGCCAGATCACTATACGCCAAGATGACCTGCTCGACGGCGCGCTCGGCGATCAGCCGCTCCAGATCGCTCTCGGGAGAGATGGGAATCCCCTGGGGATAAAGAGAACCCGCCAGTTCAGGCGGGTACAAACGTCCTTCGATATTGGGGATTTGGGTGGCCGTAAAGGCGACCACCTCATAAGCCGGGTTGTTCCGAAAAAAGACGTTGAAATTGTGGAAATCGCGCCCGGCGGCGCCCATGATGAGAGCCTTGATCCTCGCCATCGAGTTGCTCCTTGGGCTGAATATGATGCGGTTGTAGCGTCACGAAGCGGCGGTTGCTTCCTTCTTGCGGCCCATCACGGCCACGCGCGCCAGAATCACGCCCACCTCGTACAACAGGTAAAGCGGCACCATCATAATCATCATGTTCACCGGGTCGGGCGTGGGGGTCACGGCGGCGGCAATAACCGCAATTCCCAAGATGGCGAACTTGCGGGCTTTGGCCAGCTTTTGCGCGGTGATGATGTTGAGCTTGGCCAGGAAAAACATCACCAGCGGAGTTTCAAAGACGAGGCCGATCCAGAATAGAACGCGCGTCACAAAGGCGATATAGTTATCGAGCGTCCAGCGATTGTCAATGATGGTCTGCATAAAGCCCTGCATAAAATTGATGGCCGCCGGCAACATGACGAGCGCCGCGAACGCCACGCCCGCAGCAAAGCAAAAGGTGGCGCCGGGCAATAGGAAATAGAGGTACTTTTTCTCTTCCGGAAAAAGGCCCGCCAAAATGCACCGTCCGCCAACGTAGACAAGGACGGGCATCGAGATGGTGACGCCGCCGATCAGCGCGACGCGGAAATAGACGATAAATGATTCGGTGGGGTGGATGGTCTGGGGAATCTGATCGCCCAAGGGCAAGATCAGGATTTGCAGAGCCTGGGTTGCAAACACCATGCTAATGGCGGTGCCGACGATCAAGGCGATCCCCGCCACCACCAGGCGCGAGCGAAATTCGGCGAGATGCTCGAAAATAGTCAGCTCTTTGTCGTTGGCCATGAGGGTTACGCCTTGTCCTCCACGGGTTCAGCCGCTTCGCTTGCGGGTTCGTCGGCGATGAGCACAGGTTCCTCGATTAACATCGGTTGAACATCCACATCTTCGGGCACAAGTTCGGCCACGTCAAGGTCAATGGCCTGATCGGATATTGCGTCCCGGCTGGCGTTTTCCGGCGAGATACTTGCGACGGCGATATCAATTTCGCCGTCGAACATTGAGGCTTCTAGCTCGACTTGCAGTAACTCGTCGGCGGTAATCTGATCTTCGGGCGCAGGCTCGGCTGCAACGGAAGCTGGCGCCAGCTCAGCCGCGCTTTCGGCGACGGCGGAGCTGGCGGCCTCGGCTGGCGGGGCGCTCGCGGGCTGGATCTCGGTTCCGCTCGGCAATTGAGGCGCGGCCTCGTCCTCATCCTTATCATCCATCTCTAAGGTGAGGGCTTCGCGAAACTCTTGAGTGACGCTCTCGGTCTGTTGGCGGAACTTGGCGACCAACTGGCCGAATTGCTTGGAGAGCTGAACCATCTTTTCAGGGCCAACGACCAACATCGCAATGATGAGGATCATGACCAATTCGCCAGTGCCTATTCCGAACATGCGCTCGTCTGACCTCCTGGCTGAGATGTTTCCTTACCTTGATTGGTCGGCGCGATGGGAGCAAGCTGTGACCGATTGGTGAGCAGCGTGCCCAGCACGCCATTGACAAAACGGCTGGAGCTATCGCTGCCGAAAATCTTGGCCAATTCGACGGCCTCATTGATCACAACCTTCGGGGGAGTGTCGGCATCCGACATGATTTCATAGGCCGCCAGGCGTAAAATGTTGCGATCAATCGGGGCCATCTGCTCGATGGGCCATTCGGGAGCAATACGTTGAATGACTGCGTCCAGATGCGCGATGTTTCTGAGCACCCCGTAGAGTAGCTCACGAGAAAAGTCCGTTGCTGGCGTCGGCAAGGGGTTCTCTTCGAGCCGGGCCTCAAAAGAGCGCGCCGGCTCGTGATGGGCTGTATCAACCTCGAAAAGAGCTTGCAGGGCTACGACCCTGGCCCGCCGTCTGATCTTCACAAGTGGGCTCCGCAATATCCAGATTGGCTATCTATTCTTCGCCCGCCACGATCTCGACGTTTTCTACATGGACGTTCACGGTCAACACCGGCATACCAACCATATCTTTGATGGCGCGCGACACCTGGGCTTGGATCTCGCGACCCAAATCGTAGAGGTTGATGTTTTGGGCTGCGACAATATACAGATCCACCGCGACGGCGTCATCCACGATTTCAATACGCACGCCATCCGCTGCGCTCTTGCCTCGCAGCAAACGATCTACGCCGCTGGAAAGATCGCGATACATCCGCACCACGCCTGGAACCGCCAAGGTGGTCAGGCGGGCGATGCCAGCGAGCACCTGTGGGGCAATGCGAACGGTTCCCAGTCTACCTTCCATAGGAGGGGCCTCCGCCAATCATTAGGCGAAACGATTTATCCAATGGATAACTGTGTCTTCGCCATGTAAGGGCGCGATGTTGCCGTAAGCGAATAAAAGGGCCGCGAGGACATGGCCTCAGACGGCCCTGATAGAGGCTGTCGTCCTCTGGTCAGCTTTCGCTCTTGACCTGAATCGCCGTTCGGCCATGATAGCTGCCGCAATTGGGGCAAGCCCGATGGGCAAGGCGCATTGTATGACACGAAGGGCATTCGGTCAACTTGGCGGCCATCAAGAAATCATGGGCGCGACGACGATGAGTGCGGCCCTTGGAATGCCGACGTTTCGGTTGAGGTGTCATGGTATCGTTATCCCTTTCGCTAAGGTCATTTCGTATCGTCTTGGTCGAGCAGGCTCGCCAGCGCAGCCAAGCGCGGGTCAATCTCTTGGGTGTTGCACCCGCATGGCCCTTCGTTTAGGTTTTGCCCACAAACCGGGCAAAGCCCCCGGCAATCGTCGCGGCACAGCCCCAGCCCAGTATTTTCGGTGATCGCGTATTGCCGCAGAATCTCGGTGAGATCGAGGATGTGCTGCTCGCTGATGATAAGCGCTTTTTCATCCTCATCAGTGATCGGCAGGCTGGCTCCTGTCTCCACGTCAATCGAGGGAATGAACTCTTCCTCGATATCCAAGCTTAGCTCGGCTTCTGTTGGCTCCAGGCAACGCCGGCAGGTTTGCGTCAGCCGCAGATGGATATTGCCCGTCACCAGGATACCTCGGAGGGTGCGCACAAAATGCACATTACCCTTGAGGGGCGTGGCCCCCGGATTGTTCTCGTCTAGGCCCATCAATTCGCCGTCGAGAGCATAGCGCCGAGACGCCCCGATGCCCTCTTTCAGAAGCTGGGCCACATTGTAAATCATAGCGACCGTCCGACCTGGCTTTCTTGAGGTTGCCGGTTGATTATAAACAAGCACGGCCCGCCTGTCAAAAAGCGAGGCCGCGCGCTGTCCAAATCGGTCATGCGATTGATCCGCAACCCGGCATCAAGGCAACCGCGCGCTGCCCGACTCGCGCCGGCAAAGGGCAAGCCAGCGGACAAATTATGGGTTGGTCGCCGGAGGCGTAGGCGTTGCGCTCGCTTGCTTGGCGGGCTGCGCCTTTTCTTGCGACTGATTGCGTCGCCGCTCCAAGGCGTCCAGACCGTTCTTGATGACGGTCTGCAATTGGCCAACTTGCCTGCCTAGTTCCTTGAGCTTGGCTTCGGCGTATTCATCGGCCCCCTGGCGGATGCGTTCGGCTTCTAGCTGGGCCTGCTTGAGGATCTTGTCGGCCTGGGCTTGCGCAGCCTTGCGCAGCTCGTGGTCGTCGAGTTGCTTGGCGGCGTCCTCGCGCGCTTGCGCCAGGATGCGCCGGGCCTCCTCATGCGCCTGGGCGACATACTTGTCGCGTTCAAGCTGGATATCCTTGGCCTGTTTAATTTCTTGCGGGATGGTAATGCGCATCTGATCTACGATGTTGAGAAACATCTCTTCATCAATCGCTACTTTGTTGCCCATCGGCAAACGCCATCCGCGCTCGAGCAATTCTTCAAGGCGGTCCACAAGTTGCAGGATGTCGATTTTGATCACCCCTTTCGTCGTGTCCTGGAAGCCTTGCGGGCGAACTAGCGCCGAGAAGCCAGATAGGCGCGCAAGGCTTTTTCGACATGGGACGGCACGAACTGCGTAATGCTTCCCCCCGCCATGACAATCTCTTTGACGATGGATGAACTGATGAAGGCATATTCCAGGCTTGTCATCAGGCAGATCATATCCAACTCTGGGGCCAGCTTGCGATTGGTCAAGGCCATCTGGTATTCCAACTCGAAATCCGAGATCACGCGCAGCCCGCGCACCATCACACGAGCGCCCTGCTGCTTGAGAAAGTCAACGGTCAAGCTGCTATAGCTCTGCACTTCGATGTTCGCCGTGTCCTGGAGGGCCTCGCGGGCCATCGCGACGCGGTCGGCCACCGAAAAGATCAGGTTCTTCTGAGGGCGATCGTAAACTGCAACAATCAGTTTGTCAAATAACAGCGCCGCCCGCTTGGCGATGTCAATATGGCCATTGTGGATCGGGTCGAACGTGCCTGGGTAAACAGCGATAGTCAAGATAGCCTCCGGGTATGATGTTAGGCCAGTTCTTCGGTCGTCCAGAAATGCTGCACGCTGGCGGCCAAAGCCTGGTGTTCGGGAAGGGATAGCTCCGGGTCGCGCTCGAACAAGCGCTGAGCCTCAGCGCGGGCCGTTTCGAGCGTAGCAACGTCGCTCAAACTGGCGGCCTTGAGCATAGGCAAACCGTGCTGGCGCAAGCCAAAAAAGTCGCCAGGGCCGCGCAGCTCCATATCCTTTTCGGCCAGCACAAAGCCGTCGCTGGTTTCCTCCATGGCGCGCAGGCGTTCCAAGCTATTCTCGGAAGGGTCGTCGGAGAGCAAGATGCAGTACGATTCGTACTCGCCGCGCCCCACGCGCCCCCGAAACTGGTGCAACTGGGCCAGGCCAAAACGCTCGGCTCCCTCGATCAGGATGACGGTGGCGTTAGGCACGTCAATGCCCACCTCGACCACCGCCGTCGAGACAAGGATATCGTAGCGACCCTCCTTAAAGGCCGTCATCGCCTCTTCTTTTTCATCGGCGCTCATGCGCCCGTGCAACAAGCCCACCTTGCGCTGGGGAAAGATCTGTTGCTGCAATCGTTGATGCTCGGCGATGGCCGACTTGGCGTCAATGCGATCCGATTCATCCACCAATGGGCAGATGACGAATGCTTGCCGCCCTTTTTCGATCTGCGCGTTGATAAACGAATAGATCCGCTCGCGGCTGCTGGTCTCGCGCACAGCGGTGACAATGCGTTGGCGATTGGGCGGCAACTCGTCGAGCGCCGAGATGTCAAGGTCGCCATAAATCGTCAGGGCCAATGTACGTGGGATGGGCGTCGCGCTCATGGCCAGCAGGTGCGGCTGGAACTCGGCGCCCTTGGCCCGCAACGCCCCGCGCTGAGCTACGCCAAAGCGGTGTTGCTCATCCACTACTACCAGCCCCAGCTTGTCAAACTCGACCGCCGACTGAATGAGAGCGTGAGTGCCCACCACGATGTGAACCTGCCCAGCGGCGATTTCGCTCTGGATGCGCTGTTTGTCGCTTTCAGGCAAGCTGCCCACCAGCAACTCACAGCGAACATCGGGGATGTTGGCCAGCATCTTGGTCAGGGTGCGATGATGCTGCTCGGCCAAGATAGAGGTGGGCGCCATCATGGCGGCTTGCAAGCCGTTGCGCACCGTAGCCAACATCGCCGCCACCGCCACCACCGTCTTACCCGAGCCGACATCGCCCTGCAACAGGCGGTTCATAGGGGTCGGCCTTTGCAGATCGGCCATCAGGCTTTCGATAGCGCGCTGTTGCGCGCCCGTCAGCTCAAAGGGCAGACTGGCGATAAAGCTCTGAATCTCCTGTTCGGGGATCTGAAGCGCTATACCAGGTTGAGCGCGCCGGATGTTGCGCTGGCGCAAAATGCCCAATTGGATTAACAAGAACTCGTCAAAGCTCAACCGGCGGCGGGCGCGCTCCAAAGCAGCCTGGTTATCGGGAAAGTGAATCTGAGCCAGCGCCTCGCCCAAGCCCAATAGGTTTGCCGACCCAATGACTGAGCGCGGCAAGGGATCGGTAAGGCGTGGACGCCAGTAATCCAGTGTGTCTTTGATAAGGCGACGCAGCCAGCGCCCACCCAGGCCCTCGGTGAGAGGATAAACTGGCACCAGGCGCGCCGTGTGCAGCAGCTCGCGTTGCAAAGGCTCCCATTCGGGCGAAGTAAAGACGAGCCGGCCAAGATACTCGCCCACCTTACCGCTGATAACGATCTCGCGACCATCTTTGAGTTGCCGGGTCAGATAGGGCTGGTTGTACCAGACGGCCTCGATGGAAGCTGTGCCATCGTTCACCACCACGCGCACTACCGATTGGCCGTTGCGAGTCTGTCCGGCGCGAACCTGCCGGATCACGCCGACGACAGTGACCTCATCGCCCAACGCCAGGCGGTTAATCGTCTTCAGTTGGCCAAAGTCGTCGTAGCGCCGAGGGAAGTGATACAGCAGATCACGGATAGTGCGAATGCCCAGGCGCTCCAGGCGCTTGTCGTTGACCGTGCTCACGCCGCGCAGCGTGGTAACGGGCGAGTTGAGAGTCAGCCCATTTAGCTTATCCGCCCTGATCGGTTGGCGAACTACGCTCTTGGGTGGGCGTTCGACCACCGGCGGCGCAGGCTCCTCCTGCTCATCATCGGTCAGTTCCTCTTGCGGCTTGTCGTCCTCAGCCTCAGTAGGCGCGGCATCAGGGGTCGAGGATTGTTCGGCAGGCGATTCGACGCGTATCTGCGCCAATCGCGCCACAAGCTGTTCGACCGTTTGACAGCGCATCTCGCGGGGCATACCTGCATAACCTGCCAGGGTATTCACAATATCGTCAACTGTCAGCGAAGCGTCACCCGATCCAAGCTCTTCGTAAGCCTGCTTGGCCCAATACGTCAAGAAGCGAGCCAGGCCGCCGATCACCGCACGGTCGTTACAGCCTTGCTCGCGCTCCAACACCAGAATACGTCGTAATTTATCGTATGAGGATGACATAGGCTCTTTTCTGCAAAATGAGATAAGCCTCGCCCCTAAGCGAGGTCCAAGCGGGAGGGCAGCGACGCCCCCAAGCCTGATCTAGCCTTCAAATGCGACGAGGCCAACCGCCGTCGGCCCGATGAGCGCCCCCAACACCGGCCCATAGATGTGCTCTTCGATGCGCCGCTTGGGAAACATCTCGGCCAGTTGCGATCTGAACTCTTGGAATTCGGCGCCCAAACCGGTGCGCAAAATGGTCAGCTCTTTCAATTCGGGAAACTCGGCCACGAATTCGCTCAAACGCTCGAATGCCGTGCCTCGCGTGCGCGAACGTTGCAGCGCCGAGATTTCCCCGTCTTCTAACATCAGCAGCGGCTTGAAATTGGCCGTGCTGCTCCATACCCCCTGAGGAGGATTAAACAAGCCATTGCGCTTGAGATAGTCTATCGTTTCGGTGAAAAACACGAAATACGTGCGCGACATCAGGCCGCGCACGTAACGCACGATCTCTGGCCCCGGCAGACCATCCAGAGCCACCTTCGCCTCCTCGCCGACCAGCACCCCCAGCGCACGCGAGATGAACTGGGAATCTATTACGCTCACATTACAGCGTCCCAGCAAGCCACTGCGACCTTCTTGAGCGGCCTGCACTGCCCGGCCCATCCGCCCGGCAGTATGGATCGAGATGATGTCGCTGGTTTCTTCGGCCAGGGCCGCATAAATGTCGCTGAATTGATGCGCAGTGGGCGGGGTCGCCTGAGGGATCGCTCGCTCTTTGACGACCCGCCGGTAAAAGTCGGGCGTGCGCAGGCTTGGCTGATCCACCAAAGTCTCGTTGCCTAACCGAATGCGCCACGGCGCGACAACGATGCCAAACTCTTCGACGACATCCGAGGGCAACTCTGCCGCGCTGTCCGTGACAATCCTGGCCTGACTCATATCCTTTCCTCCTGTTCCAGGCCCTACTCTGCCGAGATGATGTAGTAGTAGTGGGCCTGCCCGCCATCCAGGACTTCAACTTCGACTTCTGGGTAGCGTTTGCGCACCGCCTCGGCCAATCCATCGGCTTCGAGAGACGTCATATCTTCGCCATAGTAGATGGTGATAATCTCGCACTGCCCCGCGTCCATCTGGTCGAGCAATTCCTGCACCACATCCAGCGCCGTCTCGCCCGCTGTCTTGAGGTCGCCGTTAAGCAAACCGATAATCTGCCCCTCGACGACGCTGAGGCCGTTCACCTGCACCGAGCGCACCGCCCTGGTAATCTCGGCGGTTTGCACTTGCCGACTGGCGTCGGTCATAAAGGCAGCGTTGGTGGCCAGGTCGGATTGGTAATTAAAAGCCAACAAAGCCGCGATCCCTTGGGGCACGGTCTTGGTGGGGACGACCAGCACCTGCTTGTGCGATAGCTGCCTAGCTTGCTCAGCGGTTAAGATGATGTTGCTGTTATTGGGCAACAAGATCACCTGGTCGCAGGGCACAGCCTCGATGGCTTGCAATAGATCTTGCGTACTAGGGTTCATGGTCTGTCCGCCGGGGACGATCGCGCTGACCCCCAAACTCTCGAACACGCGCTTGAGGCCGTCACCCGAGGCGACGGCGATCACTGAGATATTGCAGGTCTGCTCGGCCAATTCGCTCGCGGCGACGTGCAAGGCCACTGGGGAGACTTGCATCGGCGACTGTTGCTTACTAGCCAAGAACTCTTGATATTGAAGCTGCATATTCTCGATAATGACGGCGCTGACCTGCCCCTGGGTGATGCCGTACTCCAACACCTCCCCCGGATGATCGGCATGGACGTGGACTTTGACGGCGCGCTCGTCGCCCACCACCAGCACCGAATCGCCCATCTGCGCGATGCGCTCGCGGATGGTTTCAACATCCAAGGTATCGCCCGATATGATGAACTGGGTATCGTAATTGTACTGACCGTCGGGGGCGTGGGCGTGTTCGACATGAGCTTCAGCCGAGATCAGAGCCTCGGTCGTCTGGCCCTGCAATAGGCGGACAATGCCTTCCAGGATGTACACCAATCCCTGACCTCCCGCATCCACCACGCCCGCGTTGGCCAGCACTGGCAGCAATTGCGGCGTGCGCGCCAGTGAGGCGTCGGCCTCGGATTTGGCGCTGACCAATACTTTTTCCAGGCTGCCCCCTTGCTCGGCGGCGCGAGCAGCAGCCTCGGCAGATTCACGAATCACCGTCAGCATCGTGCCCTCGACCGGCTTCATAACGCCCTTGTAGGCCGTAGCCGCGCCCTCACGAAGCGCCTCGGCCAGGTCGCGCGCTGCCATTCTTTCTTTGCCGCTCAGCGAGCGCGCCAGGCCGCGTAGGATTTGCGACAAGATCACCCCCGAATTGCCCCTGGCCCCCATCAGCGCGCCATGAGAGACGGCGTGAACCAGATCCGAGACAGCGACGCCCTGGCAAGTCGCCGCCTCCTCCAGCGCAGCGCGCATGGTGAGGGACATATTTGTGCCGGTGTCGCCATCGGGCACGGGGAACACGTTCAGCGCGTTCACTTGGGCCACATGCGCCTCCAACCAGGCGCTGCCGGCCCGCAGACATTGCAACACCCGCTGCGCGTCGCACAGCATCTCGACTGGCGAGGCGGGAGCGTTCGACGGCGTTTCGCTCATCCCCCTCGGCATCCCCATGGCAGAGGGGGTCTCTATAGTACTCAAATCAACGTACCTCCGCTAACAATTTGACCACCCGGAGCTATCGAACCTCACGAATCGCTGTCGCTGACGCGCAGCCCCTGAACGTGCACGTTCACCTCGGCCACCGCCATGCCCAACGCCCGCTCCACGGCGAACTTGACGCTTCGCATCACATTGTGGGCCACTTCGGAAATGCGCGTGCCATACTCGACCACGACGTACAGGTCAATGACGATGCGGCCATCGAGCACCTGTACATCAATGCCTCGCAAATAGTTATCTTGTTGCAGAATCTCGGCGATGCCATCGCGTAGCGTAGCTGCCGCCATGCCCACCACACCATAGCAACTCACCACCGCCTCTCCGGCGATGCTGGCAATAGCTCTGGGCGATACTTGGATGTTGCCGAGCGTAGAGTCTTTGGACATGAATGTCTCCTCGCCACCGGTTTTGCAGATACGCAGCACTTATGGTATCATATTCGGCGCGCTAAAAGCAAATATTGGCGGTCCGTTTTCACGGCCCGATCTGAGAAAGAGGTAAACGAATGGCCAAGTGTGCAATGTGCGGCAAGACTCCCCAGGTCGCTAATAACGACAGCCACTCCAATCGACGCACCAACCGCATCGGGCGGCGCAACCTTC
>CAZYPJ010000018.1:0-28453 GCA_964649365.1 uncultured Anaerolineales bacterium | reverse complement strand
CATGCAACATGCCACAACCATCGCACTAGAGCTAGACGCCGACAGTGCGCGCCGCGCGCCAGGGGAAAATGTCAGTGGATGCCTAGTGATCTCGGCAGGTGATTCACTGACCGTCAGAAAAGCGAGCGTGTACCTGCTTTGCCGAGGTTTTTATGTGCGGGATGGCCTGAACGACGAGCGCTCGGACAAACCCGATTTAGCGCGCGAATCCTACCAGTATTTCATCCGTGAAGTAGATATTCCTGCTGCGCGCGCCATCCGTGCAGGCGCGTCACAACGATACCCCTTTAGTTTTGTTCTCCCCGCCGACGCCCCCCCTACGCATCATGGTTATGTGTGCGTAGTACATTGGACGCTGCACGCCTTGGTCGAGACGCCCGATCTCGCGCCGCTCAAAGCGCAACGCGAATTACTCGTCGAGGCAAACGCTAATTTGATGAACATCCCTGGGGGCAGCTATCAGACCGTCATTTCGGTCCCGGCCTGTCAGATGACGTTGACTTTGCCGCAAGCAATCTATGCTGAAGGAGAGCCGTTGGAAGGATCGGTGCGCATACTTCCGTTGGAAGATCTAGCTACCAGCGAGGTGCGGGCGGTATTGCTGCGGATCGAAAGTACGCCGGTGGGCGACGGTCACACAGTGTATGTGCGCGAATGGGATCCGGTCTCGGGATTGTTCCAGGGCGAGCGCCAACCGGGCGGCCAAGGCACAACCTATGTATGGTTGGAGGGCGATGAACCTCTATCCGGCCCAACTCGGCTCGGCATTGCCGAGCCGACCAGCTATGCGTTCAAGTTCGATATTCCTACACAATGGCGGCCCACGTTGAACACCCCTGAAGGAAAGGTTATCTGGAAGGTGGGGGTGGTGGCTGCGTTCGAAACTCACGATAGCGTGCGCGCCTTTCACGAGGTCATCGTGCACACAGGGGCGCCAATAGTGGCTCCAGCCCTCGCATCCTACCCGGCAGAAAATGCGCCCGGCATCCAGAGGGTTTAGTTGTTATGGATCACCGGACATCACTTTTTTTGACGACTGACCCCTTTCGCTGTACAATAACTCAGTTGCAACATCCCCGCAGGGTAGCCTAGCGATGTTCGATTCTTTGGCCGACAAAATCCAAGAAACCTTTCAGAAGCTCTCGAAAAAAGGACGCATCGGTGAAACCGACGTCAACGAGACGCTTCGTGAGGTGCGCCTAGCGCTGTTGGAAGCCGACGTCAACTACAAGGTCGTCAAAGACCTAACCAAACGCATTGGCGAGCGCGCTGTAGGCGCTGATGTGCTCCGGTCGTTGACGCCGGCGCAGACAGTCATCAAGATCGTCAATGAAGAACTGATTGCTGTTCTGGGCGAGCCAGCCAGGCTCAACCTCGTGGGCCAAACGCCCTATGTGGTGATGCTGGTGGGCCTGCAAGGATCGGGCAAAACAACTATGGCGGCCAAGCTGGCCGTCCATCTGCGCAGCAACGGCCAGCGGCCCTTGTTGGTAGCGGCAGATACCTATCGCCCCGCCGCCATCAAGCAGTTGGAAACTCTGGGTAAGCAGATCAACATTCCGGTTCACAGTGAAGCGCAAAGCACACCCCCGCCCCAAATCTGTCAGAACGCCATCAAGCGGGCCGCTAGAGAGGGCCATAATGTGGTGCTGCTAGACACAGCGGGCCGCCTACAAATTGACGACCGGATGATGGAGGAACTGGAGCAAATTCGCCGGGAGACTCAGCCCTGCGAAGTGTTGCTGGTGGTGGATGCCATGACCGGCCAGGAAGCAGTGGCCGTGGCCGAAGAGTTCAATCGTCGGGTCAAGGTCACGGGGTTCATCTTGACCAAAGTGGACGGCGATGCTCGCGGCGGCGCGGCGCTTTCGATCCGCGCTGTGACCGGCGCGCCCATCAAATTCATGGGCGTGGGCGAAAAAGTGTCGGACTTGGAAGTCTTTTATCCCGACCGACTGGCCTCGCGCATCCTAGGAATGGGCGACGTACTGACTCTGATCGAGCGCGCTGAAGCGACCTTCTCGGAAGAGCAGGCGCGCAAAATGGAAGACAAGCTGCGCAAAGCCAGCTTTACGCTAGAAGATTTTATTGAACAGCTGCGCGCCGTTAAGAAAATGGGGCCGATCAGTGATTTGTTGGGTATGATCCCCGGCTTGCAGCAGTTGAACAAGCAGATCCCCTCCGAGGTAACTGAAAAGGGGATGGTCGTGACTGAGGCGATCATCAACTCGATGACCCGCGAAGAGCGGCGCAACCCCAAAATCATCAATGCCAGCCGCAAACGCCGCATTGCACGCGGCAGCGGCACATCAGTGCAAGATGTGAACCAGTTGCTCCGCCAGTTCGTACAGATGCAGCAAATGATGAAACAGTTGAATAGCGGGCGCGGACGGGGTTTGATGTCCATGTTCCGTTAGCGTCCCAAGCGTTTATGGTGTATAATCTAGTCAATCAAGATCCGAAGGGTGAGACAGAAGCATGGTTAGAATCCGACTGAACTGTGTGGGAGCCAAAAAGCAACGCAGCTATCGCATCGTCGTGACCGAGCAACGCACGCCTCGCGACGGGCGTTTCATCGAAATCATCGGGCATTATGACCCGCGCAACGACCCGCCCGAAATCAATATCAAAGAAGATCGCGCGCTCTATTGGTTATCGCATGGCGCTCAGCCCAGCGACGCCGTAGCGCAAGTCCTTGAACGGATGGGCGTGATGGCCAAGTTACCGGATGCCAAAGCCGCCATTAAGGCCGAAGCCTAAAGCAACGCCGCGTAACAGGAGAGCGTTATGAGGGGTCTCGTGGAGTATATCGCCCAGTCGTTAGTGGATAATCCGAGTCAAGTCAAAGTCACCCAGTCGCGGGGCGTGGATGCGACGATCATCAAGCTATATGTTGATCCCAACGACAAAGGCTGGGTAATTGGTCGGCATGGTCGGGTGGCCAACGCTATGCGTACCCTCTTGAGGGTGGCCGCCTCGACGGCGGGGAAACGTCGCGTTATTCTCGAAATCGTCTGATGAATGATATTCAGGGCAAGAAATCAAGGCGACTGTCTGAACAAGACGTCGCCTCTTTGTGTCATCAGGAACCCCAAGCGCCAGGATCCGCGCAGGTCGAGCACTTGGTCATTGGCCGGGTCGTAGCGCCCCGAGGACTGCAAGGCGAGCTACGACTCGACATCGAGACCGATGACCCTGAACGCTTTGGCGACCTGCGCGAGGTGTATTTGGGCGCAAAGCGCACCCCATTTCGTGTGCTGCGCGCACGATTGCACCAGGGACAAGCGTTGCTCATGCTAGAGGGCATCGCCGACCGCAATTCAGCCGAAGTCTGGCGCAATGCTCTGGTCTATGTAGCTATGGCAGACGCCATCCCTCTTCAAGAGGGGGAGTACTATTGCCACCAGATCGTAGGTCTGCTCGCCATCACTCCCGAGGGCGAGCGTCTGGGGCGCGTGACCGAGGTGCTATCCACCGGCGCCAACGATGTGTATGTGGTAGATACAGGCGGCGGCCAGGAGCTTTTGCTTCCTGCCATCAAAGAGGTTATCATCCGCATTGATCTGGACGCCGGCGCGATAACCGTTCGCGTCCCCGACGGCCTGCGCTAACTTACCCATCGCAAGAATCATCATGGATGACATTCGTTACTGGATCGGCTTTAACCTGACGCCTCGCATCGGCCCTGTGCGGCTCGAAGCGCTGATCGAATATTTCGGCGATGTCGAGACGGCCTGGCGCGCCGACGCTGCATCTCTGCGAGCGGCGAATCTCCCTCAGGATGCCCTCGAACGTTTGCTCTATACCCGCGAACACATTGACCTCGACGCCGAGTTATCCAAGGTCAATGCGCTCGGGATCACCGTCATCAACTGGGATTCGCCATCCTACCCGGCTATGCTCAAGAACATCGCCTACCCGCCCCCTGTGCTGTACGTGCGCGGCGAATTGACGTCCGACGACGCCCGTTCGGTAGCCATGGTGGGCACACGCCACGCCAGCGCCTATGGCAAAGAAGTCGCTCGGCGCCTGAGCCGTGGGCTGGCAGAAAACGGCCTCACTATTGTAAGCGGGCTGGCGTTGGGCATTGACGAGGTCGCCCATGAAGCCGCGCTAGAAGCGAATGGGCGTACCATTGCCGTCTGTGGTTGTGGGTTGGACATCGTGTATCCGGAAAGACACCGGGACTTGGCCGAGCGAATCGCTCGGTCGGGAGCGCTCATTTCCGACTATCCACTCGGCGTCAAGCCCGAACCAGCCAACTTTCCGCCCCGCAATCGTATCATCAGCGGCATCTCGATGGGCACTGTAGTCGTTGAGGCCGATATCAAGAGCGGCGCTTTGATCACGATCAACTTTGCCCTAGAGCAGGGCCGCGAGACTTTTGCTGTGCCGGGCAATATTTATAATCGCACCAGCACCGGCACCAACGCGCTCATCCAACGCGGCGAGGCCAAACTCGTTACCTGTGCGCAAGATATTATCGAAGAACTGCGGTTTGACGCCCCGCTCGATCTCGGAGCAGAAAACGGCCACTCTTGTGGGAGCATGACTCTTGTTCCCGAGACGCCGACCGAACAACTGCTTTGGGATCACATCAGCGCCGAGCCGATCCACATTGACGACTTGATGCGCGAGACGCTGCTTTCCCCTGCCGAGGTGTCAGGCACGTTGAGCGTCATGGAGATCAAGGGTCTCGTCAAGCGCGTAGATTACGCCCGATTTGTGCGCTCTAGCTGAGCGCTAGGAAGGACTGTCCCGTGAATCCTCCGACCCCACTCGATTTGCGCGATGTACACGTTGCCATCCTGGCCGGCGGCAGCGGTACACGGCTATGGCCGCGCAGTCGCAAAGGTCAGCCCAAGCAATTTCTGAATCTGGTCGGCTCGCGATCCATGCTACAGCAAACGGTAGATCGCGTCTTGCCGCTGGTTCCGATTGAGCGCATCTACATTCTCACTGGCCCCGATTATGCCGCGCTGGTGGCCGAGCAACTGCCCAATCTACCGCAAGAGAACCTGTTCATCGAACCTTCTCCCAAAGGGACGGCCCCTTGCCTGGGGCTGGCGGCAATCAAACTCCGTCAGCGGCATGAAGGGCAGGCGGTGATGGTCTCACTGCACGCCGATCACGCTATCGTCCAAGAGGATCACTTTCGCGCCGCGCTGGTGGTTGCCGTGGAGACGGCGCGCCAGGGTCACATCGCCACTATCGGTATTGTACCCACTCAACCCGAGACGGGCTTTGGTTACATCGAGCGCGCCGAGGCATTGGCTGGCGGCCAGGAAATGCCCGTGTATCGGGTCGCTCGCTTTACAGAGAAACCCCCGCTAGAGCAGGCACGTGAATTCGTGGCCAGTGGGCGCTTCTATTGGAACGCAGGCTATTTTGCCTGGACGCTGGAGCGTATCTTGGGCGAATTTGAACGTTCGCTGCCCACTGTTCATGCCCAACTAGAGAAAATGGCTGCCGCTCCCGATGGAGAGCGCGAGCAGGCATGGAATGAGATCATGCCGGTGACTATTGACGTGGGCATCATGGAGCGCGCGAGCCGGGTGGCGGTCATTCCCTGCGACATGGGTTGGAACGACATCGGCAGTTGGGCCGCGCTAAGCGAGATTCTGGCGTGCGACGAACAGCGCAATGTGATCCTCGGTCAGGGCCAACACATCGGCCTGGGCACGACCGACTCGCTCATCTATAGCGAGGGGCGGTTGATCGCCACCATCGGCCTAGAAAATCTCATCGTCGTGGATGCCGGCGACGCCGTGCTCGTTTTGCCGCGCGACCGCGCTCAAGAAGTAAGCGTCCTGGTCAAAACGCTCCAGGCGCGCGGATTGAGCCGTTATCTCTAACCTGATAAGGAAGGCCCCTTTGCAAGCAGAAATCGTTACCATCGGCACAGAATTGTTATTGGGCGAGATCGTGGATACCAACTCGGCATGGATCGCCCAACGGCTGACCACCATCGGCTTGAATATGTTCTATACCACCACCGTAGGCGACAACTTGACGCGCATTGCCGATGTGTTGCGCGCCGCGCTGGAACGCTCCGACGTGGTCATCACTACCGGCGGGCTTGGCCCCACAGTGGATGACATGACCCGCGAAGCAGTGGCTATCGCCACGGGGCGCGAATTGGTGCTCGATGAGGACTTGGTTCAAGAGATCGCCTGTTTCTTTTCGCGGCGCAACGCGCAGATGACTGATAACAATCGCAAGCAGGCCTGCCTGCCCGCCGGGGCGCGTATCATTCACAACCCTGTGGGCACGGCGCCATCGTTTGCGGTAGAGCACAATGAGCATGTCATCATCAGCCTGCCGGGCGTGCCACACGAGATGCGCCATCTGATGGAAAATGAAGTGCTGCCCTATCTTCGCCAGCGGTTCGATTTACAGGGGATCATCAAAAGCCGGGTGCTGCGCACTTGCGGCATCGGCGAGAGCGTCCTCGGCGCGCAGATTGATGACCTGATGCAACTCTCCAACCCCACAGTGGGCACGGCGGCCCACCCAGGGCAAACCGATGTGCGCATCACCGTCAAGGCGGCGAGTGAGGCAGAGGCCGATACTATGATCGCTCCTGTAGAGCGCCAAATCCGCGAGCGCGTGGGCGAATACATCTTTGGCGTGGATCAGCAGACGTTGAGCGACGTATTGATCGGCCTGATCGCCGAACGCGAGCTGCGGCTGGCGACGGTGGAAAGTTCGACTCGAGGTGAATTGGCCCGCCAACTGGGCGACGCGGCCAAAGGCCGCCCGGCGTTCGCCGGGGGCGTGGTCGCGCTGGACGCTAAGACGTTGCAGCGTAGTCTGGGTCTGAGCATCCAAGAGATCGGGCAAAGCTATCCAAACCAAGAGATCGCCGATGCGGCGGCGCGCGCCGCCTGCAGGCTGTATGGCGCCGATCTTGGCCTAGCGGTAATCGGCCCCGCTGACCTCACCATCCCCGATGCGCCGCCGGTGTATTTCAGCCTGGCGACCAGCGACGCCGTAATAGCAGCGCCGCCGCGCAAAGGCCGTTCCGACCCCGCCGGGCGCGGTTGGTTGATCCACTTGGCAATGGACTTGGCGCGACGGCAACTACAGGGACTGCCCATCCGTTAGGTCAACTTGCGGCCAACAGCTCGCGGCTGATGCGATTGTGCTGCGCCGCTAGCGCTGGCAAATCCACATCAACGAGCGCGCCATGTTCGACGACGACGCGCCCGTTGATGATTGAGAAATCCACCGTAGGCGGCGTGCAGAACACCAACGCCGCCAGCGGATCGGCCTGTGCGCCGGCCAGATCGTAGCGGTTCAGGTCCACGCCGATCAGATCAGCGGCCATGCCCGGCGCTAGTGAGCCGATGTCATCGCGCCCCAGCACCCGCGCCCCGCCCAGGGTCGCCAATTCCAGCGCCTCACGGGCAGTGAGTGCGTCGGCCCCTTTGTTCACCCGCTGCAACAGCATCGCCAGTCGCGCCTCGGCCAGCATATGCGACGAGTCGTTGCTGGCGCTGCCGTCCACCGCCAGCCCTACCCGCACGCCGGCATCCAAGTACTCACGGATAGGCGCGACGCCCGACCCAAGTCGCATGTTGCTTGATGGGCAATGCGCCACGCCTGTGTTCGTCTCGGCCATCAATGCAATCTCATCTTGGTTAGGCCACACGGCGTGCGCCCACCACACATCTGGCCCTGTCCAACCCAACTTGTGCATGTAGGCCACCGGACGCAATCCCACCCGCTTCAGACAATAGGTTTCTTCGTCCAACGTCTCGGCCACGTGGGTGTGGAGCTGCAAATGGTAAGCACGAGCCAGCTCCGCCGAGCGCCGCATCAGCGCCTCGCTCACGTTAAAGGGCGCGCACGGCGCGATGACGATGCGGCACATGCCATAGCGTTGCGACTCGTGGTAGGTTTCGACAACCCGCTGCGAATCTTTCAGGATTACGTCCTCGTTTTCGACGATACTATCGGGCGGCAGCCCCCCTTGAGAACGTCCCACCGACATGCTCCCCCGCGAGGGATGAAAGCGCACGCCCAATTCGCGCGCCGCGCGGATTTCATCGTCGAGGCGCGCGCCATCGGGATAGAGATACAAGTGATCGCTTACGGTGGTACAACCCGAGAGCAACAGCTCGCACAACGCAAGCTTGGCGCTGATATAGATTGCTTCGGGGCCGATATGCTCCCAGATAGGGTAAAGCGTTCGCAACCAAGTGAAGAGCTTGGCGTTCTGCGCGCCAGAGAGGGCGCGAGTTAACGATTGAAAGAGGTGATGGTGGGTATTGACCAAGCCGGGCAGCACCACCCGATCGTGCGCATCGATGACACAGTCGGCGGCAGAAGGAAGCGCCTCGGTAGGACCAACTTGCTCGATGATCCCATCGCGCGCGAACAACGCCCCGTTCTCGAGCTCACGCCGTTGAGCGTCCATTGTCGCCAACAGACGAGCGTTGCGAACCAACAAAGTACCCATTATCCTGTCCTCCATCGCCTACGCCATAGCCTGACCATCCCAGACGCGCCCATCGCGCATCTCGATGCGGCGCGAGGCCAGCTCGGCCAGGCTGCGCTCATGAGTCACCAGCAAGATCGTCTTGCCGTTCTGATGCTGCTCTGCCAGCAACGCCGCAATCGTCGCGCCGGTAGCCGAGTCGAGATTGCCCGTCGGTTCGTCGGCGATCAGAATCGGCGGGTCGTTCACCAGCGCCCGCGCCAGCGCCACACGCTGCTTTTCACCACCCGAAAGCTCGGAAGGCAGTTTATGCAGGTGGTCGCCCATCCCCACCCGCGCCAGCATCTCGCGCGCTGGCGTGAGATTGGGCCGCGCCCAAAGTTGGCGTAAGTGTCCCGGCAGCGCGACGTTTTCCAGCACGGTAAGTGTGGGCAGCAATTGAAAGAACTGGAATACGATTCCGATGCTGCGCCCGCGCCAGCGCGCCAGAGCATTTTCATCGAGCATGTCCACGCGCACGCCTTCTACCCACACTTCGCCCGAACTGGGTTTGTCTATCCCTGCGACGAGATTGAGCAAGGTAGATTTGCCGCTGCCCGACGGTCCCACAATGGCGAGAAACTCGCCCTGATCCACTGCTAATGTGACGCCCTTGAGCGCCTCAAAGCTCCGCTCACCTATCTGATAGGTACGGGCGACGCGATCCAATTTGATAAGAGACTCTGCCAATTCGCTCCTCCACGCCTACATCGCCGCCTGATTCTATCACACCCAAGCTTGGGCGTCGAAAGCGGTATGCCTTGCCGGTTTTGCGAGAGAGCGTGGCCGCATTACAATAAGATTAACGGATCCCCGCATCACTTTCAGAAGAGGAGCGCTATGCCCGAACATGCTCGCACTCTGCGCGTTGCAGCGGCCCAAATCCAGAGCGGTGCTGCGCTCGACGAGAATTTGCGAACCATCCTGCGCGCCATACGCGATAGCGCCGCTCAAGGCGCGCAGGTAGTCGTCTTTCCCGAGACGGCGCTCACCGGCTACAGCCCCGCCATCGGGCGCGGGCGTGAAATCGGTGAATGGCCCGCTATACAGGAGCGGCTGGACGCCATCGCGCAGGCGGCGTGCGCCGAGCGCATCTGGGTCGCCGTAGGCTGTGAAGCCTGGGCTGGCGACGCCTGGGTAAATCGCTACTATGCCTTTGCCGATACTGGCGAAGCGGCGGCGATTTACGACAAGGTGCACCTAACTAGCCCCGATACGCGCTACTATCGCCCGGGAGCGCAGTACTTGACCTTCAAGATCAACGATGTCACGGTGGGGTTGCAGATCTGTTACGATGCCCGCTTTCCCGAAGGATACCGCGCCCTTTTGACGCAAGGCGCCGAGGTGATCTTGCAAGGATTTTATGGCAACGGCGGCCCAACCTGGAAAGTGCCCGTTTTGGCGGCGCATTTGCGTTCGCGCGCCGCCGAAAACGGCTGCTTTGTAGTCGCGTCCAATGTCGCTGGGCCGCTGCAGATCGTAGTCTCGCAAATCGTGGATCCTTTGGGGTTGATGTTAGCCGAAGCCAACCAAGATCGCGAGGAAATCATTGTTGCCGATCTCGATCTGAGCCGTGTGCAAGATAGCGAGATCCGCCGCGACTACTTGCAGCGTTTTGAGGGCGCAGCGGGGCATTGATCTATTCCACCCCTCATGACGCATCTCGGCCCCGTACCTTTTGGCGCGAGGTGCCGTCTAAAAAAGAGACAAGTGTTTTTCTTGCAGGCCGCGAATGGGGATGATATAATTGCAGTGAATTGGAAAGAACGCGAGCAGATTGCTCCGCATTGATTCAATAGTCTGGCAGCAGGGAGGGTGAACCATGCGCATTCTGGCCGTTGATGATGACCGTAACAATCTGAAAATGGTTGCCTTTCTGCTCGGCGAAGATGGCTTTGAGGTCATCACTGCCGATAACGGTCAGACGGCGCTAGAGTTGGTGGATACCCAACACCCCGACTTGGTCATCCTCGATGTGATGATGCCCCACATGGACGGCTTGGAGGTCTGCCGCCGCATCCGCCAGACGATGGATGTGCCGATCATCATTCTCTCGGCCAAAGGCGAAACCTCCGACATGGTGCAAGGGCTAGAGTTGGGCGCTGACGATTATCTGCCCAAGCCCTTTGAGCCATCAGAGTTATTGGCTCGCGTGCGTGCGGTGCTGCGTCGCAGCGAAGCGGCGACGTTCGACGATACGCACACTGCCGTAACTGTAGGCGGCCTGCGCGTTGATCCCGTCAGCAATCGAGTGTTTCTGGAGAACGGCAAAGCGGTGGAATTGACTCCCATCGAGTTTCGCTTGCTCCATTGCTTGATGCGCAATGCGGGGCGGATACTGGATCACGACTTTTTGCTCCAACACGCCTGGGGCTATGAATACGAGGGCTATTCCAACCAAATCGCCGTCTATATCCGGCGGCTGCGCAGCAAGCTCGAAGATGACCCCGCCAACCCTCGCTATATCGCGACTGTACGCGGGTTAGGCTATCGCTTTGAGAAAAGTTGAGCCTTGCCTGCTCGAACACAAAAGAGGTTACAAGCCGATGATCCGCACAACGAGCGCATCCTCTGCCGCCATCGTGAAAAGCCATCGCTGGCCCAAATTGTGGGGTCTACTCATGGTGAGCTTGTTGGCGTTCGGGCCGCTGGCCGGGGTAGATGCCGCCGCCCTGAAACATTCCGCCGCCTCGGCGCTGTTGGCATCTGCCTCTTGGGCGATCACACCCACTGGTTGGACGAACGTTCGCGCCGCCTATGCAACCGTGACCGATGATGATGGCTTGCAAGAGGCCACCGCCGAGTATCGCTACTCCACCGACGGCGGCGCAAACTGGACAGCTTGGTCCGCAGACGCAGCGCTGGAGCATAGCTCGCCTGCCGCTACGACCGTGTATCTGACGGCGACGATTCCCGCACTGATCGAATCGGGCACGGCAAACAAGGTGCAGTTCCGCTTGCAAGATGATACCCTTGCCATCGAAGAATCGCCTATTCACACCCTGGTAGTGGATAGCGTGTTGCCCGGCAGTCCTAGCAATCTCACCGTCAGCCCGTCGGGTTGGACGAGCACCAATTCTTTCGATCTGAGCTGGACGAACCCGGTGCAGAGCGGTTCGCCTGTCTATCGCGCCTACTACAAATTCAACAGCGCGCCCACCAACGCAAGCGACTACAGTGGCTATCGTGAAGGGACAAACATCTGGCGGATTGACGACCTCTCAGTCACCAGCGGCGGAGCAGTGCCCTGCTATATCTGGATAGGCGACGCGGCGGGTAACGCCGACTATACGGCGACTCAGAACGTCACCCTCTATTTCAGCGGCGGCGGCGCCCCCGAAGCGCCTTTTGCCTTGCAGATCGCGCCAAGCGCCTGGGTTTCCACCTGTGTCTATACGGCCACCTGGACGAACCCTTCTTCCAGCACATCGGGAATCGCGGCAGCCTGGTACAAATGGGGAAGCGCCCCCACAGCCAGCGATGACGGGACGCGCGTCGCCGGCGACGATATCGAGACACTGACCGGCCTGACGCCGCCGGGCGAGGGTCAAAATGAGTTGCATGTTTGGCTGGAAGACGGCGCTGGCAGCAAGGATCACAACAATCGCAAGTCCGTATGGGCTTTGTGCGATGCCACGTCACCCAGCACAGGCTATAGTTTTGATCCCTCCTTGCCGCCGGCAGGCTGGTATAGCGGCACAGTAACGGTGAATCTCACCCCGCAAGATCAGGACGGGTTGTCGGGTATCAAGGAGACTCGTTGGCGTCGCAGTGGCGGCTTGTGGAATGTTGGCGCATCGTTTAGCGCCAATTCTTATCAACCCTACGACTTTTATTCAGTGGACAATGCAGGCAATATCGAAGCCACACAAACCGTGACCGTACCGATTGACTTAGCGGCCCCTGTGAGCACGATCTCTGTTTCCCCCGCCGAGCCTGCTGGCGGGTGGTATTCGCAAACCGTAACAGTGACGATTAGCGCCACTGACGATCTCTCCGGTTGGGCTGGCGAGAGTTGGTATCGAGTGGGAGGCAGCGGCGCGTTCTCGTCGGGCGCGACAGCAACGATTGCGACCAGCGGCGTGCATATGTTCGAGTACTATGCGCGCGACCGCGCTGGCAACATCGAGACAACTCACATGGTCACGCCGGTATGCCGCATTGACCTATTAGCGCCCACAGCCTCGGCCACACCCAGCGCCACTGGCGCATATGTACAGCCCCCAGTAGTTATCACTTTTACTGCCAGCGACCTCCATTCGGGCGTAAAAGCCATCGAGTATCGCGCCAAAGGAAGCGCTACCTGGATATCCAGCGCCACGACCGCCACCACCACCATCTGGGGATCCGAGGGCGATAAAACCTATACTTACGAATACCGCGCGCGCGACCAAGTAGGCAACGTATCAAACATTCAGGAAATCTCGGTGAACGTGGATGGCACGGCGCCCCTGCCGCCCACAAGTTTGATTGCCACACCTTCCGGCTGGACGAACCAGAATGGTAATTTCGGACTGACCTGGACCAACCCCAGTGATTTTTCGGGTATCGCGGGGGTGTATTACCAACTAGACATCACCCCCACTGTCACCCTTTCTCCCACTTTTGTGGCGGGGACGGGCATCAACAGCCTGGCCAATCGTTCGGTGAACAGTGAGGGACAACATTCGATCTATATCTGGCTTCAGGACGGCGCTGGCAACAGCGAGCGTTACCATTACCAGGTGCTACCCAACGCCTTCAAGTACGACGCCACGCCGCCGCAGTGCGACGCGCTAGGCAAGCAGGGGACGTTGGGCAACAACGGATTTTACACCAGCCCTGTCACTGTGACGCTGGCTGGGCACGACGCGCTTAGCGGTTTGGCGACGTATCACTATCGCATCAACGAGGGAAGCTGGATCACGGTTCCCGTTAGCAGCGCCCCAATGGTGTTCAGCCAGGATGGACGCTATATCATCAATCACCGGGTTAGCGATCTCGCCGGAAATATCCAGAGCACTCCTTGCCAGGAGACCATCTGGGTAGATGCGACGGCCCCAACCTCGCCCGTCAGCCCCGTAGTGACCCCTAGCGATTGGACGCGTACTAACAGCTTTACGGTGAGCTGGACCAACCCGACGGATTCTCCGGCCGGCATCGCTGCGGCCTATTTGAAAAAGAGCGCGCCGCCGGCTTTTAGTCGCGATGGACAACGCTATGAAAGCGGCGGCATCACCAATATCTCGGGGCTCACCACCGATAGCGAAGGCGAGACGCTGGCCTACGTATGGCTAGAAGATCGCGCTGGCAACATCAACTATGCCAGTCGTGTTGCGGTCAGCCTGAAATATGACCGCACCGCGCCGACCACCACACTCGCTAAATCGGGCACACTAGGCAACAACGGCTACTATGTCTCGCCGGTCACACTGCGATTCAATGCGACAGACGCAGCATCGGGCGTGGCTACCATCTATTATCGGCTCAACGGCGGGGCCGAGCAGATATGGAACGGTTCCGACATCGTACTCAACCAAGAGGGCGAATACACTGTGACCTTCCGCGCTGTCGATCGCGCAGGCAACAGTGAACAACCGGTTAAACAAGAGGCCCTCAAGCTCGATTTGACTGCCCCTACTGGGACTTTGCATATGCCCTCACAGTACACGACATCGTCATCCGCCACTGTGACGTGGTCGGGCAGCGATAGCAGCCAGGGATCAGGTGTAGAGAGATTCTCGGTAGAGTATCGCATCGGCGGGTGCAGCCCTTGGCAAGCATGGCTCTCCGATACGGCGGCCACCAGCAGCACCTTCACCGACCTGTGGACCAACCGTTTTTACTATTTCCGCGTTCGCGCCACGGATTACGCGGGCAACGTTTCGGATTGGACAGAACCGGATGCGGATGACTATATTTACCGCGAGGGTTTGGGCAATCCGTCGTTCGATTCGTGCAGCTTGGCGTCGTGGAGCACGAGCGGCGGTTTGCCTGTGACAAATGTGACGGCGACGGGCTATGATGGCTCGCCAAGTTGTATGGCCCAGCTCAACAAGCAAAAATGGTCTGGCAATCCGCCAGATGAAGTGCCTGAGGGTGTACCGGTCAATGCCAATGGTACGTTGTGGCAGACTATTCAGTTGCCGCTCAAAGAGTGTGATCGTGGTCTAGTACTCTCTTTTTGGTATCACATCCAGACCTATGACGTGGCCTGGGGTCTCGTTCAGGGCGGCTACACTTCGGACCCTTCAGATGATGTGTACGGCTGGATCGATACTTTTGAAGTGATGGTTTGTGATTCCAGCGGTCAAGAATGTACTCTTGTGTTACGAGATGGCAACCTTGGCGAACCCAATGATCCAAATGGGCCATATTACCTGTTTGATTTGGGTTGGAAAATGGCCGTTATTGACCTGACGCCTTGGGCTGGACAGCAGGTTCGTATCGAATACCGTGTGTGGAATCGTGTAGATTCATACTATCCTACCTGGGTTCATTTGGATGACGTGAAACTGACCCCGGTCCAAGGGGAACGTCTGGCGATCCCGCTGATTATCAAGAACACAGGGTTGGTCGCCGTTCCTGCGACACAGCAAACGCAGCCCATTGCGCGACCGGCAGGGGCCGAGATAAGCGCAGACATGCCGCCGCGACGCAGATAGGCGATGAAGCTTCGCTCAACGCACCGACGTGATACAGATTCGAGGGAAAATGGCCGAGGAAAACATCGTCGAGATCGCCGATCCCGAGGCGCTCTATAACCAAGGTATGGCCTATTACCGCCGCCGCCAATGGCGTGAGGCCAAAGTGTGTTTCGAGCAAGTGCGCGCTTTGCAACCCAGCAGACGTGGCATTGACGCACTGTTGCGCGAACTCGATATCTTTTTGCAACTCGAGTCGGTCGAAAGCGAACGTGTTTCCGAAAGCAATGTGGTCATCGAGGCGGGCGAAGCGGATGTTGAACAAGAAGCCCAAGCCGAAACTCTCCCGGAAGTCAGGCGGCGCGGCCATGGCTTACTCATCACCTTTGTGGTGTTTATCGTTAGCGTGCTGGTGGTAGGCCTTGTGTATGCTTACCGCCAAGGATTATTGCCTTTTGCTAGCGATGAAAGAGAGAAAAGCTTGCGCAACTTGGGGCAAGCTTATCTGGTAGCGCAACAATACGACAAGGCCCTAGAAGTATATGTCAAGCTCGTCGCGCTGGCGCCTGGCGACCCCGAGATCACCAATGGTTTTGACAAAGCGCGCGGCGGTCTCTATCAGGGCGCCTTGAACCAGGAAAAAGCTGGCAATATCCCCGAGGCGGTGCAAGGATACAAGACGCTCTGCGCTGCCGACCCAACTTATCAGGATGCCTGCGCGCGCATCGAAAAGCTCGAATTGCAACAAGAGCTGGATAAGCAATACCAGGAGGCGCGCAAATATCTGGATAGTCAAGCCTACGGCGAGGCCATCAAAGTACTGCTCAAGTTGCGCACGTTGGATGCCGAGTACAAGCCCGGCGCAATCAGCGATGACCTCTATGAAGCCTATACCCGCCAGGCGCAGCAACTCATCGAACTGGTAGGCGCTGAACTCAAGTCCAACGCCGACGCCAAAGCAGAAGAACCCAAGTATGCGGTGACTGATAGCATCTTGAGCAATCTGCGCCAGGCGACCAGCGCCCTCGACAAGGCCCTGGCCGAACGCTCCGCCGCCGATAAAGCCAGCGCCGCCAGGACATTGGCTGCTGGCATGAATGAAGGCTTGGAGCGCTATCGTGATTGGGCCTGGCAGGAAAGCATCGTTGCGCTAAAGGCAGTTTACGACCGCGACCCGTCCTATTGTTCTGGCAAAGCGGCAGCGGTGCTATGTGACGCTTACCTGCACCAAGGGGATTTCTTCCTGCAAGCTCAGGACTATCAAGCCGCGCTCCAGGAATACCAGGCCATGCAACAGATCGCCGCGTGCGACCCCGCGTTAGCCCAAGAACGCGCAGATCAGGCGGGCGCCTTTTTGACGCCAACCGCCACGCCCACCGAGACAGCTCTGCCCACTCCCACAGCGACCTTTACCCGCCGACCGACGCCGACGCCAATGCCGACAGAGACCAGCACCCCAACACTCATACCAACTCCGGCGCCCACTTCGGCTGAGAGCGGGGGAGGGGGCGGCGGCGACAAGCCTGCGCCAACGTCCAAGCCCAAACCCCCGGCGCGTCGTTAGTTCTATCAGGGAAGCGCCGAACGCACGAGGACGCGATGCTATCTTGGGTTGCTCATGATCTCAAACGCGCTCTGGTGGGTGTGCGGCTATGGCAAATGCTTGCCGCTCTGCTTTGTTTTGCTTTGCCCTTGACTTTGGCGCCGCTGGCGCATTCTCACGGCGCACCCCGTTGGGAACAGGTCGTTTCCTGGCCGGGCGACCAGGTTGTATCTCGTCTGGTCATAGGCAACGCCAACGATGGCTCGCTTCTGTTTGCCGTTGGAGCCGTCAGTGGAGTCTATGAGAGCCACGACAACGGCGCGACGTGGACACGTTCGATGGGATTGCCTCACGAGCGCGCCGGGGTGATTCGCATCCTTGATTTGGCCATCAACCCGCAAACTCCGGAAGAGATCTATGCTATTGTAGCTTCTTCTGAGACCAAACCGCGCCCGATGCTATACTGGTCGCGAGATGCCGGTCAGACTTGGCAGACGCGCAGCAGTCTCGGCCCTCGCCGAGTCAAAGGAATCGCCTATTCGAAAACGGGCCAGGAGCTGTATATCGCCACCGCTAACGAAGTTTTGCGAGCCTTTATCACAGACGGTGGCCAGCGCTATTTCATCCGCAACGAGAGCGATTTGGCGCGCGCCGTCATTGCTGATTTAGAACCGAAAACCGAGATCACTTTGTTGTTGGTGAATGACGCTGTCGGTCCCTACGCATCAGCGATGTCGCAGACCGAGGGTGTCGCGCCGCGCCTGGTGTATATCGGCGCCCAAGGGCGCGGCCTGCAAGTCGTTGGCGACGGCATCGAAATCATTGACACGGATATCGCCGCTATGGACTCGGACACGCGCACAATGCGCGAGTCGGCGACAGTTTATGCGCTGTGCATTGATCCCCTTCAGCCCGAGCGGCTCTATGCTGGAACTGATAGCGGGCTTTACATCAGTCAGGATGCTGGGGTTACCTGGCGACACAGCATAGAGCTTCAAGGGCAGCCGGTATTGTCATTAGCGTTCGATGCTGAAAGAGGTTCTCTGTTTGCGGGGCTTGCCGCCGGGGGGGTATGGGTTAGCCATGATACAGGCGCAACTTGGGCGATCTTGGGTGACGGACTGGGCCGCCCTTCGGTGTTTGCGTTGGGAATCGCTGATCCCGAGTCACCCATGTTATATGCCGCGACCGCACGAGGGCTATGGCGTGCGCCCCTGACTGAATTGAAATAGCATCGCAGATAGCGTCGGTATAATAGCGGGTGGACGTGATGTGAACGCACAATACGATCTTGAGCGCGTCTTTGAACTAGAACGGCGCTACGGGAACCTGACCAAATGGGGGCTGTTCGTAATGAGCGCCCTCGTGTTGTGGTTTTGGCGTGAGCCGGGGGGCATCACAAAGCCAACAGCGCATTTGCAAGACCGCGCTCTGTTGGTATATGCCACAACAACCCTGTTCTTCAACCTGGTGTTCATCGCCCCTGCGACGCTGGCGCGCCTACATATCCCTCTTATTCCTACCCCGGTGCGTCGTATCCTCTTGACGCTTTCGTATCTCGCCGACCATTTATTCGTAGGCTTACTGCTGGCGCTTACTGGCGGGTTTCAGAGCGAGCTGTTTTTGCTTTTTGGTCTTTTAGCTTTCAAGTCGGCGCTTTATTATTCTTATGTTAAGGAATTAGCGTTTATCTCTTTTTTATCCGGCCCAATATGGGTAATTTCTGCTTATTGGAATGCAAAAAGCCTTTTTTTTATGGCGGATCGCGGCTTTCTGATTCGTTATGGGCTTTTGTTCATACTCGTCATTAGCTCAATGGCGCTAGGATGGCTGATGGAGCGTCGTAAACGCTCCATCTCTACCCTGGACGCCAACCTCGAGATCAAAAGCCAAGATCTGGAAGATCAGGCGCGCCTAGTGCAGCGCACAGCGAACGATCTGGCGAATCGCCTGCTCGAACTACGCTCTCTGCAAGAGAGCGTCAAAGCCATCAACTCGTCGCTGGCGTTGGATGAATTGCTGCAACGCATCGTCGAGAGCGCAACCCAAGTGTTGCGCGGCGCGCGTTGCACCATCGCCTTGGTGGACGAGAAACGCGAAGCCGTTGTCACGCTGGCAGCCGCGGGCATTGCTCACAACGATCTGTGGGGCACATCGTTTCGTATCGGGCAAGGCGTGGCTGGATGGGTAGTGGCGAACCGTCAGCCTACCATCATTCATGCCACCAACCACGACACGCGCTTTGTGCGCGTAGGCAACTGGCCCATCGCATCGGTGGTGAGTGTGCCGCTTATCTCGGAGAGCCAGGCGATAGGCGCTCTGACAGCCACCAGCCCTCAGCCTAATGCTTTCTCGGAAAGCGATGAACGACTGCTCGACGCCTTTGGCGACCAGGTTGTCATCGCTGTCAAGAACGCCCGCTTGTATGAGCAATTGCTCCGCGAGGAAAAAGAGACCGCACGACTTTACCAGAGTGTGCTGGAAAAAAGCAATGAATTGGAAGCTATCTTGCGCGGCATTGGGGACGGCGTGATCGTCATTGACCCTCAATTCCGACTATTGATGATGAACCCGGTCGCGATCAAGATATTTCGCGTGGCGCGAGTGCTCAAGCCGGGGGTGCGCCTGCCCGAGATCGTCTCGAGCGACGCGTTGCTGTCGCTGGCGCAAGATACACTGACTGGCGCCAACGCTCCGCTTATCCGCGAGATTTCGCTAGAAGGCGCCGATGACCGCCCAGAGATCTATCAAGCGCTGGCATCCGCCGTGCGTGGGAGCGATACCCAAGCGCGCGGCGTAGTCATGGTGTTACGTGACATCACCAGCCAAAAAGAGCTGGAACAGATGAAATCCAACTTTCTTTCGGTGGTTTCGCACGAGCTTCGCACCCCGCTGCATTCCATTAAAGGCTTTGTGGATATTATCCTGATGGGAAAAACGGGCGAGATCAACGATTTGCAGCGCGATTTTTTAACCACTGTACAGCAATCCACCAGTAATCTACAACGCATGATCGAGGATCTGCTCGAATTCTCGCGTATGGAAGCAGGGCGGATCAAACTCAAGCCCGAGATGATCTCGGTGTATGGTGTGGCCGAAAAAGTAGTCGAGCAACTGGCCCCCTTAGCGCAAGAAAGTAACTTGAAGTTGTTCAACCGCGTTCCTGAGGAAATCGCTTTGATCGAAGAGGAGCCGTTGCGCATCCAACAAGTGCTCACTAATTTGATCTCGAATGCCATCAAGTTCACCCCTGCGAACGGCGCAGTGTCCGTCTTGGCGCGCGATATCGGCGAACAGGTGCAAATCTCAGTGCAAGATACGGGTATTGGCATTCCTGAAGCCGAGCAGGCCAAGGGATTCCAACGAGTTTCCCAGGTAGATAGTAGCGCCGCGCGGTCGTACCGTGGGACGGGGCTGGGGTTGACGATCTGCAAGTTCATCGTCGAATATCATCATGGGCGTATCTGGGTCGAGAGCCAGGAAGGACAGGGTAGCACATTCCATTTCGTATTGCCCAAACAGCTCCCCAAAGACGAGGCTCTAGTCATTGATTTTACCATCCCTGCCACCAGGCGAGGCAGTTAGATACAATCCCCGAGGAGCTATACCGTGATGGCATCTGTCGTTTCACAGCGTATTCGTTCCATCCCCCCATCAGGATTGGTCAGGTTCTTTGATATTCTCTCAGCTATGGATGACGTCCTATCGCTTGGCATCGGTGAGCCGGATATGCCCACTCCTGCGCCAATCTGCGAGGCCGCGATGGATTCGATGCGCCGTGGACAGACGGGTTACACCTCGAATGCGGGCATCTTGGAATTACGTCAACAGATTGCCGCCCACCTGGCCGAGCAATACAACGTGCATTACGACCCAGAAAACGAGATCCTCATCACCGTCGGGGTCTCTGAGGCGCTACATGCGGCGATGCTTGCGTTGGTGGATGCGGGCGAGTCGGTGCTGGTACCAGAGCCGGGCTTTGTATCCTACGATCCTTGTGTGCGTTTAGCCGACGCTATTCCCATTCCGGTGCCTACCTACGCCCAGGATGGCTTTCAAGTGACCAGCGCGCAACTGGCCCAAGCCATACAGCCCCACACCAAGATGCTGCTGTTGAGCTACCCCAACAATCCAACAGGCGCCGTGATGGATCGCGAACATATGCTGCAAGTAGCTCGCTTAGCTCAAGAACGCGGACTGATTGTGATTTCTGACGAGATCTATGACCGGTTCGTCTATGGCGTGGAACACATCTGCTTTGCTTCGCTGCCCGGTATGTGGGAACGTACTGTACTTCTGGGCGGATTCAGCAAGAGCTATGCCATGACCGGTTGGCGCATCGGCTATGCCTGTGGGCCGCGTGAGATCATCCAGGCGATGCACAAGGTGCATCAATACATCATCATGTCGGCCCCAACTGTAGCGCAAACGGGCGTCTTGGGCGCGCTGGGTTGCAGCCACGATTGCGCCAAGGACATCGTGCGCGAATTCGCCCTACGCCGCGATATCATCGTGCATGGGTTACACGACATCGGCCTACCCTGCGTCGAACCACGCGGCGCTATCTATGCCTTTCCTTCGGTTCGCGAGACAGGTCTGAGTTCCGCCGCTTTCGCCGAGCGCCTTTTGTTGGAGAAAAAAGTAGCTGTTGTTCCTGGCAACGCTTTCGGGGCTTCTGGCGAAGGATATGTGCGCATCGCCTATACCGCGCCTGCGCCGCAACTCGAAGAAGCGTTGGAACGCATCCAGCATTTTGTAAGACAACTGTGATGTTCTTTTCAGACTCGGCGCGTTAAAGCACTTTTATCCCGATGCCAAATGTGCTACACTGAGGTTGCCGTCTATCAGGTGGCATGAGGTTTTCGGCCGTTTGTTATTCTGCGGATGCTCGTGGGGGTGATCATGAACAAGTTGTCCCGCGCCCTGCTCGTTGCACTGCTAGTGCTTTCAACCTTGGTAGGTTGTGGATCGGGCGCCGATCTATCTGGCGCCAAGATGGAGGTCTGGCTCAACGCGCCGACTCAGAGCGTCAACAGCAAAGATATGAAATATCGCGTCTTTGCTGAGCTGCATGATGAATTTGGCAAGCCCATCCTGAATGAACGTATCAAGGCCGAAGTGACCGACGCCAACGGCACATTGGTGGGTAACTTTGGGCTGAAAGCCGTCGTTGGTGTGGACGGGCAGTATCAGAGCGAGTCATTTATCCCGCCAAAGGATGCCGTAGCTGGGAACTGGAAAGTTAAGGCAATGGCTGGCAGCGAAAAGAATGGCATTTCTGCCGAAAAAGAGCAACAAGTAGGCGAAACAACGACCGGCTTGGGCTTTTTCCTGAATGTGCCCGTCGCTTGGGGAGCGCCGCGCCAAGATAGCCGGGCTAACGGCGGATCAGTGCTCTACGAACGCGTGTCTCAGAAAGAGCACGAAGAAGCATTGTTCGAGATCAGATACGAAACTGGCAATGTGAACAACACGGCAGAAGCGGTGCGCGAAACGCTGTTGAGCTATTACCCTTATGGTTATGCCAAAAGCTCTGACTATGTCGAACAAGTGTCCGAGGCTGCACATTCTACTCACAAGGGCTGGATCGCGCGCGGAGGGATTGTGACTCGCTTTGGCGCCGACGCGGCGCCCACGGCCACAGCCACTCCCAGGTCATTCAAAGCGGCGCAGCTCCGGGGCACACCCACCCACACGCCAGAGCCGACGATCCGACCCGACCGCAACTTTACGATCCAGGTGCTGCGCTTTTATTGTGAGCAAACGGATCGCACATTTACGATCATTGCCGCCTCGACATCCGACACACTGCTCACCGAAATGTGGGGCGTTGGCGCTTCGCTGGATTGCCACCCCAACGCGGATTAGAACACTAACGCCAATTCGATCATATCTAGGAGGGAATCGCAATGAGCAAAAACGCCATAGGTTCCGATGTGGTTTGCCAGGTGGGGATCATCGTGCGCGACATCGAAAAGACCGCCCAAGCCTGGGCCGATCTACTTGGAGTAGAGAAGCCGACGGCGCGTATCACCGACGACAAAGACAAATCGCACATCAAGTATCAGGGCGCAAGCACCGACGCCCGCGCCAAACTGGCCTTTTTCAACCTGGGCCAGGTGCAACTGGAATTGATCGAGCCGGTTGGGTCGCCCAGCACTTGGGCCGAATTCCTGGAAAAGCACGGCCAGGGCATTCATCACATCGCTTTCCGCATCAAAGGGATGGATGAAGTATTGACGGAGTTACAAGCCCACGATGTACCGCTCGTGCAGCGCGGCGATTACACCGGTGGGCGTTATGCTTATGTAGATGGCGTACCCACTTTGGGGGCGATCCTCGAACTATTAGAGAATCTCTAAATCACCAACGCAATGCCAGCGATGGTCAACACCGTGCCGATCAAGGTGTTGCGCGTGGGCTTTTCATGCAAAAAGATCATGCTGAGGGGAACGGCGAACAGAGGCGCAGTGGCGCTGATGATCGCCGTTCTGCTTGGCCCGGCTAATTGCAGCGCCGTAGCATAGAGTGTGCCGCCTAGGCCCCAACCGAATAACCCCGCCAGCAACAATAACCTCAGCGTCGGCCAGCGAATGGCCTTAATCTCGCCCAAATGTCCCCGGCGCCCTGCGGCGAACAGCGATAATAACACCACCACAGGCACGCGAATAGAGTTGGCGACAAAGGTGTTGATCCCTTTGAGGCCCATCGAAAGGATCACTGTAGTCACTCCCCAGATTGCCGCAGTAGCTAGGCCTAATAGCACGCCACGCACCAATAAATGCTTGGGGGTAGGCTCCTCTGCCTGGATAGTCGCCTTCTTAGGGCGCGCCACACTATACACCCCCAGCAACACCAACACCATTCCCGCCGCCATCAGCCAGGTAACGCGCTCGCCCAGCAAGAGCGCGCTGAAAAGCATGGTGAACAACGGATAGCTGTTGGTGATGGGAAAGGCGCGATGTACGCCCAGCATTTTGAGGCTTGTCACGTACAGCGCGTCGCCCACCACACCACCCAGAGCCACCGAACTGGTGAGATAGAGAATGCTTTTCCAATCAAGCAAAGCGAAATCGCCTGCATGACCAGTGATCAACATCGCTGGTATGATAAGCAGCAAGCTCATAGCCGCTCGCAGGCCATTCACCAGAAAGGCGTCGAGCCGGTTGGAAAGGAAGCGCAGGAGGATCGTTGTACAGGCCCAGCACATCGCCTGGCAGAGGCCGAGGATGATTCCCAAGAGCATAGATTCACCTGTTAGCGCAAATTGATCGCTCGCAGAGCGATGCGCGCACAAAGATAAAGTATCCCATGCCAAGGGCGAAAAGTCAAAAAACGCCGCACTGCATCGCTGGACATTCATCTCGATTGCGCGCAAAATAGCTTCATTGTGATAATTCGGCCATATTGCTCCATCGAGGATGACTATGGTTAACGATCTGGAACGCTTTATCGCGTGTATGGATTATCGCCCCTCCGACCGCCGCCCCAATCACGAATTAGGGGTGTGGGCGCAGACGCGCTCGCGCTGGAAGCGCGAGGCTTCCAAAGCTGTTCGCGGGTTCACGTGGAACTGGTTCTATGGCGAGGACGCGCTGGCGCTGGACCGGCGCGATTACATTGCTGTGGACTATGGGTTCATCCCCCGCTTCAGGCCCCTAGTATTGGAAAACACGCCCGAGTATGAGATTATCCGCAACAACAAGGGCATCGTCACAAAAGCTCTGAAAGAGGGGACCGAGGGCGGCATGAGGATGTGTATGGATCAATACCTCGGCTTCCCTGTCACCAAGCCGGAGGATTTCCCCGCCGTCAAGAAACGGCTCGTGGCCGCTATCCCCCAGCGTTACCCGCCCGATCTGGACGCACGCATCACAACCTGGAAACAACGCACATGCCCTTTGGTGCTGGGCGAGAACTGCGCCGCCAATGGCTTTTATTGGCGCGCCCGCGAATTCATGGGCACCGAGGCGCTTTCCTACGCCTGGTACGATTATCCCAAATTGATGCACGAGATGATGGAGTTCTACGCCGATCTCATCATCGAGACCAGTCGGCCAGTGCTGGAAAGGATCCAGGTCGAATACTTTACTCTCAACGAGGATATGTCCATGAAAGCCGGCCCGCTGCTCAGCCCAGCGACGTTCCGTGAGTTTATCTACCCCCACCTACGGCGGATGGTGGACGTGTTTCGCAGTTATGGCGTGCGTTATTTTGCAGTGGATACCGACGGCAACCCCACGGCGTTGATCCCGCTGTTGATGGATGCGGGGGTAGATACGCTATGGCCGCTAGAGCGCGCCTCGGATGTAGATCCTTTGACGTTGCGCCAACGATTTGGCAAGTCGCTGCGATTGTGGGGCGGCGTGGACAAGCGCGTATTGGCGCAAGGGCCACAGGCCATCCGCGCGCATTTGCGCGAGCTGATCCCGCTCATCGAAGAAGGCGGCTATATCCCGGCGGTGGATCACACCGTGCCGCCCGACGTATCGTGGGACAATTTCCGCTATTACATGGACGCCAAAATGGCGTTGCTGACTGGTGAATTCAGCAAATTGGACTAGTTTCCAATACCTGGAAAGGACAGAGCATATGGATTTGGTTAATCGCCCCATCTATCATTTCGCGCCGTTGGCCAATTGGATGAATGACCCCAATGGCTTGATCCAATGGCAGGGCAAGTATCATCTCTTTTATCAGCACAATCCCAATGGCGCGTACTGGGATCAAATGCATTGGGGTCATGCGTCCAGCCCCGACCTAGTACATTGGACGCATCTGCCCATTGCCCTAGCCCCCACGCCAGGCGGCCCGGATAAGGATGGCTGTTTCTCGGGGTGCGCCGTCAACCACAACGGCGTACCTACACTGGTGTACACCGGCACTATGCCCGAAGTGCAATGCTTGGCTACGAGCAATGACGGCCTGCTCACTTGGGTCAAACACCCGGCCAATCCCGTCATCGCTGCGCCGCCGGAGGGGTTGCAGGTCACCGGCTTTCGCGACCCTTGCGTATGGCGCGAGGGCGATGATTGGCTGATGGCGCTGGGATCGGGCCTTCAAGACGTGGGGGGCGCAATATTGTTGTATCGCTCGGCGGATTTGGTCGCTTGGGAATACCTGGGGCCGCTGTGCGTAGGCGACAAAGCCGAGACAGGCCACATTTGGGAATGCCCTAATTTCTTTCCTTTGGGCGACAAGCACGTGCTGATTATCTCGCCGGTGCCGCTGAAAAAGGCAATCTATTTCGTCGGCAGTTACCGCGACCGCCGTTTTACCCCCGAACTGTGCGGCGATGTGGACGCTGGCGGATATCTCTATGCGCCCCAAGTGTTCGAGGATATGCGTGGGCGACGCATCCTGTTGGGTTGGTTGTGGGAAGGACGTAGCAAAGAGGCTCAAAAAGAGGCCGGCTGGGCAGGAGTGAAGTCGTTGCCGCGTGTGCGCTCATAGCACGCCGATGTCTAGCTCTGCTGCATGCCTGCGCCGGCGCTACAAACGCTGCGCGGAGAGTCTAGCCACGTACAGGACGCGACAGTTCGCACTGACTCGGAGACTCGGCTCGAGATACAGGGCGATGCGCTAGAGTTGGACGTGACCATTCGGCCAGGTGACTCCGTACTCTGTGGCCTCAAGGTGCGCTGTTCGCCCGACGGCGCCGAGCAGACGCTCATTGGGTACGACCGCGCCCAGGGCTGCTTGTTCATTGATCACAGCCGTTCAAGCCTGAGCGAGTCGGCCAACCACGAGATCTGTCGCAGCGCGTTCACACTTCAGAATGGCGAGCCGTTGCGCTGGCGCGTTTTCCTCGATCACTCGATCATCGAAGTATTCGCCAACGATCGCGCCTATCTGACCAGCCGCATCTACCCCACTCGCGGCGATAGCCTGGGAATCGCTCTGTTCGCCCAGGGCGGCGAGGCGTGTTTGGAAACGCTGGACGCCTGGCAAATGCGCTCGATGTGGGCGTAATCAAGAGGAGATACATGACGCAAAAGATTATCCTCGATACTGATATCGGTGACGATATTGACGATGCGCTGGCGCTGGGGCTGATCTTGGCCTCGACCGAGTTGGAGTTGGTGGGTGTGACCACGGTGTTCATCAATACTGTAGCCCGCGCTCGCCAGGCGCGCACTGTGCTCAAGATCGCCGGGCGTCAGAGTATCCCCGTAGCGGCGGGCTGTGGCGCGACGCTTTCCCCACGCCTCGCCACGCCGTTCGACCCGCGCCAACGTTATTTGGAGGGCGAACTACCCAATCAGGACGCCTCGTGCCTGCCCGAAAGCGAGTTGCCGCCGCTCGACCGACGGCACGGGGTAGATTTCCTGATTGACACACTGATGGCGGGAAACGGCGACATCATCCCCGTGACCATCGGCGCAATGACCAACCTGGCGATGGCGATGGTCAAAGAGCCGCGCATCATCGCCCGCATCCCCAGGGTCGTCTCGATGGCCGCCGCTTTCGATCAACATATCAGTGAGTGGAACATCCGCTGCGATCCGGTAGCAGCGGCCATCGTCATGGGCAGCGGCGTTCCGATGGATATCATCGGCCTCGACGTAACGCTCAAGGTGCAGTTCCGACGCGAGCATATCGCGGCATTGAATGCTTGCCCCAGTCCCTTGGCCAAGAAGTTATCTCAGAGCATTGACTTGTGGGCGCGGCATTGTGAGTGGGCCGAATCGGAGGCGCACGGTCTGCCTATCATGCACGACCCATTAGCGGTGGCTACATTGCTCCAGCCCGATCTGGTGAGTTGGCGACAAGGCATAGCCAGCGTCGAGTTGCAGGGACAGCAAACTTTTGGGTTTACGCTCTTTGAGGAGAATGGTTCTGGGCCGCACCGCTACGCCTGCGCTGTGGATAGCGAGGCGGCTTTGGCGTTGTGGATAAACAAGGTGCTGGCCTACTAGATCGGTCCGTTGTCCGCGAGCTACACATCATCACATACAGGAATGGGTATCGTGAAACTATATGCTGTTTCCACTGCTTTGCTAGAAGCATGTTCGCTAGAGCAAGCCGTCGCCGCTGTTGCAGCGACGGGGTTCAAGCACATCGAATTGGGCGGCGACGCGATATCTGAATGGATTGCCGATCCCGCCCGCGTCCGTCGTGTAGTCGAGGCCGCTGGATTGGCCATCTCGTCGCTGCACAGCCCCGAAACTGGCTGGGATAATGGCAACGCCGACCCAACAGCGCGCGCCGCCTCGCTCCAGGCAGCCGCCGACAGCCTGTCCTGCGCAGCAGAGATGGGTTGTAGGGTCGTCATCATCCACCCCAACAAGCCGCCTACCGAGGATCAAGCGCCATTCACTGCCGAGACGTTCGCCGACTATTGGGCGCGCTCGCGCGAATCGCTTGCCTATCTGGCCGAACAATCCCGCATAGCGGGTGTGCGTATAGCGGTAGAAAATATGCCGGCGCGTGGATTACCCCGCCCCGGCGCGACGATGGGGCAAATCATAGAGTTGATCCACAACTTGGGCGAACACGTAGGAATCTGCCTCGATGCAGGGCATTCCAACACCAACGGCATCAGCGCTGCGCGCGAGGCGACCGAGGCGGGCGAGCATCTGTTCGCCGTGCACATTCAAGACAATGACGGCGCAGGCGACGATCAGCACATCATGCCCGGCCTAGGTACGACCGATTGGCCTGCCCTGTTGGCTGCATTGGACAATATGAATTACGCCGGGCCGCGCACTTTTGAGGTGTTACGCGGGGATGCGCCGGAGGCGCTTTTGCGCGCAATGGATGAACTCCGCCTCCGTTGGACGATCGAGTGAATACCGTGGTTTC
>CAZYPJ010000017.1:13872-29412 GCA_964649365.1 uncultured Anaerolineales bacterium | reverse complement strand
CGCCCGCGCCTACAACATCGAAGCGATGCGCCGCACTCATCTGTGGGCCGAGCGTTGTCTGCGTGCGCACACTCGGTCCGATCAAGCCCTGTTCGGCATCGTGCAAGGGGGCATTTTCGACGACCTACGTATCGAGAGCGCCCGTGTGCTCACCAGCCTGGAATTTCCCGGCTACGCTATCGGCGGCCTGAGCGTGGGCGAATCTAAAGAGGATATGCACCGCATCCTCGACGTGGTGACGCCGCACTTGCCGGCGCATAAACCGCGTTACCTGATGGGCGTTGGCTCGCCAGAAGATTTGGTCGAGGGCGTAGCGCGGGGAATTGACGTGTTCGATTGCGTGCTGCCCACACGGTTGGCGCGCAACGGCGCAGTATTCACCCCCAATGGGCGGATGAATCTGCGAAACGCTTGCCATACCGAGGATCCATCACCTATCCAAGAGGGCTGCGCCTGCTACACCTGTCAGCATTTCAGCCGGGCCTATCTACGCCATTTGGTGATGAGCGACGAGATCCTTGGCCTACGTCTGAATACTATCCACAATATCCACTTTCTGCTCGAATTGATGCGCCAGATTCGCCAATCATTGCTAGAGGGACGTTTTAGCGCCTTCAGAGCAGCGTTCCTGTCTCACTATCGCGTGGCCAATGCGCAGGCGCGCGCAGAGAACCATCGGTCTTTCCGCAAGAGCGGCCAGCCGCGCCCGTCTATGAACCAATAAGCGTCTAAACCCACTAGAGGAGCATCACATGTCCATTCTACAAGCCATCCTGTTGGGGTTGATTCAGGGGGCCGCCGAGTTTTTGCCTGTGAGCTGTTCGTGGCATTTGGTCATCGTTCCCTGGCTTTTGGGGTGGGATAGTCCTACCTTAACGTTCGATACCGTCGTGCATCTGGGCACATTGATCGCCGTGATCGTCTATTTTCGCCAGGACATTATCTCTCTACTGCGCGCCTGGTGGGACAGCGTCCGCGCTCGCAAGATCGAAACTGCGCAGGCGCGTTTGGCTTGGTTGTTAATCGCCGCCTCTGTGCCTGGCGCATTGTTGGGCTATTTGCTGGATGACTGGTTCGAGCAAATGTTCAGCGCGCCAGCCATCGCGGCGGCGCTGCTGCTGGTCACAGGCGTCTTGTTGGTGACGAGCGAGCGCCTGGGCAAGCGTGAGCGCAGCCTGGACGCGATGAAATGGCCCGATGCGCTGTGGATCGGGTTAGCGCAGGCGTTGGCCATCGCGCCGGGGCTGTCGCGGTCGGGCGCAACCATCTCTGCCGGCCTGTTCCGTGGCTTTGAACGCGACGAGGCGGCGCGCTTTTCGTTCCTGCTGGGCATTCCCATCATCGCCGGGTCGGCAGCTTTCCAACTGCTTAAAACAGCCTCCGAAATCTCGTCCGGCGAGGCATTGCAGCTCGTGTTGGGCTTTATGGCTGCGCTGATTAGCGGCTATATGTTCATCCACTTTTTACTGAACTATGTGCGGACGCACAGCCTGCGCCCCTTTGCCTATTACTGTTGGGCGTTCGGCGCGCTAGCTCTAATCGTCAGCTTGTTCCGTTAGGTGTGAGGTCGTCATGCGACGGGCGTGGATGGGGCTGCTGATCCTGGCACTGGTTGCGCTCACAGGTTGCCAACAGGCGTTGATTCCCCTGGATCAACAGGCCGAGCACCAAGTCGAAGCGGGCGCGAGCGAGCTGACCCTGGTGCGCGTCGCCGTGTGCTGGGAGGCTCTACCCCTAGTCGAAGATTTGGCCGCCGCTCTAGCCATCAGCGACCCCAACCTCTCACTCGATATTACTCCCACCGATTCACCCGTTGCTCTCGATCTACTCACGGCGGGGCAAGCCGACTTGGCCATCTTGGGCGAACAGCCCGGCGAGGGGACGTTAGCGCAGGTTGACGCCACGCAGATAACCGGGTTTCGCCCGCGCGTCATTGCTGTAGATGCTGTCGGCATTGTAGCGTCCAAAGAGTTGCCGCTAGATAATTTGACCACAGAGCAATTCGCGGCGCTATTCACCGGCCGCGTCACCGATTGGGCTGAACTTGAGGCTGGCAAAGGTCAACCCATGCTCGTCAGCCGAGAGGCCGGCGCAGTGACGCGTCGCCTCGTCGAGAACAAACTCCTAAACGACCAGCCCATATCGTCGGCGGCGGTGGTGGTGCCTCACGAACAAGGCGTCGTGGCGTATGTGGCCGACCATATGAGCGCTATCGGCTATGCCTCACTAGCTTACTCCGATGAGCGCGTCAAATGGCTGGCTCTCGACGGCGCCTCACCCAAGACAAGAGCCATCCAACGCGGAGACTATCCGCTGGTGCACCCTCTGGTGTTATTGATCCATCCTCAAGCTTCGGGCGCGGCGGCGCGGTTGGCCACGTATCTTGCCAGCAGCAAAGGTCGCGATCTCATCGCGCAGCGATATACTCTACCCTAAAGCCGCCTCATGTCCCTGATCCGTTCAGCCAGGGGTTATGGCGCTTTTCGTGGCCAATAGTGGTGTGCGGGCCATGACCTGGATAGACTACCGTTTCATCGGGCAACGCGAACAGCCGTTCTCGAATGCTACGCAACAGCGTCGCCTGATCACAGCCGGGGAAATCAGTGCGTCCGATGCCTTCTCGGAACAACGTGTCCCCTACGAAAATCACCTTCTCTTTCGGCAGCCACAGTGAAATACCCCCGGGCGAATGCCCAGGCGTGGCCAATACGCGCAACGTCAGGTCGCCCATCGTTATTTCATCGCCATCGTGTAGCAACACATTCACTGCGAGATCGGTGGACGCATCCGGGGTGAAAACACGAAACAGCGCAGGAGGATTGGATAGCAGCGGCGCATCATCCTGATGGATGGCCAACGTGGCTCCCGTTTCAGCGAGCAGCGCTTTGACCGCCAGGATGTGATCAAAGTGAAAGTGGGTCAACGCGATCTGCCGAATCTGCACATCCAGGTTGCGAGCTTGGCCCAATATCTTGCGTTCCTCGGCACCCGGATCAATGACCAATGCTTCACGGGTGCGCTCACAGGCGACCAAATAGCAATTAGTGTGCAGGCGGCCCACGAAAATAGCTTTCAGGATCATGGTCTTCTCCGATCTCAAGTGAGCGCATAATAGACAGACGCAAGCAACAGGTCAAATTGCGCGACGGGGCCAAAGGCGCTATACTGCCCGACAATCATTTGTCCGAGGGATCCCCATGCGTTTCTCATCTTTGTTTGGGCGCACGCTGCGCGAAGCGCCCGCCGATGCGGAATTGGTCAGTCATCAACTAGCGGTGCGGGCGGGGTTGATCCGCCAGATGGCCGCCGGCATCTACAGCTATCTGCCGCTAGGCTGGCGCGTACTGCGCAACATCGAACAGATCATGCGCGAGGAAATGGAAGCGCTCGACGGCCAAGAAGTGTCGTTGCCCATTGTACAACCAGCCGAGATTTGGCGAGCCACCGGGCGCTATCAGGCCGCCTCGCCTGGCCCGGCGCTGGTGCGTTTTCAAGATCGCACCGAGCACGATCTGGTATTAGCCATGACCCATGAAGAAGCCGTGGCCGACTTGGCGCGCCAGGTGATCGCTTCGCACCGCCAATTGCCGATCGTGGTATATCAGTTCCAGTTAAAATTCCGAGATGAGCCGCGCGCCCGCGGCGGCGTGATCCGCACGCGCGAGTTTTTGATGAAAGACGCCTACAGCCTGCACGCCGACTATGCCAGCCTGGATACATTCTACGAACGCATCTATCAGGCTTACCGCCGCATCTTTGCTCGATGTGGCGTCGAGGCGTTGCCCGTCGAGGCCGACACAGGCATGATGGGCGGCGTCGCCTCGCACGAGTTCATGGTGGTGAGCGAAAGCGGCGAAGACACCCTCTTGCTTTGCTCGCGGTGTCGTTACGCCGCTAACGTCGAGACCGCGCAAATTGGCAAAGGCGCGGGGATCACTGGCCCCGAAGCGCCGATAGAGCGAATTGCTACGCCCAACACCCATACCATTCAGGGATTGGCTGACTTGCTGGGAATCAGCCCCAAGCAGACGCTCAAAGCCGTGTTTTACAGCACTGAGCAGGGGCAAGTAATCTTTGCGGTTATCCGGGGCGATCTGGATGTGAACCCCATCAAGCTGGCGCATCAGGTCGGCGCAAGCGACCTGCACTCCTCCACCGAGGACGAATTGCGCGCGGCGGGGATTGTGGCTGGCTATGCTTCACCAGTCGGGCTGACAGGTATGAGAGTCATTGCCGACGATTCTATCTTGACGGGCAATAACTATGTGGCTGGCGCCAACGAGCCACACTATCACCTAAAGAACGTCAATTACCCGCGTGACTTTGCAGTAGAGACCATCGCCGATATTGCGCTGGCGCGCGCGGGCGATACTTGCTCGCGTTGCGGCGCGCCCCTCAGCACGACGAGGGGAATCGAGGCCGGTCATACTTTCAAACTAGGTGCGAAATACGGCCAGTCGCTCGGCGCTACCTATCTGGATCGCGACAGCGTAGCCCAGCCTATCGTAATGGGCAGCTATGGCATTGGTTTGGGGCGCTTGATGGCCTGCATCATCGAGCAGCATCATGACGACAAAGGGATCATCTGGCCTGTCAGCGTGGCGCCTTATCAGATATATCTGATTGTTCTGGGAGCCAACAAGCCCGACATCGCCGAGGCGGGCGAGGCGCTCTACCAACGGCTGCAACGAACAGGATATCAAGTGCTGTACGATGACCGTTCCGAGAGCGCGGGCGTCAAGTTCAACGACGCCGATCTGCTCGGCATTCCTGTGCGTCTCACACTCAGCGCCCGAACGATGGCTATCGCGAGCGTCGAGCTTAAGGAGCGTTGGGCGGCGGCGCCGCGTTCGGTTTTGCTGGACGACCTCGATACAGAGATCGGTTTGGCGCTTCAGGATGGCAGGCCAATACCTCGACAATAAGTCCGCGAATTTTTGCGTATTTTGCCGAGCCGTGATATACTATGAGTAGCGATTCCGCCGGAGAAAAAGTGGGATGTTCCCCACTTTTCTTATTGTAGCGGACTGGGAGGTTTGTAGTATTTATGAAGAGCGAGTTTGAGATTGCCATTACTCAACTCTGTTCAGATCGCAATCTGTCGCCTAATGTAATCATTGAGGCGATTGAAATGGCGTTGGTTACAGCCTACAAACGTAACTATAGCGCGAACCAGAACGTGGCCGTCCAAGTGGACCCACATACTGGACAGGCTCGTGTGTTCATCAAAAAGATCGTCGTCGAGAACGTCAACGATGAGTTCACCGAAATATCGCTCGCCGAGGCGCGTTCGTTCAAACCCGATGCCGTCATTGGCGATACGGTGGATTTGGAGACCCAACCGAGGGACTTTGGGCGCATCGCTGCGCAAACCGCCAAACAAGTGATCATGCAACGCATCCGTGAAGCGGAACGCGACCAAGTCTATGATGAATATACGGGACGTGTCGGCGAGATCGCTAACGGCATCGTGCGCAATGTGGATTCGCGCAGTCATAACGTCACCGTGAACCTGGGCAAAGTAGAAGCGATGCTGCCGCAGAGTGAGCAGATCCCCGGCGAATTCTATCGCTTTAACCAACGGTTGCGCGTCTATATCATGGAAGTGGATCGCGGCGGGCATGGCCCACAGATTGTCGTTTCGCGCACCCATCGGGGCTTGTTGCGTCGCTTGCTCGAACTCGAAGTGCCCGAGATCTATAACGGCACGGTCGAGATTAAAGCCATCGCTCGTGAGCCAGGATCTCGCTCCAAGGTGGCTGTCGCGGCATTGCAGCCCGGCGTGGATCCCGTGGGGTCGTGCGTGGGGATGCGCGGCGTGCGCATTCAGAACATCGTGAACGAGCTGAATGGCGAAAAGATAGACGTCGTGGCCTGGTCGTCGGACGTAGAAGCGTTTATCGGCAGCGCCCTCAGCCCCGCCAAGGTGGTCTCGGTCTATCTGAACAACGAAGAAAAGACGGCCAAAGTCGTCGTGCCCGATCGCTCGCTCTCATTGGCCATTGGCAAAGAGGGACAGAACGCCCGCTTGGCCGCCAAACTGACCGGTTGGCGCATTGACATTCGCAGCGAGACCGAGGCCTCTCAAGAGGCCAAACAAATGGCCGCCGAAGCCGAGGAAGCAGCGTTACGCGCTCGCGAGCTAGAGGCCGCGCGCCAGGCGGCGGCAGAGCTACTGGCCGAGGCGCAAGCATCGCTCGACGAGGAAGAGGCTGAAATGGCCCCTGTTGCTCAAGAAGCCGAAGAAGCCCCGGCGCTGGAAGAGATCGAGGAGGCCGAGGCAATCGAAGCCGAGTTTGATGCGCTGGAAGGCGAGCCGGAAGTGGAAGAAGAGCCTGTTCACGTCGAACAAAAAGAACTCTTGGCGCCCGATCAGGAATCGAGCCAAGAGCCAGAAGAAGAGATCGAGGAATACGAAGAAATCGGCACAACGATCGAAGATGAGGAAGACGAGTCTTCGCGCCGCTCCAAAGGTCAGGGCAAGAAGAAGAAGGATCGTCAGCTCGAGTACGATGATCGCCTAGGCCGCGTCGTAGCGCGCAAGAAGCGCAAGCCCAGCCGCAGCAGAGGTTGGGCCGACGATGAGGACGACTGGAGTTGAACAGATGGCCGCAATTAAGGGGCGCGCACGAAAGCAACCCCAGAGGACATGCATCGGATGTCGGCAAGTAGCAGGCAAGCGTGGATTGATACGTATCGTGCGCACTCCTGATGGGCAAGTTGTAGTGGATCGAACGGGCAAAGCGCCGGGGCGAGGGGCCTATTTATGCGCTAACAAAACGTGTTGGCTGGCGGCTCTGGCTCAAAAACGCATTGAGAGCGCGCTCAAAGTCGCGCTCTCAGATCAGGAGGCAGAAACGTTGCGCGCCTTTGCGATGCAGATCCCTGATGTCAACAACGAGGAACTGAACAACTAACCGAATCGTTTGGCCATTCAATCGTATCAACCCATATCATACACAGCAGGCTAATCTCTCGATCATGTTGTGGGAACTGGAATGAAACACCATATAGGCATCGAGCCATCAGCGTTCAAGGGGAGAGGTTTATGGTAACTGGCTGAACAGTGATCGCTGGTCAAGCCCCTTTCTTTCCTCCTTCTCCCCCTTTCGCGCCACATGGTTCGTGCGCTGCCTGATGTGCTGCCCATAAGCGTGTGACACGCCGCAAAAGCGTTTGCGCACCCGGCGTTGTTTTCCTATGCCTGATCTAGTCTGTGTACGATCAGAAGCAGCAATGGGGCGCGTAATGGCCGATTTTTTTGGCTATGTAGTCGTACTGGCATAGAGAGGGGGAACACTATGGCTATGCAACAGAAATCAGCGAAACCCCAGAATACTTCCAAAAGCTCCTCAGGGCAGCGCTCTTCGTCCGGCAATGCGCCGCACCGGGGGCCGTCTAATTCGAGTAGACCACCCAGCCGACCAGGCGGCGGCCCTCGGACTGAGAGGCCGCACAGTAATGTTCCTGCGGGCGATAATCGGTCTCGTAGCGGAGGCGCTGCGCCATTAGGTGGGCGCGGCCCCGAAAAGGCCCGTCCTCAAGAAAAGGTCGAGCCCCAGATCAAGGAAATCGAACTGCCGCCTCAGATCACCGTGCGCGAGTTGGCCGACAAGATGGGCCGCAGCCCCATTGATCTCATCAAGGAGCTGATGAACGCTGGTATTATGGCGAACATCAACCAGGTGATTGATTATGACACGGCGGCTATCGTAGCTGAGGATATGGGTTTCAAGATTCGTGAGTTCAAGCCAGTGGAACCGATAGTACAGGCGCAACCCGAAGAGGCTCCCATTGCCGTCAGCACACAGCATCGCGCCACGTACAGCGAAGAGGAACTCAAAGATTTACGCGAACGCCCGCCGGTGGTAACCATTCTGGGCCACGTGGATCATGGTAAGACTTCGTTGCTCGATGTCATTCGCTCTACCAACGTCACAGCCAGCGAGGCAGGCGGCATCACGCAACACATCGGCGCTTATCAAATCCAGGTGCAGGACAAGTCTATCACTTTCTTGGATACACCCGGTCACGCGGCATTCACAGCCATGCGAGCGCGCGGCGCCAGCGTCACCGATATCGCCGTGCTGGTGGTAGCCGCCGATGATGGCGTGCAACCCCAAACCATCGAGGCCATTAACCATGCGCGCGCAGCTCATGTGCCCATCATCGTGGCCATTAACAAGATGGATTTGGCCACTGCCAACCCCGATCACGTCAAGAACCAGCTCGCTGAACAAGGGCTTGTGCCTGAGGATTGGGGCGGCGACACGATCTGCGTGCCCGTATCGGCCAAGACCAAGATGGGTATAGATTCGCTGCTCGATATGATCTTGTTGGTAGCCGAAATGGCCGAGTTCAAGGCCAATCCCCGCCGTGCGGCTGAAGGCGTGGTCATCGAAAGCCGACTGGATCGTTCACGCGGGCCGATGGCTACTCTGCTCGTCCAGGAAGGCGTGCTCAAACCTGGCGACGCCCTGCTCATTGGCCAAGTTTATGGCAAAATCCGCGCCATGTATGACTATCGCGGCCGGCCGCTCAAGCGCGCCACCCCTTCGACTCCCGTTGTAGTGATGGGGCTAAAAGATGTGCCAGCAGCTGGCGATACCTTTACAGCTGTCGCCGATGAGCGCATAGCGCGCGAAATGGCCGAGCAACGCATGTTGGAGGCGCAAGTCGCCGGGCCGCAAGTAGCTAAACCGCTGACGCTGGAGGATATCTATGCGCGCGCGCAAGCGGGCAGTGTGCAAGCGTTGAACCTGATTTTGAAATGCGATGTGCAGGGCAGCATCGAGCCGATCAAGAACTCGCTGGAAAAGCTGGATGTAGGCGACCTCCGCGTCAAGTTCATCCACCAAGGCATCGGCAACATCGGCGAATCCGATGTGATGCTCGCCATCGCCTCGCAAGCAATCATCGTCGGCTTTAGCGTGGGGGTTGAGCCTTCGGTTCAACGATTAGCCGAGGCTGAAGGCATCAGCATTCGCACGTATGACATTATCTATCGGTTAATTGAGGACATCCAACTGGCTTTGACAGGTATGCTCGCGCCGGAATATAAAGAAGTAGTTCAAGGGCAAGCTGTCGTGCGTCAGGTGTTCAGCATCCCACGCATGGGCAAAATCGCTGGCTGCCAGGTGCGCGAAGGCAAGGCCTTGCGCAACGCTTCGGCGCGCGTCAAGCGCAACGGCAAGGTGCTGTTCGAAGGCAAGGTAGCCTCGCTCAAGCGTTTCACCGAAGACGTGCGCGAAGTGAGCACAGGCCTTGAATGCGGCGTAGGATTCGATGGCTTCAGCGATCTAGCGCCCGACGATACAATCGAATTCTACACCCGCGAGCAGGTTAAAGCGGAATAGCGAATACGGAGATGAAGTATGCCTTCGCATCGCAAAGATAGAGCTGGTACGTTTATTCAAGAGGAACTCACCGGTATGCTTATGGGCGCCGTGCGCGACCCTCGCGTGCAGCCTTTGACAATTACCGGCGTGGATCTGACGCCCGACCGCCGCCTAGCTCGCGTTTACGTTGCATGTTACGACGGCGAGGAGGCGCTCAAACAGGGGTTTGAGGGTTTGGAAAGTTGCAAAGGCTTCTTGCGTCGAGAATTGGCGCGCTTGCTGCACTGGCAATTCACGCCTGAGTTAGAATTTCGTGTGGATCGTTCTCTGGAATATGGCAACCGGATTGAGACGTTGCTGAACTCTTTGAAAAAAGATGAGGCTGGATCCGCGGATGACGACAACTCCACTGAATGATATTGCCGATCTCATCCGGTGCGCCCACAGCGCATTGCTCATTGCTCACGTTTCGCCCGACGGCGACACCTTAGGGTCGGCGCTAGGATTGGTTCATGTGCTACGCAAAATGGGAATTCGGGCGCGCGTCGCCTGCGCCGACCCCACGCCCTATGAATTGCGCTTCTTACCGAGCAGCGGTGAGATCACGGCGCAACCGTGGACAGACGAAGAAATTATTCTGACCATTGACGCCAGTGACTTAGAACGCATTGGCGCGCTCTATCAGGAAGATGTATTCGCGCGTGTGCCGATAGGCAACATTGACCATCACGCGACCAACTTGATGTTTGGTCGGGTGAATTATGTCGAACAGAGAGCCTCGACAGCCGAGCTGGTGTTGGAATTAGCAACTCGGCTTGGCGTTGTGTTGGACGCCACGATTGCCTCTTGCTTGTTGACCGGCATAGTGAGCGATACGTTAGGCTTTCGCACCAGCAACACTTCCGTCGAGACGTTACGCGCCGCCACACAATTGGTAGAAGCCGGCGCCTCTCTCAAGACGATCTCGGATGCGGTGTTTAATCATCGCTCCTTAGCTATGTTGCGCCTTTGGGGGCCGGTGCTGGCCGACGCCCGGCTCGCCGACGGCATCCTATGGGTTGAGGTAACTCAGGAGATACTCCAGATCACACGCGCCGATGATGCCGCTAGTAGAGGGCTAGCGAACTTTTTGAGCACGTTCGATGGCGCGCAAGCCAGCGCCGTTTTTCGCGAGCTAAAGGATCGCCGCGTCGAGGTCAGTTTGCGCTCGATACCCGGCGTGGATGTATCTCGTGTAGCGCTAGATTTGGGAGGCGGCGGCCATCCGCAAGCAGCGGGTTGCACTGTCGTCGGCGACCTGGCCGATGTACGCGAGCAAGTGCTGAATTCCTTACGCCAAGCCATTACGGCCGCAAAATGCAAGGTGGACGCATAACGTGATCACAGGCGTCCTGAATGTCGCCAAACCGCGCGGGCTAACCTCGCACGATGTGGTCGTGCGGGTACGGCGACTATCGGGCGAGCGACGGATCGGTCACGCGGGCACACTCGACCCTATCGCTACCGGTGTATTGCTGATGTGCTTAGGCCAGGCTACTCGCATCGCCGAATATCTGGCCGATGCGCCCAAATCGTATCTAGCCGCTATCCGACTAGGGGCCGTTACCCCAACATGGGATGCCGAAACCGAGCCGGTCGAAACAGCGGACGTATCAGGGCTGACGGCGGAGCAAATCAACCGGGTTTTGACGCGTTTTGTTGGGCCGATTATGCAGCAACCGCCAATGTATTCCGCCCTCAAGCACGACGGGCAACCGCTCTACAAGTTGGCCCGCAAAGGAATCACTGTCGTACAAGAGCCGCGGTTGGTCGAGATCGGCGCCCTGAAACTGGTGCGTTGGGAGCCGCCCTATTTGGTGGCGCGTATAGATTGTTCCAAGGGGACTTATGTGCGCTCTCTGGCGCACGATTTGGGCGAGGCTCTAGGTGTGGGAGCTTATCTGGCTGAACTAGAACGCACAGCCGTAGGGCCATTCCACAGCACCGACGCCGTGCCTTTGACCACTTTGCAAGAGGAGCGGCAAGATGGCCGCTGGAAGGAACATCTCTTGCCGTTGTACGATGCGCTGGCCCATTGGCCCCATGCCATAGTTGACGACGAGACGCGCCAGCGGTTATGCTATGGTCAAGCGGTAGCTATTGATGTTCCAGTAGATGCAAATTTGTGTTTCGCTTACGATAGCGCCCACGAACTGATCGCCGTACTCAGGCCAGGTGTACGGGCCGGGCAATGGCAGCCGCACAAAGTATTCCTCGCTACCTAGCCGGGAGCGCAGACGAGTGTCCCATGAATATCATCCATCATCTCGACGACGTCCAACCCGCTGCCGATGTAATTTTGACAATAGGCACATTTGACGGCGTTCACCTCGGTCACCAACATTTGCTCGCGCAATTGGTGCGGCGCGCCCATGAGACGCAGCTCCTGAGCGCCGTCCTGACTTTTCACCCTCATCCACGCACCGTGCTTCAACCCGACCGGCGGCCTGCTTATCTTAGCACGCCCGAAGAAAGGGCGATTGTATTTGAAGCATTGGGCATCGATCTCCTGGTACTATTGCATTTTACGCCTACTCTGGCCCAAACGCCCGCCGAAACGCTGGTCGGCGACCTATATCATAAGCTGCGGATGCGGGAGTTGTGGGTTGGTCCGGATTTTGCGATGGGTCGCCAACGCGAAGGCGACGCCGTCAAGCTACAAACTCTGGCCAACCATCTGGGATACCATTTACGGATCATCGCGCCATTGACGAACGGCAACGTCATTGTTAGTAGCACGCGCATCCGGACGTTGGTGCAAGAGGGGCAAGTGGACGAAGCTGCCCGGTTGTTGGGGCGCTATTACGCCATTTCGGGCCGGGTAGGGCCGGGGGCGCAACGCGGACGCCGACTGGGCTTTCGCACGGCTAATTTGCCGGTGGACCCCAACCGCGCCACACCCGCCAATGGCGTCTATGCAGCATGGGCTGAATATGGCAGCCAACGCTATCGTTGCGTCGTCAACGTGGGCACGCGTCCCAGTTTCGGCGAAAACGAACCGAACATCGAGGCGCATTTGCTCGATTTCGAGGACGATCTGTATGGCAAACCTTTGACCATCGAGTTCGTCCAACGTCTGCGTCCCGAGTTGCGTTTTAGCAATGCCGCCGATCTGGTTGCACAGATCAATCGCGACATCGCGGCGGCGCGAGAGTTGCTGACCGATGAAACAAAAGCCAAGCCGCAATGAACATGCCGATGCCATTTGAAGAGGTCGAACACACTGCCGATCTTGCGCTGCGTGTGCGCGGCGCCACACTGGAACAGCTTTTTGTTCACGCAGCCCAAGGGATGTTCTATTTGATGCACTGCGCGCCGACCGATAACAGCCACCCGATCATGCATCGGATAACATTAGAAGCGCCAGATATCGAATCACTATTGGTAGATTGGCTGAACGAATTACTCTACCTTGCTGAACGAGGGCAGGAACATCTCGCCGAGTACGAGATCGAGACCATGACGCCGACAAGCATCGTGGCCGTGACGTGCGGATGGACGCATCACTCGCGCCAGAAGGTCATCAAAGCCGCCACATTCTGGGATTTGTCCATCGTCCAGCAGGATAACTACTGGGAGACAACGATTACGTTCGATGTATAGACCCCAGTCGTCGTTCAGGTATGATGTCAGCGCATGTTCTGAGTGGCGAGTTCGCCAGAAAGGAGAACAATGATCGCCAAGCATGATCTGACCCCTGTCGAACCTTTTGTGTACGAGATTGGCAAGCACTTGCGCCAAGATATGCGCGTGCCGGCTCGCATCTATGCCGATGACTATATCCTAGAAATGGCGCTGAGCGACAAATCCATCGAGCAATTGACGAACACAGCCACTTTGCCCGGCGTGGTCAAATACGCTCTGGCCATGCCCGACATGCATCAGGGCTATGGGTTCCCTATCGGCGGGGTGGCGGCAATGGTATTGCCCGACGGCGTCATCTCGCCCGGCGGCGTGGGCTATGACATTAACTGCGGCGTGCGTCTGCTCACTAGCTCCATCGAGGTCAAAGCCGTTCGCTCTCATATGGATAAACTGATGACCGCACTTTTTCAGAACGTCCCCACCGGCGTGGGGGGCGAGGGTGACTTGCGCCTCTCGGATAAGGACTTGCGCACAGTACTGAACAAGGGCGCGGCTTGGGCGGTGGGCCGGGGTCTTGGTACGGAGCGCGATTTGGAACACACCGAGGATCACGGTTGTATGACCGCCGCTGACGCCAGCGCCGTCAGTGCGCGCGCCTTGGAGCGTGGCCGCGAGCAAGTAGGCACATTAGGATCGGGCAATCACTTTCTCGAAGTAGACGAGATCGTCGAGGTGTACGACCAAGAAGTTGCCGCGGCGTTCGGCCTGGTTCCGGGGCATGTATGCGTGTGGGTGCACTGCGGCTCGCGTGGATTGGGTCATCAAATCTGCACCGATGCGGTGAGCGCCATGCAGCGCAGTATGGCCAAATACAACTTTCGCGTGCCCGACCGCGAACTGGTCTCAGCCCCGTTCGAATCGCCCGAGGGAAGACAGTACTTTGCTGCAATGTGCTGCGCTGCCAATTATGCCTGGGCCAACCGGCAAGCGATCACCCACAACGTTCGCAAGAGCTTTGATCAGGCGTTGGCTGGGGTCATCCAAAACCGCGAATTACTCATGCTCTACGATGTGTGCCACAACATCGCCAAAGTCGAGCATCACGTGATAGATGGCCACCAAGTGAAACTTTGCGTGCACCGCAAAGGGGCCACGCGAGCGTTCGGCCCGAACCTCCCGGAAGTGCCCGATCCGTATCGCCATTTGGGTCAACCTGTGTTGATTCCTGGCGACATGGGCACGGGGTCGTACGTTTTGGTGGGCACAGCCAAAGCGATGAGCGACACCTTTGGCAGCACTTGTCATGGCGCAGGCCGCGTAGCCAGTCGCGCCAAAGCGCGACAAGGGATGCGAGGCGAAGATTTGCGCGCCGAACTGGAGCATGCCGGCATCGTAGTGCGCGCGGGCAGTCTGCGCGGCTTGGCCGAGGAGTCGCCCGACGCCTACAAAGACCTCGATAGCGTCGTTAACGTCGTTCATCAGGCGGGTCTGGCGCTGAAGGTAGCCCGTACCCGTCCGTTGGGTGTCATCAAAGGCTGATGCCTCAACGGGGGCGTTGGGTATGAAACAGCGCCCCCGATAGCCTTCTTATTTGTTTGACAATTGTAGTATTATGTGATACTATTGCGCCCGATAATTCAATAATAGAATACGCTCTCTTATCAAGAGGGGCAGAGGGACCGGCCCGATGAAGCCCCGGCAACCTGGTTCAACCAAGGGTAATGTTTTGGAACCTGGGTAGAGCCACTGGTGCCAATTCCGGCAGACGCAGCGAGCGCCTGAAAGATGAGAGGGAGGCCGTTTGCAGAGTCTCCCGAAAGGGAGCTTTTTTTTACTCGCGTTACGTTCTGATAAATGGATTGTTAGCCGAGATGATGCGCTTGTTCATCGTTTGTTCACCAAGTTGTGCTATGCTAATGATAGCGAAAGCTGTTTGGGGGTAAAATGTCCGCATTCCAGCCGAATTGGCTGCCGCTTGTCTTGGGCAGCATGCCGCATACTGACCTTGGCGTCGCTTGGCGACTGATGCTCAAATGTTTCCCGCAGATTCCCGCTTGGCCGCAGCTCCCGCGCAAAACCTCACTCGAGAATATGTACGCCCAGTTCAGCGAGCGTTTCCCCGGCATCACTCTGGCCGACGGGCGCATTTATGTAGATCGGCGCAAAGACCTGGATCCGGCCCTCGAACGTCTCTATCTCGCCTATCTAGAAAACAACCTGGCTTATGGCCAGATCAGCCCCTCCCATGCGGCCGGGTTGGCCTCGCTCATCGAAGGCAAAGTTGCTTTGCCGCAACCAATCGTGGCGCTCAAAGGACAGGTGACCGGCCCGGTAAGCTGGGGATTAACCATCGTAGATCAAGATCAGCGCCCGATTCTCTACGATGAGGTGTTGGCCGATGCGGTCAGCAAGCACCTACGCCTCAAAGCAGCTTGGCAGGAAGCTGAGCTACGAAAGCTATGCCCCCGGACAATCCTCTTTGTAGATGAACCGTATATGGCTTCGTTCGGGTCGGCGTTCGTCTCGCTGGGCAAGGAGCAAGTCATCGGTTGGATCGAAGAGGTATTCTCTGGGTTGA
>CAZYPJ010000017.1:0-13862 GCA_964649365.1 uncultured Anaerolineales bacterium | reverse complement strand
GGGTTGAGCGGTCTCAAAGGCGTGCACTGCTGTGGCAATACCGATTGGTCTATTTTGCTGAATACCTCGGCTGATATTCTGAGCCTGGATGCCTACGATTACGCCGAGACACTTTCTCTTTACCCCGAAGATGTAACTCGTTTTTTAGCGCGTGGCGGTATTATCGCTTGGGGTATTGTGCCTGCGGGCGCGTCCGCTGAAAGCGAGACGGTAGGCGCGTTGGTGGATCGCCTACACGAAGCCATTAACCATCTGGCTGGCAAGGGAGTTCCCCTGGATGCGCTGCTCAAGGCAGGCATGATCAGCCCCTCTTGCGGCTTGGGGTCGCTCACGCCAGTCATAGCTGAGCGTGTGTTCGAGTTGACTGTGGGTGTCTCTGCCGAGATGCGCCACCGCTATACTGTTTCGAGCGTTGCCGAGCCGCCCAGAGCAGCGGTAGGCTGATCAGACTGCTCTCAACCAGGAGGCCTATCTTGACCATACTTGTCGTAGGATCTGTGGGATTGGATGATGTTCAGACCCCGGCAGGCAGCCGCAGCCGGACGCTGGGTGGCGCCTGCACCTATTTCTCTACTGCGGCTAGCCTCTATGACCGCGTAGGTATGGTAGCGGTTGTGGGCGCCGACTTTCCCCAACAGCACGTTGACTTTTTCAAGACCCGCAACATTGATCTGCGCGGCTTGCAGATAGTGGAGGGCAAGACCTTTTTCTGGGCCGGGCGCTATGGCGACGACCTAAACGACGCCGAGACGCTCGATACGCAACTCAACGTTTTCGCTAGCTTTCACCCCATTATTCCCGACGATTTGCGCAGCGCCGAGTATGTCTTTTTGGCCAATATTGACCCGGATTTGCAGATTGAAGTGCTGGAGCAGATGCGCGCCCCTCGGTTAACGGCGCTCGACTCGATGAACTTTTGGATTACGGGCAAGCGCGAAGCGCTGACGCGCGCTATCGCGATGGTAGATGTGGTGTTGTTCAATGAGAGTGAGATCAAACAGTTCGCCCAGCAGGATAATGTTCTAGTCGCTGCCCGGCAGGTGCTGACGATGGGGCCCAAAGCGCTCGTCATCAAACGGGGCGAATACGGGGCGATGCTCGTCACTCAAGGGCCAACATTGGGGGAGAGCTTTTTCCTCACGGCGGCTTTTCCGCTAGACAACGTAATAGATCCCACCGGCGCAGGCGATACCTTTGCCGCTGGTTTTATGGGCTATATCGCCAAGACAAGCGACCTCTCCGTCGAAGGGCTGCGGCGGGCCATCGTACACGGCGCTATCGTTGCCTCGTTCACTGTGCAGGATTTCAGTATTGATCGGCTCCGCACGCTAACGATGGAGGAAATCGAGGCGCGTTATTGCGAGTTCCGTCTGTTGACCTACTTTGACCCCAGCCATGACGATGCTGCGTGTCGCCGTCTGGGTCGAGTTATCAAGTAAAACGCGCTTTTTTCTCAATCGCACAGTTCATACCCATGATCTTGAAAGGGAGTTTGATGAAATCAGAATATGACGTCAAGGATCTGAACCTCACTCGCCAGGGCGTGACGCGCATCGAATGGGCCGAGCGCGAAATGCCCGTGTTGCGGTTGATCCGTGAACGATTTGCCCAAGAGCGCCCATTGGCCGGGCTGCGCCTGGGCGCATGTCTGCACGTGACCAGTGAGACGGCCAACCTGATGCGCACTTTGCAAGCGGCCGGCGCCGAGATCACCCTGTGCGCCTCGAATCCGCTCTCCACGCAGGATGATGTAGCGGCGGCGCTCGTCTCGCACTATGAGATTCCCACCTACGCCATCAAAGGCGAGGATAACGCCACCTACTACAAGCACATCACCGCCGTGCTCGACAGCAAACCCAACATGACCATGGACGACGGCGCCGATGTGGTGGGTCTGCTGCACAAGTCGCGCCGCGAGTTGCTGCCCAACCTCATCGGCGGCACCGAAGAGACCACCACAGGCGTCATTCGCCTGCGGGCGCTGCAAGAGCAGGGCAAGCTCGAATATCCCATCATCGCCGTGAACGACGCCGACACCAAGCATATGTTCGATAACCGCTACGGCACAGGCCAGAGCACCCTCGACGGCGTGATCCGCGCCACCAACGTGCTCATCGCCGGCAAGACGGTGGTGGTGTGCGGCTATGGCTGGTGCAGTCGGGGCATCGCGATGCGCGCTCATGGGCTAGGTGGCAACGTCATCATCACTGAGGTGAACCCTTTGCGCGCTCTCGAAGCTGTTATGGATGGCTACCGTGTTATGCCCATCGCCGAGGCCGCTCCGCTGGGCGATATCTTTATCTCGGCCACCGGCGACATTAACGTCATTGACGCTCCGCACTTTGAGCGCATGAAGGACGGCGCCATTGTCGCCAACTCGGGTCACTTTAATGTAGAGCTGAACCTGGAAGCTCTGGCCAAAATGGCCCGCGAGATCACCCGCCTGCGCGAGTTTGTGGATCAGTACGTATTGCCTAATGGGCGCCGCATCTTTGTGCTGGGCGAAGGTCGTCTGGTGAACTTGGCCGCCGCTGAAGGTCATCCCTCCGCTGTGATGGATATGTCGTTCGCCAACCAGGCGCTCTCGGCAGAATATATGGCGCTCAACCACGCCAAGCTGGAAAAAGCCGTCTATCGCGTGCCGCACGCTATTGACGCCGCCGTAGCCCGGCTCAAGTTGCAAGCAATGGGCATTGCCATTGACACCTTGACCGAAGAGCAAGAGAAATACCTCTCTTCGTGGGAATCAGGAACCTGATCCGTATTTTAATTTAGTGCTGATCAATACGAGCCAGTAACAACGCTCGACCAGAAAGGATATAACAAACCGCCATGCTCAATCTGATGCGATCACCCAAGTTCTTGTTCACCTCCGAGTCCGTCTCAGAGGGGCACCCTGACAAGGTCTGCGACCAAATCTCAGACGCAGTGCTCGACGCCATCTTTGCCCAGGACCCCTATGGGCGCGTGGCCTGCGAATGCTCCGCTACGACCGGCCTGATCCTTGTTGCTGGCGAAATCACCACCTCGTGCTATGTGGACATTCCGGCTGTCGTGCGTGAGACAGTCAAGGGAATCGGCTATACCGACGCCAGCTACGGGTTTGATTACGAAACGTGCGGCGTCATCACCTCAATCAAAGAACAATCCTGCGATATTGCCCTCGGCGTGGATAAAGCTCAAGAGGCCAAGTCTGGCGAGATGAGCGACGCCGAGATCGAGGCAGTGGGCGCCGGCGACCAGGGTATGATGTTCGGCTATGCTTGCACCGAAACGCCCGAACTGATGCCCATGCCTATCTCATTGGCGCACGGCCTGGCCAAGCAACTCGCCGCTGTGCGCAAGAATGGCGTACTGCCCTATCTGCGGCCTGACGGCAAATCGCAGGTGACGGTAGAGTATCGCTATGGCGTCCCCGCGCGAGTGGATACCATCGTCATCGCCGCGCAACATGACGCTCAAGTCTCGCAAGAGCAATTACGCGCCGAAGTTCGCGAGCATGTCGTCAACAAGGTTATCCCCGCTAACATGCTTGACGCCAACACGCGTTATTTCATCAACTCGACCGGTCGTTTTGTGATCGGCGGGCCGATGGGCGACGCTGGTCTTACGGGCCGCAAGATCATCGTAGATACCTACGGCGGCATGATCCCCCACGGCGGCGGCGCCTTTTCGGGCAAAGACCCCACGAAGGTGGACCGCTCCGCTGCCTATGCGGCGCGCTGGGTGGCCAAAAACGTGGTGGCCGCCGGCTTGGCTGAAAAGTGTCAACTGCAGATTGCCTACACCATCGGTGTGGCGCACCCCGTCTCGCTCAACATCGAGACTTTTGGCACAGGCAAAATCGCCGACGCTAAAATCGAGGAACTGGTGCGCGGACACTTTGACCTGCGCCCGGGCGCAATCATCCGCGATTTGCGCCTGCGCCGCCCAATCTACAAAGCCACCGCAGCTTATGGGCACTTTGGCCGCCACGATATTGACGCCCCTTGGGAAGCCACCGACCGCGCGGAGGATTTGCGCGACGCGGCGGGCCTCTGAACCTGACTGCTATACATCCGGCGCTTTGGAGCGCCGGATGTGTTATTCATCGCTTGCCATAGATGCTATGTTGATTATACTTTGACCTAGGTTCGTATCAACATGTTATCTCAGAGAGGAGAAAGCACCCTGCGCGCACTGATTACGGGTATTGCGGGTTTTGCAGGCAGCCATCTGGCCGATCACCTGTTGACGCAAGAGGGGATCGAGGTTTTTGGCATTTGCTTGCCGGGCGAAAGCACTCGCAATCTCCAATCTATCCTAGATCGAATCGAGCTATACCCTGTTGACTTGCATGACGCGGCCGATGTTCGTCGCCTTATGGGGACGATTCACCCCGACCTGATATTCCATCTGGCAGCGCAGGCATCAGTGGAGCGGGCTTGGGCCAACCCTGCCGAAACGTTGGCCACCAACATCACCATCCAACTCAATCTTCTCCAGGCGATCATTGCGCTGGGTATCGCTCCGCGCTTGCTTATCGTTGGCTCTGCCGATGAATATGGCTTGGTGCGCCCCGACGACCTGCCCATTGATGAAGATACGCCGTTGCGCCCCCTTAACCCCTATGCTGTAAGCAAAGTGACGCAGGATTTTCTAGGGCTGCAATATCATCTCAGCCACCATTTGCCCATCGTGCGCGTGCGGCCGTTCAACCACATTGGGCCGCGCCAGGGACGGGGGTTCGTGGTACCCGATTTCTGCGCGCAAATCGCCCGCATCGAGGCCGGCTTGGCCGAGCCTGTCCTGAAGGTAGGCAACCTATCAGCGCAACGCGATTTCACCGACGTGCGTGATATTGTGCGCGGCTATTACTTGGCTCTCACGAAAGGCACGCCGGGCCAGGTGTACAATTTGGGATCGTCGCGCGCCCAGGCCATTCAAGGAATCCTCGATTCGCTCTTGGGCATGAGCCATGTAACGGTGCACGTCGAGATGGATCCGGCGCGGATGCGTCCCAGCGACATTCCTACCCTCGTTTGCGATAGCAGCCGTCTCCAAGCCGAGACAGGCTGGAAACCAGAATATACCTTGCAGCAGAGCCTGCAAGATGCGCTAGACGACTGGCGAGAGCGTATTCGTCAAGAGCAAAAACCAACCAATAGATAAATCTCTTGATCTCAGTGATACCAGAGATAAAGGAGCAAATGTGACAAAAAAAGCGCTAGTAACCGGTATTACCGGTCAAGATGGTTCTTATTTGGCCGAGTTCCTGTTGGATAAGGGCTATGAAGTGATCGGCATGGTGCGCCGAGCCAGCACGCCTCACTTTCAGCGCATCGAGCACATCCAGGATCGCATTACCATCGTTCAGGGCGACCTGATGGATCAGGTCTCGCTAGTCAGCATCATTCGCGATCATCGTCCTCAAGAAGTGTACAATTTGGGAGCCCAATCGTTCGTGCCCACATCGTGGGCGCAGCCGGTGCTCACTGCTGAATCCACTGCTCTGGGTGTGACGCGCATGTTGGATGCTATCCGCATGGTGGATCCGTCCATCCGCTTCTACCAGGCTTCATCGAGTGAGATGTTTGGTCGTGTGCGCGAAGTGCCCCAACGTGAGACGACACCTTTTTACCCACGCAGTCCTTACGGCGTAGCCAAAGTTTACGGCCATTGGATTACGGTAAACTATCGCGAGAGCTATAATCTCTTTGCTGTCTCGGGCATCCTGTTTAATCACGAATCGCCCCGTCGGGGATTGGAATTCGTCACTCGCAAAGTCTCGTACAATGTAGCGCGCATCAAGCTGGGGCTGGCCGATAAATTGCCGATGGGCAATCTCGAAGCCTTGCGCGACTGGGGTTTTGCCGGCGATTACGTCGAAGCGATGTGGCTGATGTTGCAGCAGGATGAAGCGGATGACTATATCGTAGCTACAGGGCGACGACATTCAGTGCGCGAGCTGTGCGAGGTCGCATTCAGCTACGTGGGGCTGGATTATCGCAACTATGTAACAGTGGATCCCCGTTTCTTGCGCCCCGCCGAGGTGGATGATTTGGTGGGAGATGCCTCCAAAGCCAAAATCAAGATGGGTTGGGAGCCTCGGGTGCAGTTCGAGGAGCTGATCCATATGATGGTGGATAATGATCTGCGCCTGGTAGAAGCCGAAATGAAAGGGCAGCGACTATGAAACCTATCCGCTTTGGCACCGACGGTTGGCGCGCCAGCATCGCCGAGGATTATACCTTTGAGAACGTGCGTTATTGCACCCAGGGCACTGCCGACTATCTTCTCGCTGAGGGGCTGGCAGAACGCGGCATGATCGTCGGCTATGACATGCGCTTTCGGTCAGAGGATTTCGCCCAGGCTGTAGCCGAGGTGTTGGCGGGCAACGGCATTCGCACCTATCTGGCGCGCCGCGCCGCGCCCACGCCGGTGCTTTCGTACACTATTCTGCCCTACAAGGCTGCGGGCGGCATCTGGATCACTGCCAGCCACAACCCCTCTAGCGACAATGGCTTCAAGCTGCGATCTCACTATGGCGGAGCCGCCGCGCCCGAGACTCTGACAATGGTCGAAGCGCGTATCAGCGTGGCCCAAGAGACCGGACAATTCAAGCGACTCGATTATGATCGAGCGGTTAAGCAGGGCCTAATCCAGATCATTGACCCTGAAGAGTCTTATATCGAGCAACTCGCCCGCTTGGTGGACGTTAAACCGATCATCAACGCTGGTCTGCGCGTGGTGGCAGACCCCATGTGGGGGGTGGGCCAGGGTTGGTTCCCCAAGCTGTTGGGCGGCGGCAAAACCCAGGTCAACGAGATTCACGGCGAGCGTAATCCGCTCTTCCCGCGCATGAAGCGCCCCGAACCAATTGACGAGAACCTCCAGGACCTCTTGCAAACCATCGTCGCCTGGAAAGGCGATGTAGGCCTGGCCACCGACGGCGACGCCGACCGCATTGGGTTTGCCAGCGAGCAGGGGCGCTTTGTCAACCAGCTCGAAGTCTATGCCTTGCTGTCGTTCTACCTATTACAAGTGCGGGGCTGGCGAGGGCCGTTGGTGCGCACCATCAGCTCCACCGTTATGGCCAACAAGCTGGCCAAGCTTTACGGCGTGGACGTGTACGAGACAGGCGTGGGATTTAAATACGTAGCGCCCGAAATGCTACGTGTGGACGCATTGCTCGGCGGCGAGGAGAGCGGCGGCTTTGCGTTCCGCAATCATATCCCCGAGCGCGACGGCATTCTGGCCGGGTTGTTTTTGCTCGACCTGATGGTGCAAATGGGCAAATCGCCTAGCCAATTATTGGAGCATATCTTTTCGTTGGTGGGTAGGCACTACTATGACCGCATAGACAGCAAAATGCCGCCCGACCAAAAGCCCGCTGTGGTAGCGCGCGTGAATGCCGCCCAGCCCGAAGCCCTGGCCGGTATGAAGGTTACGTGCGTGGACAAGCGCGACGGCTTTCGCTATTGCCTGGAAGATGGTGGCTGGGTGCTCATTCGCTTTTCGGGCACCGAACCGGTGATCCGCGTCTATTGCGAGACGACACGCGGCGACCGCGTGCAAGACCTGCTGGCCGAGGGCTTGAAAATCGCCGGACTTGCAGTATAGTTGATGGAGCTATTCGATACTCACACTCATCTCGAATCTTCGCGGTTCGAAGCGGATCGAGACGATGTTATCGCCCGCGCAATCAGCGCGGGCGTTACACGTCTCGTCACTTGCGGCTCCGATCTGCCGACCAGCGAAGCCGAGATAGCGCTGATGCAGCGCCACGTCGGGATTTATGCAGCGGTGGGCATTCACGGCCATCGGGCCAACTCGGCCATACACGAAAGCTCTGGTGAGCTGGATGAACATTGCCTAGATCGTTTGCGTGAGCTGGCTGTCCAGGCCGGCGTAGTAGCCATCGGCGAGATCGGCCTGGATTATCACTACGATTTTTCGCCGCGTGATGTACAGCAACGCGTCATGGCGCGCCAATTAGCGCTGGCCGCCGAACTTGATCTGCCCGTCATCATCCACGACCGCGAAGCCGATGATGACACGCGCCGTCTAATCGAGCAAGCGCCGCCCGTGCGCGGGGTGCTGCATTGCTTCTTGGCCGACGCGCGCATGGCCGAGTGGGCGGTGGATCGAGGCTTCTATCTCGGCGTGGCCGGGCCGATCACCTTTGGCAGTGTGGTGCACTTGGCTGATATCGTGCGTCGTGCGCCGCGCGACCGCCTACTAGTCGAGACCGATTGCCCCTATTTGTCGCCCCACCCCAAACGAGGCCGCCGCAACGAGCCTGCTTTCGTGCGCCATGTGGCCGAAAAACTGTCTGAGATATTGGACTTGCCGCTCGATGAACTCGCTCACCTCTCGACCGCTAACGCCTGTCGGCTATTCAGGGTAAATTGAGATGATCGTGGATTTGAGCATCATCATCGTCAACTGGAACGTGCGCGATTTGCTGCGCGATTGTTTGCGTTCGATCTTTGCATGTGCGGGCAGTCATATAGCTGAGAACGGCGCGCTCTATCTGAGCGACTATCGCGCCGAGGTTTGGGTAGTGGATAATGCCTCCACTGATGGCAGCGCCAAGATGGTGCGGGCCGAGTTCCCGCAGGTAAACCTGATCGCAAGCGAATCCAACTTGGGCTTTAGCGCGGGCAACAATGTGGCGCTGCGGCGATGCCAAGGACGTTATGCGCTGTTGTTGAACCCCGATACGCGCATCGTGGGCGAGGCGCTGACGTTGCTTCTCGACTATGCCGAGCTACATCCCGAACTGGGTGTGGTCGGTCCGCAATTGCGTTACGGCGACGGCAGCTTACAACCCTCGCGCCGCCGCTTTCCTACGTTGATGACCGCTTTTATGGAAAGTACGCTATTGCACCAATGGTGGCCCCGCAACCCCTGGGCGCAGCGCTATATCATGGCCGATACACCCGATGACATGACTCAAGAAGTGGATTGGGTGGTGGGCGCGTGCATGTTGGTACGGCGCGAAGCGTTCCAGCAAGCCGGGTTACTCGACGAGAGTTTTTTCATGTATTCCGAAGAACTGGATTGGTGCCGCCGTATTGTGGCCGCTGGTTGGCGCGTGGCCTATCTTCCACAGGCGATAGTGCTGCACTATGAGGGGCAAAGCAGCAATCAGGTGGTTGCGGCGCGACACATTCGCTTTGAGAGCAGCAAGATTCACTATTTCTGCAAGCATCATGGCGCTGCGCAAGCTATGCTGTTGCGCAACTTCTTGCTGCTCACCTATCTTTACCGCCTCATTGAGGAAGCCTTCAAATTGGTACTTGGCCACAAGCCTGCGCTTCGGCGTGAACGGATCTTCGCCTATCACCAAGTATTGCGATCAGGTCTGCGATTGCCATCGCCTTCAGCTACGAAACCAAAATATTGAGGCGAGAGTACTATTCCATCTCTCGCCTCAACACTCTACTGTGGCCTCAGAATCCGTAGGGCTATTCTGCTTTGACCTTTTGCAACCATTTGAGCATTGCAGGATCCTCCACGATCACAGTTTCCAACAACATCTTGCGCCACTCGTGTTTGAGTAACTTGCCCTCTTTGTCGAACGATAGATTGGCGATGCCAATATATGTGCCCGCCGTGCCCGTATGGGGCGCTTCGGCGTGCACAACGACCGCGCCGGTGAGCGGCGCGATATAGGGCGTCTCCAGCGCCGTGACGCCGCCGCTCACGATCAAATCAATCCCCGGCACTTGCTCCGCGATGACCTTATCCACTTTGACGCCGGCGTGTGAGAGTACGATGACGATATCGGCCTGGCGGCGTAATTCTGGCACACGCTCTCGCGCCGTCTGAAGCGGGTCGGCAACGACAAAATCTTGGGTGGAAGCCAGATCGGTGAGGCCCAAGATACCCACGCGATGATCGGCTACATCCAACACCAAATAGGGCGTTGCGACCAGTTCTCTAGTACTCGAAAGGTAAGCGTTCGCCGAAAGAACAGCGAAATCTGCCTCGGCCAAACGCTGTTTGAGATCGCTCAACGTGAGCGCCAGATCGAGTGATCCCAACGTCATGGCGTCATAACCCATCAGATTCATCGCCTCGATACTCGTGCGGCCCTTAGTCTTTTTCGCAGGGTCTTTTTCACTCAACAACGAGTCGCCAGCGTCCAATAGCAGAGTATGCTGCGCCTTACCGCGCTCTTGCTGGATAATGGTGGCCCGCCGGGCCACGCCTCCAGTTGCGTGGCTTCAACCACAGGTATCTACATACCCCCAGGTATCGTTGGTGTGCATTAGAGTAATCTCAATGGGTTGTTCGCCTGGCGGCTCCTGGATATCGCCAGTCAGCAACGTTCTGAATCCTATGGGGTTCAGCGCGACCACGATACCCATAGAAACGATGAGAAACAACACAAACGCGCCCAGGCCAAGCAAAAGATCTCGGCGCGCTTGGCCTGGTCTGGGCGTATCCGGGATGATTGTTGCTTTCGACTTGGTTCTATCCATCGCTAGTCCTTTCGTACAAGATGAAAGCGCAATATAGCAGTAGCCTCATCTTTCTGCACGCAAGCGCAAAGCAAAAGCGTCAAAAGCCTGGAAGGTGCGTTGCAGATCCTCATCGGTATGAGCGGTAGATAGCGCTCCTAGGCCGTGTGAGACATTGACATTGTTCAACAATAATCCCAACTTGAGCGCCTGCTCACGCAGGACCACATCGCACAAGGCCGGATCCATCAAATCATCTACCGATGAAGGAACATGATCGTCGCGCAGGGGGAAATAGACCGAGGCTAACGAACCGCCGGTGATCGCCGCATTCGGATGACCGGTGCAGCGCGCCAACACACCGCGATCGGCAAACACCCTTTCAATCCCCTGTCGCAATACCTCTCCGCGAGCAGCCAGGACAGGATAGACCTCGTTCTCGTGGGCGACGAGATATTCAATCATCGTCTTGCCCGCCACCAGCGCCAGTGGGTGTGCGCAGAATGTGCCGCCGTTGAACCACACTCGCTGAGGCTGGTCTTCACTGGCCAGATCCATCACATCGGCGCGACCCGTCACCGCTGAAACGGGCATACCGCCGCCGACGATCTTGCCAAAGGTAGTCAGGTCGGCTTGCACGCCATAGAGTTTTTGCACGCCCCCAGCGCAATAGCGAAAGCCGGTGATTACTTCATCGAGGATGAGCAATGCGCCGTAATGGGTCGTCAATTCGCGAGCGGCGGCCATGTATTCAGGCGTAGCGGGAATGAACCCGCCGCTGCCTGGGCACGGCTCACAGATGAAACACGCGATGCGATCGCCCAATGAACGAAACAGCTTGCGAAGATTATCCACATCGTTAAAGCGCGTCAGCACGATCTCTTCATCGGTAGCTTGGGGCACGCCGGCCGAATCCACCCGGTCAAAGCCAGTTTGCGAACGCCCTACACCTTTAAGAGCAAGTGGACTGGCGCCGTGCCAGCCGCCGGCCACTTTGATGACCAGCTTGCGTTGGGTATACCCGCGAGCCAACATGATGGCGTACATCGTAGCCAGCGTTCCGGCGGTGGTCAGGCGTACACGCTCGGCGCCGGTAGCTTTGGCCAAAGCGGCAGCAAAATCGGTCTCTAGTTCCTCGGGCAGGCCCGTTTGCAGGCCTAGGCCGTGCTCTAGCTCGGCGACCAACGCCTGGCGCACCACCGCTGGATTGTGTCCTAGTATATTGGCGTAGTGACCTTGCCAGTAATCCACCAGTTCGTTGCCATCCACATCAGTGACGCGCCCGCCCTGGGCCGCCGTCACACGAAAAGGATAGGGCTTGAACAAGCGAGCGCCGTGGTTGATGCCATCCACCAACACGCCGCGCGCTCGCGCGTGCGCCGCTTTGGACGCAGGATATTTCACTTCGTATTCTTGGCGCAGGCTATTTAGTAAATGTTCGTGGATGCCGCTCATCATTTTGTCCACCTTTGCAGATTTAGCATACTAGATACGCGCAATCAACTCGCCGCGTGAAAACGTCTTGGCCCCAATCCAAATCAACCACAAACCCACTGCCCAAACGACCAACCCCATGACGATCAACACAATTGGCCCAAGAAAGAATAACCCGCTCACTTGGCCGATCATCAGGAAAACGATAGGCAACACCAACGAGCCGCTTAATTGCTGTGTTTGCATAAACGACTTGGATTTCGAGGAAATGAGCACGGTAGCGCCCAGCCCCGCCACCGACACCGCCGGCCCCAACCAGAATACCAGCGGCCACCACACTGCTGTAGGAAAGTAGAGGCCGCCCATCACACGATAGCCGCTTAGATTGACTACCAAGCCATAAAGCACGAATGAGCCGATGCTAATGATAATAGCAGGGATCAGGGCGGTAAGCACTTTGGCTACGAACAACTCCATCTCGCTCAGGGGTGTATAGAGTAAACCCTCCAGCGTTTTGCGTTCTTTTTCGCCCGCAAAGCTATCGGCCCCCAAGATGCTCGACACCATCAGCGGCACGATCAAGAACAATGGCGCGAACATATAGTTGGCGCTCAGCATGATCCACTGTTGCAACCCCGTCAGGTTCTCAAAAGGCGACTTGATGAAAGCGGGCATTTTCGCCATCAACGGCGCCAGCTCGGCCGGATCGAATTGCTCGACGCCAAAGATGCTGGGAAGCACGATCAAGAAAAGCGGCATGATGACTTGGAGAAGCAGCGGCACAATGACCATCGGAACCCAAACCATCTTGTTCTGAAACACCTGGGCCAAATCTTTGCGCATGATGGCGCGCATGGCCCGCCAATTCCAATTCATTGGGCGACTCCTTCGCTGGCTCGGTGATTTTCCTGAATCTCGAAATAGATATCTTCCAGCGAGTGTTCGCGGGGCGCAACGTGGTAAATGCGCCCGCCAGCCGATGCGATAGCCGAGATCACATCGGGAATACTCTCTTCGGCGTCTAGCTCTAACGCCAAAAGGCCCTCCTCCATGTTTTGGCTATGTACGCTGGGCATACGTCGCAGCGCCTGTTGCACCTCAGACGAGGGTTCACCATGCAGATCAATCTCGATCCACAGCTTTTGCCAGAGCTGGCGCGCCAGATCCTTCGGGGAGCCGATGGCGCGCAACACACCCTGGTCAATGACTCCCACGCGTTGACAGAGACGTTGCGCCTCGGTGAGATTGTGAGTGCAAAGAAAAACCGTTCGTCCTTCCTGATGGCTGAGAGTCTGGATCAGGCCGGTGACCATACGCGCAGCCACGGGGTCAAGCCCCGAAGTCGGCTCATCAAGAAAAAGTAGGGTCGGCTGGTGCAACAACGCGCGGGCGATGGCCAGGCGCTGCTTCATCCCTTTGCTATAGCCGCCCACGCGCTCGTTGGCGCGCTCGATCAGCCCCAACTCCTCCAACAGCGAATCTACCCGCTTGGGAAGCTCGCTTTCGGGCACACTGTATAGGTCGCCGAACAGCATCAAGTTCTCGCGAGCGGTCAACGCCTCGTAGAGGTTGGGCGTTTCGGTGAGCACACCGGTGCGTTTCCGAATCTCTGCGCCCTGTGTGACCACATCGAACCCTAGCACCGTTGCCCTGCCCGCGTTGGCGTTGAGCACGCCGTTCAGCAGGCGCACCGTAGTCGTTTTGCCGGCGCCATTGGGGCCGAGGAAGCCAAATACCTGGCCTTGTTCGACGGTGAGGTCGAGCTGATTGACGGCGATATGATCGCCAAAGCGTCGCGTCAAGCCCTCAGTGACAATCGCCTGCGCCACGTGATGCTCCTGCAATGATAAGATGACGCCAAAAAGGGCGCGCTCCCTTTTCCCTGCCTAATGATAGTCAGAAAAGGGAGCGACACAAGTTTCCGTGTTCATTCACGTAAAATATCACTGTATGGTTCTCTCAAATGATAATGTCACC
>CAZYPJ010000016.1:21723-29998 GCA_964649365.1 uncultured Anaerolineales bacterium | reverse complement strand
GGTCTATGACGAAGAGGGCTGAGTAGATATCCGTGGTCGCATCATCATTAAAAAAAACAGCGTCATTGTGGCGATGGAGGTGCGTACTCCACCGGTGGGGCGCAACTTTGGCGAACTGGCCCGCCAGGTCAAGGCGTATCAGCATAACCGCGCCACGGGCGAAGTGATGCCCGCCGGTTGGCAGCCCGGCAAGCCCACGCTCAAGCCTGGGCCTTCGTTGGTAGGCAATGTATGGACAGTTTGGAAAGTCGAGAACGCATCCTAGCCAAGTAGCCAATGGTCAGCCGTCAGCGAGACCACTGACGGCTGACTATCCCGAAAGAGATTGTAGGGCGAATCATGCGCATCACTTGCTTGATAGATAACAGCGTAACCTTCGGTTCGTCTTTATGGGGCGAGCATGGCCTATCGTTTTGGATCGAGACGCCTGATGGCGTCGTGTTGTGGGATACGGGCGCAAGCGGGACGGTATTGGCGCACAATCTCGACGCGCTCAAGCTGGCTGGGCCGATTCGGGCAATGGCGCTTAGCCACGCCCACCACGATCATACCGGCGGCCTGGCCACAGTGTTGGAGCGCTTTCCCAGCGCGCCGATCTATGCTCACGCTGAGCTGTTCACCGAGCGATTCAGCAGCCGCGGTGGGCAGGTGCGTTCCAACGGGATGAAATGGACGCGTGAGGAATTGGAGGCGCGCGCTCCGCTGCGCCTCTCCGCCGAACCGCAGGAATTGTTACCCGGCGTGCGGACGACGGGCAGCATCGCGCCGCGCCCCTATCCTCTGGGCGGGGCCGACTATTTGTTGGTGCGTCGTGAGGGACAACTTGTGGCCGACGATTGCGCCGATGATCTATCGCTGGTGTTGCGAACAAAGGACGGCATCGCGTTGCTGTGCGGCTGTTGCCACGCCGGGCTGCGCAACACGCTGCTTACGGTGCGACAGCATTACACCGAGCCGCTGACGGCGATCCTGGGCGGCACGCACCTTAATGCTGCTTCGGACAATGAGATACGTGCGTTGGCCGCGGCCCTGGCCGACGAGGGCGCGCCGATGCTCTATATCAGCCATTGCACCGGCGAACGCGCCGTGGCCGCGCTGCGCGCTACATTTGGCGAGCGCGTGCGCGCTTGCCCAGCCGGGACGACCCTGGAACTGTGATGAGGTTGCTAGCATGATGATCTGCGTTGCCAGCGCCACCGATCACGCCGCGCCGACGGCTATTGCTGCGAGCCTTGCCCTGGCCTGGATGAGCGCGCCGCCCCGGCCAGGCGCGTCCCGGCCCCGGCTGATTCTGGCCGACGCTGCCGTGGAATCGCCGCAGGCCGCGCGTCTGCTCAAACCGCTATCCGGCGGCGGCCAAGAGGTGTACACCGTCATCCCCGAAGTGGATATGGAGCATTGCACCCGCTGCGGGCGTTGCGCCGAACTGTGCGTCTATGGCGCCATCGTTGTGGTGGATGGGCGAGTTCCAGTGTTTGCCGAATTGTGCTTGGGGTGCGGACGTTGCGCGCGAGGCTGCCCGGAACGCGCTATTCGCGAAATCCCTCGTTTGGTGGGAAAGGGAGAGCGCGGGCGGGGTGGCGCAATGCTGCGGTTACAAGGGCTGGTCGAGCCGGGCGTGTTCGATCCGGCGCCGGGGCAGCGGGCGGGCCGGCGCGCGGTGGATCAACGCTCTGGCAATGTGACGATCCTCATCGCGCCGCCGGGCGTTGGTCGCCATACCGCCGAGGTGTTGCGCGGCGCTGATTACGTGTTGTTGGCGGTGGATAGCTCGGCGCGGGGGCTGCGCGGTCTGCGGGCGCTGGCGAGCCTGGCGCGCGAGTCGTTGGGCCATCGTGTAGGGGCGGCGCTGGTGGGCGAAGGAGTACACAACGTCGAGATAGAAACGTTTTGCCGCGAACGCGGCCTTCCCATGCTGGCGCACTTGGCGAATGTGGAGGCGCTGCGCGCCGCCTGGGCGCAGGGCGCGCCCCTAACGATAGCTGCACCTGATCTGAGCGCGGTATTCACAACCCTGGCCGAGCGGTTAGCTGAGGAGGCGGCATGATGAAACAGATCGTCGTGCTCGCCAACGATAGCGAGATCGCCGCTGCGCTGGCCCGTTCTGTCCCCGCCGGAATCACATTGGTTCTGGCCGACGCCAACGTCGAGGCGCCAGCGCTGGCTGATTTGTTGCAGGCCGGCGGCTCCGAGCCGCGCGATGTGGCCGGTTTGCCGTTGGCTGTGATCCTGATCGGGCGCTGCACCGCTTGCGGACGTTGCGCCGAGGTGTGCCGCTATGGCGCTATCGCCCGAAAGGACGCGCGCTACCAGGTGCTCCCTACGGCGTGTTTGGGCTGCGCCGCCTGTATGGACGTATGCCCCGAGGAGGCCATCGCCCTGCAACCGCTGCGCGCCGGGCGCTGGTTCCACAGCAGCACCCCTTACGGGCCGCTCTTTTGGGGCGCGCTCGACGCCGGCCGCGAGAACTCGGGCCGGCTGATCACTGCGTTGAAAGAAGCAGCCTGCCGCTGGGTCATCGAGCGCGACGCCGATTGCTTGTTGGTCAACGCGCCGGCGGGCGCGGGTTGGCCCATGGTGGCCGCTTGCGCCGGCGCCGACCTGGCGCTGATCGCCATCGAACCGACGACCAGCGCCCTGCGCGACCTGGAACGTATCTTGGCTGCGTTGGTGCGCCTGGGAACGCCTGCCGCCGTTATTTCGGTGGACGGCGACCTCAACCCGTCTCAGGCTGAGGCCATCTCCGCCTGGTGCGCCGAGCGCGGCATCACCCTGAAGGATCTCGCGCATATCTGGGATTTACTCGTCGATTAGTGCCCTGTGTGATGTGACTTCCCCAACACCTCCGCCCACAAGGGGCGCGGCTACGGCGCTCTTGGCTAGAGTTCCCTCCCTACCGCCTGGGCAATGAGTCTGCACTCGCCCATCAACCGCTCAAAATCGGAAAAGGTGAGCGATTGCAGCCCGTCGGACATGGCGTTGGTCGGATCGGGATGCACCTCAATGAGTAGTCCATCGGCCCCAGCGGCCACCGCCGCTTTGGCCAGCGTCGGCACGATAGTATAGTGGCCAGCGGCGTGACTGGGATCCACGATCACCGGCAGGTGCGAGTGCCGTTTGATGACCGCGACTGCCGAGATGTCGAGCGTGAAGCGGGTGCTATCCTCGAACGAGCGGATGCCGCGTTCGCACAGCACCACTTGCGAATTGCCCGCCGCCAGCACATAGTCGGCGGCCTGCAACCATTCGGTGACGGTGGCGGCCAGGCCGCGCTTGAGGATACAGGGCCGTCCGCTTTGGCCCACAGCGCGCAGCAACGAATAGTTCTGCATGTTGCGTGCGCCCACTTGCAGCGCATCCACGTATTCCATCATCGGTTCGATGTGGTGCGGATCGGTGATCTCGGTGACCACCGGCACGTGCAACTCCTGGCGCACACGACGGAGCAGGTCGAGGCCATCTCCCCCCAATCCCTGGAAGGCATAGGGAGAGGTCATGTACCCCCAACCCCTGTTAGCTAAATGGCGTGGTGCGCGGCTGGAAGGCCTCGCCGCGCACGATGGTCGCCCCGACGCGGGTGACGTGCCTGGCTGTAGCCTGAAGCTGCTCCCAACTTTCGATGGCGCAAGGGCCGGCGATGGATACTACCTTGCGCCCGCCTATGACTACTCCGCCGATGGACACTTGGGTTGGTTCGCTTTTGAAATCGCGCGAGGCTAACTTGTAGGGGCGCATGATGCGCGTCACCGACTCGACGCCCGGCAGCACGGCAAAGGCATCGGTGGGCGCCCGGCCCGTATCGCTGCCCAGAATCGCCACCACCACCTTGTCGGTGCCGACGTTGAGCTGTGTCTCAAAGCCGAACTTGATCGCCCGCTCGATGACGGCCTGCACCTGCTCTTGCGACGCTCCCCGACGCATTTCGACGATCATTGTGTATGCCTCCTTACTGGTGTTGGTAGTTATCAGTTTTCAGTCATCAGCCCGCGCTTTGCCGATCACTGACCGCTGAAAACTGATCACTGGAAAACAAAAAAGCGTGGGCTTGCGCCTCACGCTTTTGTTTCTATTATGGGCCTGGCTTCTATGCCTGGCGTTCCCTCTCGTGCAGCGCGCTTACCCCCTGTATGGAGCCAGCAAAATAGAAAAAGAACGCAAAGGCGCTGCGATTGGGCGACACGGCGACGCGCGCATTACGCGCGCTAGTTTGCGCATTGTTCCGATGATTCATCGGTTGCTGAACGTTAGGACTAGACATTGCATTCACCGTGTCAGGTTAGTAATACCATAACACAAGGATGAGAGAATGTCAAGTTTGCTTGCTATATGGCGCGTCTCTGCGGTATAGTAGCCTATGTCTGCATTCTCTTGGTTGTAAAGGAGACGCGATGACGTTGCGGGCGCGCGATATTCACGAGCATTTCTGCCGAGTGGGGGATTGGGTGGATTGGCAGGGCGCCACCTGCGATGGTTTCAAACATGGCAACCCCGACGCCGAGGTCAAGGGGATCGCCGTGGGGTGGCAATCGCTCCAGGCGACGCTGCAAGAGGCCCACGACAAGGGCTGCAACCTGTTCATCACCCACGAGCCGACCTTTTACAGCCACATGGACGATGACGCCTCTTGGCGCGCTACCGCCCCGGCCCAGGCCAAGCTGGCCTGGCTCGACCGTACCGGCATGGTGGTCTATCGCTGCCACGACCTGTGGGATGTGTTCCCCCGGCTGGGCATTGTGGATGCCTGGAGCGAGTTCCTGGGCCTGGGGCAACCCATCGCCACGGCCAAATACTATAACCTCCATGCCATCACCCCCGCCCCGGCTTGGGAATTGGCCGAGCGCGTGTGTCAGCGTGTGGCCAAGCTGGGCGAGCAGGCCGTGCAGTTCGTCGGGGTGCGCTGGCAGAGCGTGAGCAAGGTCGCTGTGGGCACGGGGGCCATCACCAACGCGCGCAAGATGGTCGAACTGGGCGCCGACGCCATCATCGCCACTGATGACGGCCTCACCCTCTGGCGCGACGCAGCCTGGCTGGCCGACCTGAGCATCCCGCTCATCATCGTTAACCATGCCACAGCGGAAATCCCTGGCCTGTACAAGCTGGTAGAGTATTTACGCGCCCAGTTCCCAGAAACGCAGGTCGAGTTCGTAGGGCCAACCTGCCAGTACGAGATCATGGCCAGCGAGCGTATGCGCGATGTACACATCAACATGCGACGCGATACGCTCGACGATTTGCCGCCCTTGCGCCTGCCCGAAGGGTACGAGGCGCGCCCCATGAAAGCCGACGAGGTGTGGGCCTATTTGCAGGTGATGAACCATTCGATCTATGCCGGCGACGCCGATCAGCGCTGGTTCGAGCGCACCTATTCCAACGACCCCGATTACGACCCTTCGTACCTGATGCTGATCTGGAAAGGCGAGCGCCCTGTAGCCTGCGCGGGCGCCTGGCACAACGACATCCAGGGCGAACGCTGGGGCATGATCCATTTCGTGGGCGCGGATGATTCCGAACGCGGCAAGGGCCTGGGCGTGGCGGTGACGTTGGCGGCGCTGCACCGCCTCCGCGAGCGCGGTTTTACGCGCGCCATGTTAGGCACCCAAGTATGGCGCATGGCGGCCATCGCGGCCTATACCAAGTTGGGGTTCAAGCCCTGGCCCGACGAGCGCGTTGGGCAAGAGGTATGGGACAAGGTGTTAGCCAACCTGGAGACGTGGCGCCGCCAGGGTGACCCGCGCCCACGATAGAAAGGAGAGCGAGCATGTCGCACGTTGCGCCGATCTGTTTACATCCTGTGAACCCGCACTACTATCTCTGGCAAGGCAAACCGACGATCCTGATCACCTCAGCGGAACATTACGGCGCAGTGGTCAACGCCGATTTCGACTATGTGGCCTACCTCGATGCGCTGGCCTCCTATGGCCTGAATTACACGCGCATCTATCCGGGTTACCTGTTCGAGCCAAAGGACAAGTTCATCGTAGATAACTCATTGGCGCCGCGCCCCGAAGCCTTGATGCTGCCCTGGGCGCGCAGCGCCGAGCCGGGTTATATTCTCGGCGGAAGCAAGTTCAATTTGGACGCCTGGGACGACGCCTTTTTCCATCGTTTGACCGATTTCCTGGCGTGCGCTGAGGCGCGCGGCATTGTGGTCGAGATCTGTTTTTTCAATTGCCAGTATCCCGACACATGGCCGCTTTCGCCGCTCAACCGGGCGAACAACATCCAGGGCGTGGGCCAGTGCGATCATATCGGCGCGCAAACGCTGGACGCCGACCCGGCGCTGGTGTGCTATGAGGCCGCCTATGTGGCGGCGATCACACGCGCCGCTAATCCTTACGGCAACGTGATCCTCGAAGTCTGCGACGAGGTGAACGTTCTCGGCACGCCGGTGGAAAAGGGAGGGCCGTGGATCGCCCATATGGTGCATGTCATTCGCGAGGCGGAGCGCGCCCTGCCCAACCGACATCTGATCGCCCAGCAGGTGACTGGCCCTTTGGGCGGCCCGTGCGATTTTTCCGCCGACCCGGAGGTGGATATCATCGTCGGCCAATACGTGTGGGAGACCACGGATCAGCAAGAGGGCGGCATCAAGGCGCTGGATTTCGAGTACGCCGACAACAAGCCCATCGAGCTGAACGAGACCAACTATTACCCCGTGTGGTACCAGGGCGACCGCGTGGCCAGTTCGCGGGCCGAGGCCTGGGAGTTTATCGTGGGCGGCGGGGCCAGCTTCAATCATCTCAATGGCTTGTTCACCATCCACAACCCTGCCGGGGCCGGCGAGGAGAACGCCCAAGTGTGTGGCGCGCTGCGCAACTTGGCAGCGTTCATGAACGCTTTGGATTTCATCTCGATGCGGCCCGACAGGGCGATGCGGCTCGTCGGCGCCTCGCCCAACGCGCTCTGTCGCGGCCTTAGCGAGCCGGGCAAGCAATACGCCCTGTATCTGCACCACAGCACAGGCGAACGTTCGATGGGTTACATCGTGCAGCCGGGGAGCTATACCGAAACTATTGTGTTGCCGCTGCCCCCCGGCGATTATCGCACTGAGTGGATTGAACCGGCTACTGGGATCGTGCTGCGCGTCGAGGCTATCGCTCATCGCGGCGGCGAGCGTGTGCTGACCACGCCCGCCCACGCCGTGGATATTGCGCTGCGCATCAAGCGCATAAGCTAACAAGAAACCGAGATCGCGCTCGTCTTGTAAATCATGTTAATCCTGTCCCATTTAAACAAGGAGGCTACTATGCAACTCGGTCTAGGGGCGATCCACGAACTGAACGACGAAATCTTGCAATTCATCAAGCAACTGGGCGTGCCGAACGTCATCGTGCACACGCCCGACCTGCCCGGCGACGGCTACTGGGATTTCCAGGCCCTGCTGCGGCTGCGCACCCGCGTCGAAGCGGCGGGGCTCAAGCTGTATGCTATCGAAAATATCCCTGGCCACTTTTATGACAAGATTCGGATGGGCGCACCGGGCCGCGACGAGCAGATCGAAAAGGTGTGCATGACCATCCGCAACATGGGGCGTGCGGGCATCCACGTGCTAGGGTATCACTTTATGCTAGTGGGCGTTTGGCGGACGGAATACAGCCCGCGCGGGCGCGGCGGCGCCAAGGTGACGATCTACGATCACGAATTGGCCAAGAACGCCCCCATCTGGGAGCACGGCGAGTTCACCGACGAAATGATGTGGGATAACCTCACCTATTTCCTGAAGGCGGTCGTGCCGGTGGCTGAACAAGAGGGCGTGATGTTGGCGCTGCACCCCGACGACCCGCCAGTAGAAAAGCTGGCCGGCACGGCGCGCATCATCCGCAGCATCCAGGCCTATCAGCGCGTGCTCAAGATCGTTCCCAGCCCGGCCAATGGGCTTGAATTCTGTCAGGGTACCGTGGCCGAGATGGCCCACACCCCCGAAGAGGTGTACGCCGCCATCCGCGATTTCGCCGGACAGGGCAAAATCGCTTATGTCCATTTTCGCAATGTGGACGCTACCGTGCCTCGCTTTGCTGAAACGTTCATCGAAGAGGGGCGCATCGACATGCTCTATGCTATGCGTTGCTACAAAGAGGCGGGTTACCAGGGCGTGTTCATTGTAGATCATACCCCCGGGATTGTGGACGACACGCCGTGGGGCCATCGTGGGCGCGCCTATGCCATCGGCTATATGAAGGCGCTGCTCAAATGCGTGGGCGCCTAAAAAGGCGGGGCGCGTCGCCGCCGCGCCTTTGACGCTCCCCACGTGGAGTGGTATATTGCCGGTCGAGTA
>CAZYPJ010000016.1:11669-21713 GCA_964649365.1 uncultured Anaerolineales bacterium | reverse complement strand
CTCAACGGTGGGGGGCCCTCGCGCTCAGGGCGGTGGGGGGGGCGCCTTTGACGCCGCTTTTGCGGCATGGTATAGTGCCCGTCGAACAAGCCCTACCCCTGCTAAATCGAGGAGGTTGCACCCATGAGCAAGAACAAATATGCCATTGGCATTGATTTCGGCACCGAATCGGCCCGCGCGCTATTGGTGGATCTGGCCGATGGCCGCGAAGTGGCTACCGCCGTCCATCAATACGCCGACGGCGTGATTGACGAAAAACTGCCCGGCACAAACATTCGCTTGGAGCCGGATTGGGCCTTGCAGAACCCGATGGATTACGTCGCCTCGGTCAAGGCGACCGTGCCGCAGGTATTGGCGCAGAGCGGCGTCGCGGCGGAAGATGTCATCGGCATTGGTATAGATTTCACCGCCTGCACTATGCTGCCCACCAAGGCCGACGGTACGCCTCTGTGCGTTTTGCCGCAATATCGCGGTAACCCGCACGCTTGGGTCAAGTTGTGGAAGCACCACGCCGCCCAGCCCGAGGCGAACCGCATCAACGAGGTGGCCGCCGCAATGGGCGAACCGTGGCTCAAGCGGTATGGCGGCAAGATCAGTTCGGAATGGTTTTTCCCCAAAGCGCTGCAAATCCTCAACGAAGCGCCCGAGATCTATGAGGCCGCCGACCGGCTGATCGAGGCGGCGGATTGGATCGTCTGGCAGTTGACGGGCGTCGAGACGCGCAACTCGTGTACCGCCGGCTACAAGGCCATCTGGAGCAAACAGGACGGCTTCCCCAAGCCCGAGTTCTTTGCGGCGCTGCATCCGCGTATGAAGAACATCGTAGCCGAAAAAATGTCCACGAAAATCTTTCCGTTGGGCGCCAAAGCGGGCGAGTTGACGCCCGAGATGGCCGCCGCCACGGGCTTGCGCCCCGGTACGGCGGTGGCGGTGGCCAATGTAGACGCGCACGTCGCCGTCCCGGCAGCTACGGTGGTCGAGACGGGCCGCATGGTGATGATTATGGGCACGTCTACCTGCCACATGGTGGTGGGCGACGCGCCCCGGATCGTGCCCGGCATGTGCGGCGTGGTGGAAGATGGCATCCTCCCGGGGCTATCGGGGTTCGAGGCCGGCCAAAGCTGCGTGGGCGACCATTTCGCCTGGTTCGTGGAGAACTGCGTGCCGGTGCAATATGGCGAAGAGGCGCGCGCGGCGGGCCTGAACCTGCATCAACTGCTGGAAAAGAAGGCGGCGGCGCTGCGGCCCGGCGAGTCGGGCTTGGTGGCGTTGGATTGGTGGAACGGCAACCGCAGTGTGTTGGTGGATGTGGACCTCACCGGTCTCCTGCTCGGCGCGACGCTGGCCACCAAGCCGGAGGAAATCTATCGCGCTTTGATCGAGGCCACCGCCTATGGCACGCGCGTCATCATCGAGGGGTTCGAGCAGCACGGCGTGCCGGTGCGCGAATTGGTGGCCGCCGGCGGCCTGCCCGAGCGCAACAAGCTGCTGATGCAGATCTATGCCGACGTGACGGGCCGCGAGATTAAGGTGGTGGGCACGACCCAAGCCGGCGCGCTCGGATCGGCCATGCATGGCGCGGTGGCGGCAGGGGCTGCGGCTGGCGGGTACGACACCATCCAGCAGGCCGCCGCCAAGATGGCCCACCTAAAAGACGAAACCTACAAGCCTATTGCAGCGCACAAGCAGGTCTATGACCAACTCTATGCCGAATACCTGACGTTGCACGATCACTTTGGCCGGGGCGCCAACGATGTGATGAAGCGTCTCAAGGCCATCAAAGCGGCGGCGCGCAGCTAGATGCCTCACCACGGAGACACGGAGAGCATTAAGGACATTTCTCTTCGTCTCCGTGGTGTAATTCATCTTTGATATGTGATTCCATGTCCAAGGGATGCTCATGCACGATAAACGCTTGCAGCGCGCCATCAAGCGCGTCTTTGACTTGGTCAGCAGCGCCGTAGCATTGATCTTGCTGTCGCCGCTGATCGCGGTCGTGGCCGCGCTGGTGCGCTGGAAGATGGGCGCGCCGGTACTGTTCTGGCAGCGTCGCCCGGGGTTGCATGGCAAGCCCTTTACGATGGTCAAGTTTCGCACCATGCGCGACGCCTACGACGCTTCTGGCAAGCGTTTGCCCGACGCTGAGCGTATTACTCGTCTGGGCCGCTTCTTGCGCTCCACCAGCCTCGACGAATTGCCCGAACTGTGGAATATCCTCAAAGGCGAGATGAGTTGGGTAGGGCCGCGCCCACTGATGATGGAGTACCTGCCCCGCTACTCGTCTGAGCAGGCCCGTCGCCACGACGTAACGCCCGGGCTCACCGGCTGGGCGCAGGTGAACGGGCGTAACGCCCAGACCTGGGAAGAGCGTTTCCGCCTTGATGTCTATTATGTGGATCATTGGTCATTGGGGTTTGATTTGTATATCCTGGCGCGCACCATTCGCACGGTGTTGCGGCGCGAAGGTATCGGTCACGATGCCAACCACGAGACCATGCCCGCTTTTATGGGTGCGGGCCAGGAGAAACAAGATTGATTACCGTTGGCATTACTGCTATTGGCGGCGGCGCGGGGCAAAACATCATGGCGGCGCTGCGAGACAGCTCTTTGCGTACACGCATCGTAGGGTTCGACGCCAGCCCCTGGGGCGCGGGGGTTTATGAGTGTGATGTAGCCCATCGCGTGCCCTTGGCGAGCCATCCAGACTATATCTCCGCACTGCTAGATCATTGCCGCGCGGAACACTTACAGGTCCTGATCCCCGGCTCCGATCCCGAATTGCTCCCCTTGTCCGAGGCCGCCCCGGGATTCGAGGCGCTCGGTATCCAAGTGCTGGTGAGCAGCCCCGAGTGCATCCGCGTTTGCCGCGATAAGCTGGCCACCTACCGCACGCTGGCCCCGCGGGGGGCGCCAATCGTCACCACTTGGTCTCTCGATGAGGCGCGCGCCCGCCCCGATGAGTTGCCCTATCCATTGATCGCCAAGCCTCTGAGCGGTTCCGCATCGAGGGGCGTCGCAATTCTTATGGGACCGGAAGATTGGGATCGCATCCCTACCCTTGAGCCGATGGTAGTGCAGCCCTACCTTATTCCGTCTGCCTGGCAAAACGATCCAGCCACATTCAGCGCCATGATGGATCGCCTGGAACGCACCCGCGAGCCGATCTCAAAAGAGATTCGCTCCATGCAGGCGGTGTTGGATCAAGACGGCGAGATTCTGGCGCTCTATGATAGCGTTACCACCATGCGCAGCGGTATTCCCGTCGAATCTCGCCCGGTCGAAAACGAACAGGCCAAGGCTGCGTTCCAGCGTCTGATGGACGCCCTTGCGCCGTTGGGCCTCCGCGTGACGTGCAACGCCCAAGGTTTCGATACGTGCGAGGGCCTGCGTTTCTTTGAGGTAAACCCGCGATTTGGCGGCAGTACGCATTTGCGCGCCTTGTTGGGTCACAACGAGGTCGAAGCAGTGGTGCGCTACTATGCGCTGGGGCAAAGCCGCGAATCGGTGCAGGCGTTGTTGCATGCGCGCACCGATTGGGTAGCTCTGCGGCAGACCCACGCTCACGAAGTGGCTGTGCCCCTCGCCCAAGCGCAGGCTTTTTCGGATGGAGGGACGTTAGTGAACACGGCCCGATCTTGCGGCTCGCCCGCGCCTGCCGGCGCTGGTAAACGGGTGGTCATCTTGGGCGCAGGCGGCCATGCTCAAGTGGTGTGTGAGCTGCTGCGACTTGCGGGCTACAGCGTGATCGGCTTTCTTGACGACAACGTCCATCTGCACGGGTCGCGGGTGTTCGGCCTGCCCGTGTTGGGGCCGAACGAGATGGCGGCGGGACTGGGGATTGACGGCGCTATCGTGGGGATTGGCGATAATACCACACGGCGTCAGTGGTTCGACCGCCTGATGCAGCTCTGCGTCCCACTGCTAAATGTCGCCCACCCCACAGCCGTGATCGCCTCGAACGTGCGCATCGGGCGTGGAGCAGTCATTCTGGCCAATACGTCGCTGAACGTGAATGCCTGTATCGGCGACAATGTGGTGATCAACACCGGCGCTATTGTCGGGCACGATTGCATGATAGAGGATCACGCTCACATTGGCCCTGCCGCAGTGCTGTGCGGCGGCGTGCGCGTGGGGCGAGGGACGCTGATCGGCGCGGGCGCCGTCGTGATCCCCTTGCGCACGGTGGGCGCTGAAAGCGTGATTGGCGCGGGGAGCGTGGTCACCAGCGACCTGCCCGAGCGAGTACTGGCGGTGGGCGCGCCCGCTAGGACCGTGCGGCCTCTCACATAACCCGACCGGAAAGGAGCGTTGATGAAGACAACCCAACGCACCAACTCGTCCGCCATCTTTGCAGGCCAGCGTGTGGTCGTCTTGGGAGCAGGTGGACACGCCAAAGTTGTATGCGATGCATTGCGCTTGATGGGCTGCGTGGTGATTGGTTTCCTAGATGATAATACCGCTTTGCAAGGCGCACAGGTATCTGGCCTGCCAGTGTTGGGGCCGAACGAGATGGTCGTCAACTTGAATGTGGACGCTGCTATTGTGGCAATTGGAGATAACTCTACGCGCCGCTTGTGGTACGAACGTTTGACGCACTGGGGTATTCCGTTGATAAGCGCGATTCATCCCGCTTCAGTGATCGCTTCAGATGTCGTATTGGGCCAGAGCGTCGTTGTGCTGGCCAGCGCTGTTATCAACGCCTCGGCGCAGGTAGGCGATAACGTCATTGTCAACACTGGGGCTATTATCGAGCACGATTGTGCGGTCCAAGACCACGTGCATCTTGGACCGGGGGTGCGGTTATGCGGCGGCGCGCGAGTGGGCAAGGGGGCATTTCTGGGCGCGGGAACCATTGTGATTCCTTATCGTTCTGTGGGGGCTGATAGCGTCATCGGCGCGGGCGGCGTAGTGATCACCGATTTGCCTGCTCGCGTGTTGGCAGTGGGTGTGCCTGCACGCGTTATTCGCGCCATCTAGAGAGCGCACTGCACAATCCCATCACCGCCCAGGGTATAACGGCCAACTTGTTGCCCCAGGTGGCGCAATCGAGTAGGCCGTGCGATATCATACCCACCAGCGCCCCCAAACATGCAGCAGCCAGCGTCGTTTGGCAATGTTCGTTTGTGCGTTGCAGGGCTAGGTGTGCCCTTAACCCCTGATAGATCGAAATCCCTAATGTAGCTATGTAGGCTGCCAGGCCTGGCAAGCCCAAATCTATACCTACTTGCAAAAAAAGATTGTGGGCGTGCGATACTGTTGTCTTGGGCAGCAGGAATAGAGGATAGAGCCGAGCCACCAGCGGCTCGAAGCAGCCCGGCCCGGCGCCAGTGAATGGGAAATCGCCAATTATCATCAGGGCGCGCGACCAGATTTCGAGGCGCTGATCGAGGCCGTGTACAGCACCTCCTCTAAAGAGAACATCGGCAATTTCACGCCATCCGACTAGCGTGCTCGTGGCAAACGCTGCTGCGCCTAACACAATCAACCCCCACGCTAGACGCGGCCAACGCAGCGTCGCAACAATGGCCAGCGCGACCAACACCGCTAGATAAGCTGCTCGCGAATGGGTGAAGGGCAACGCAGCAAGGATTGCGCTGCCTGCAGCCAGCGCCGCCCACCATGATTGCCGATCCAGCGCCGGGCCGCCTATCAGCCGCGCTGCTGCGAATGGGACGAGGAGAACCAGCGCGCCGGCTATGACATTGGCGTTAAAGGCATTGGCCAACCAACGCGACTTGTTAGCCGGGATGAAATGGGCTAATAGGACGAGTGCGCTCAATGCCATCGCAGCAATTAGGGCTGCCCACATCGCCAACTGCCAGGACGGGCGAGCAAAGGATATGCGCCCGACGATGAAACAGGTAACCAATCCCGCTGCGACTGAGCCCCCTGCCCCTCGCGAACGCGCCAACAACGGCGAGATTAGCATCCCTATACCCAGCCAAACTGCTGTGACCCCTAGCGCGACTTCTTTGAGTCGCATAAGACGACTGGCCGTTGAAAATCTGAACACAAGAATCAGGCCTGGCCATGGAGCGAGGCGCCCGCACGCGCACGATAACCTTGCAAGAATTCGAGCAGAGAGACCAACATGATACCTAACACCAACCCTACTGCCAGAGCGGTCACTAGAGTTCGGGGGATGCTGAACGATGCGCGTTTGGGTACACGCGCGGGCGCGGCCAGCCGCACTTGGGCTGCGGTGGTTTGCGCTGCAATGGCCATTTCAGCCTCTTTACGCACCAGCGAATCGTAACTTTGCCAGGCGAGATCGCGCTGCGCCTGGGTAGAGCTAAGGCGACTTTGCTCACGAGCGAGTTCGGCGCGTAGACTGCGTACTTGCTGCTCTATCTGTGCGATGTTCGGAGCCAGCGGTTTGCTCAGTGTCCAATCCTGGTTTGTGGCCGCGGCTTCCGCCAGCGCCGTCAACTCTTGCTCCAGGTCGGCGCGGCGATCTTGCAGCGCAGCGATAAGCGCCTCTAGATCGTTGACCATCTCAGTCGCCTTCATATCCACTGCAATCGCCTGGATTTGTACTATCGGTTGGTTCGAGCCGCTCTGTACGACAATCTCCGGACTGCTGGCTTTGTCAATGTCCTCCGAAAATGGGTGGGTTGTTTCCCATGCGGGCTGATCTTGAGCGATGAACGAGCGCGATGTGGCTCCCGTCGTGTTGCTGGCAAAAGCCTGCGCCTTGAGCAAAGGTAGCGCCAGTGCATTGCTCTTGGCGGCGGCGTCGCCGCCTTGTCGCACCTGGGCGTACATGACCTCGGCGTTGGCTAACAAGCGATCTATCCGCTGTAATTCTCCCAACAATGTGGCCATCTCTTGGCCTCGCACATTGGCCATGCCCTGCAACATCGTCTCGTATTCGCCGATGCGGCGGGTTAGCTCATCGTAACGATCTTCACGCAGCAACGTTTCAAGCGCCGCCTGCGCTTGATCGTATTCCGCGCGCGCCGTTTCGATCTCTCTCTGAATAGCGACGTGCGATTCTCCTACCGTTCCAGCATAGATTAGATTCACTTGGCGCACATAGGCTTGGCCCCAGGCGTTAGCTACCGACACAGCCACTTGTGGGTCAGCATGAGTGGCAGAGATATAAAGCGCGTCGCTACTTTCGATGATGCCGCCCTTGATGATTTTAAGCAGTTTATCTACTCGTCGCAGGTTTTCTGGGAGCTGATTACCGATCGCGTTCAGCACCTCTTCGGCTACGGCAGGACTCTTGACGAGTTGCTCGAATGCAGCTAACCGCTGTCGGATATCCGCCGCCCCTAAATCTGATTCGGAGAGCGTGCGGATGGATGACCCTAGCGAGACCTGAGTAGAAGCTTTGACTGTCGCTACCACTACGTCGGCTTGGTAGGTGGTTGGTTGAAGCCACAAGAGAGCGGATGAGACCGCAATGCAATCAAGTATGGTCACATCTATCATCCAACATCGCCGGATTAACATATCCAGATAAGGGGTCAAATCTAGTTCGCCTTCTTCCATCCTACCTCCCGGCGGTCATGTGGAGTAATTTTGCTTGCTCGTATTCTAGCGTTTTCTGATGAACTGGCAAACTCAATCGCCAATTGTTATCTCGAGTGCGTGATCTGTGAGCAAAGTAGCGGAATAAGTTGCGCCTGCTAATGTACTGAATTGCGGTGTCCAATCGCGCGAGGGCGCTTCCAAAGCTTCTACGCCAGCCAGGGTCAAGCGCAAAGGAATGCTATCAGAGCCGGCCTGTTTCTGCGCTATAAGGCGATAGGCACCGTTTTGTAGAACGCGATCGGGTAAATGATATTCGAACACCAGCGTGCGTTCCTCGCCTGGTCGCATCATGAGCGATGTAGCGAACACGGTCAGTCCCAACTCAGACAGCGTCTCGACAGGTTCGTCGCCGCCGCTGGCTGCGATCAACTCGGCTCCTGATGGCGCATAGAGGCGCACATAATCCCAATAGCAGCCCTGGAGCAGTGTGTCGTAGGTGGGCGCATATTGTGAGAACTTGTCGCACGTTAGGGTACGCGGCGCACCGAGATGCCGATAGCGCACTGTGAAGCGTGCGCGTGGGTTTGATCCTGGTTCAACGATTACCTGATAATCAAAGGTCTGGGCAATGCTGGCCGTCGCCTTATTAAAACCGACGTTACTATCTACCAGCAGCAAGTAGTCGCCATCACCGGGTGTGAGTGCTCCCCCCCAAGCTTGAGCCTCGATCCAAGCCTGCACGGCGGAGTCGGTCGAGTAGAACTGAATGTGGCGTTGTTCCAACATGTTGGTCAGGGTGGATAAAACAATGGGCCAGTTCACATCGGCGGGGGCTGAGGCGAGCTTGGCTATCGCGGCCTGCATCACCAGATTCATAAAGTCCTTGCGGTGCGTCCACCAATCGCCTATGATGTGGGCTGTGCCGGCGGTGGCCCAATCGTGGGTAAAGGGCGGAAAATCAGCGACCATCGTTTGGGACGTGCCGTTGGTGTAATGGAACGTGACCACCAGCCGATAGTCCCCGCCATCAGCCTCGACGCCGGCGGCGGCGCTTTCGGCGGCTAGGATGAACGTATCGCCCGCAGCGCCCGTCAGGGCGAGTTGCTGGGCAACGGTCTTGGTCATTTCCAGGCTGCCCACAATTTTGAAAGAACGCGCGCCCGAGTGGGCGCGCTCGGTGGTCAAACCGTCGCCCGCGATCAAGCCTTGCGCTTCCCAGCTATCGGGAAGCGCATCGCCATTGGCGTCATCCTCAAATGAGGCGTTTTGCGCCAGATTGACGCCTGGCGCGCTCGTTCTGGCAAAACGAATAGTATCGAACCAGACTTGGCCGGGCTGTTGATTGAATTGTAGCGCGATCTCAACACCCGTGTAAGGGCGAGTGGCTGTGACAACTACGCCTTCTGTCACTAGGCTGTCGGGCGATAGACCCCAACTCTGCCGAAAACGCTCCAGCGCCTGCCCAGGCTTCAACATCTCCTGCCCAGGGATTTCGAGCGGCGCCAGAGCATCTACCAGGCGAGCGGCGGCGGCGACATCCAAGGCCAGCACGCCGTTCGGCGCGATATTCTGGTTGAGTTGGTAGAGGTCCAGCACCGCCTGGGCCGAGGTGGGGAAATCGGGCCACCAGTTGGCATCGCGCGTGGCCCACAGATCAAGCTCCATGTATTTGCGCAGGGCATCGGGCGGATCGGGATGGGCCACATCCCAATTCTCGATGGCATAGCTGTCGCGAAACGAGAGCTTGCCAGGCCATCCTTCGCGTAACGTGATCGCGCCGATGCTCGAAATAAAGCCGCCCGTGGCGCGGAGTTCGTCATTGTTTTGGGCCAACACCAGATAGGTCTGCTCGCCCCTTGCTAGGCGCGGCCACAGCGGCAGAGCGTCAAATGCAGCGGTCGCCAATGGCAGCACAGATTGTGCCTGAGCTAACAGCTTGTCTAGCGGCGCGATGAGCACGCTGGCGTCTATCGCCTCGATTTGCTCGCGGCCTTGCCGGGCGCGCTCGGCGGCGCGTTGAAGAGTTGACTGGTGGGCGCTGATCTGTTCGGCAAGTTGGGCCGTCGCCTGAGCGGGTTTGATGCGCTGCTGGCCGACGGCGATGATTGGCTCTTGCGCCACATCCCAAGCCAGCACTGAGGCTTCGAGCAGCGCCTCGCCCCCAGCGAGTAACTTGGGCGCCGCGCGTATTGTCGTCCCGTAGCGCGGGACCCACCCCAAATGGGGGGCAATCGCCAGCGGCAGGGCCAGGTCGCGCCGCAGCGCAGCCAGATCGCTCTGCGTCCCGACCAAGATCGGCTCTAATGCGTCGAGCGTGGCAGGCTTGATTTCGCGCAATGCGGCGAGTTGCCCGCGCAACGACTGGACGTGGCGATAGGTTTGCCAGCCTGAATAGAGTAGATAAAGCGCGAGCAAGAGCAATATCGCCTCTAGCAAGGCGACCCAGTAGCAGCGAGCAGAGCGAGGGGCGTCGGTTCTGGCATTCAAGGGTGTTGGCCTCGGTGATTAGGTATAGGCAGTATAATGCGGGAAGCAGGGGTGTCAAACAGGGTGGGGCGTTGGCGC
>CAZYPJ010000016.1:0-11659 GCA_964649365.1 uncultured Anaerolineales bacterium | reverse complement strand
GACATCACCCTTTCTTTATGCTATACTAGTCCCAACCTAGACGATAAAGACTGAGATCAGGAAGAGTACCTGTCGAGGCGAGGCTCAGAGAGCTGGGGAATGGTGTGAACCCGGCGCCGGCGCGGGCAGTGAATGGGCCTGGGAGTTGTGTGGCCGAACCGTTACGCGCAGTAGGTCACGCCGGAGCCGCCACCGTTATCAAGGCAGAGAGTATCGGAGCGTGTCGGTGGATGATGCGGCTCCCGTACTCGCAAAAGTGAGGCTGGCCTTGAGATTCACCCCCCGCTATCACGGCGGGGTTCTTTGTTTCTCAGAGTCGCCTAAACAGGGTGGCACCACGGGAGGCAACGGCTCTCGTCCCTTACGGACGAGAGCCGTTTTTGTTTGTCGTCGGGAAGCAGACAGCCAGAAGCTGATCGCTTAGATTCACACAGTGGAGGAAGAAAATGGAAACCTTGTTCACCCTAAGCCACAACGACGTGCCCAAACGTTGGTACAACATCCAAGCCGATTTGCCCGAGCCGTTGCCCGCTGTGTTGCACCCTATCACGCTCAAGCCCGTGGGGCCGGACGATCTGTCGCCGCTTTTTCCGATGGGCTTGATCTTGCAAGAGGTCAGCCAGGAACGCTACATTGACATCCCCGATGAGGTTCGCGAAATCCTCAAATTGTGGAGGCCCACCCCCTTTATCCGCGCTGCGCGGTTGGAAAAGGCCTTGGGCACGCCCGCCAAGATCTATTACAAGTACGAGGGCGTCAGCCCTACTGGCAGCCACAAACCCAACACCGCCGTGGCGCAAGCCTACTACAACAAGATCGAGGGCGTGAAAAAACTGACCACCGAGACCGGCGCCGGGCAGTGGGGGTCGTCGCTGGCTATGGCCTGCAACTTTATGGGCCTGGAATGCGAAGTTTACATGGTCAAGATCAGCTATGAGCAAAAACCCTATCGCCGCTCCGTGATGCAGCTTTTTGGGGCTACCGTCACAGCCAGCCCGTCCACCAAGACCGCTGCAGGCCGCGCCATTCTGGCCAAAGACCCTAATTCGACTGGGTCGCTGGGCATCGCTATTAGCGAGGCGGTGGAAGCGGCGGTGACGCAGGGCGCCAAGTATTCACTGGGCAGCGTGCTCAACCATGTGTTGATGCACCAGACGGTTATCGGCGAAGAGACGTTGATGCAGCTCGACAAGGCCGGCGTCGAAGCCGATGTGGTTATCGGTTGCGTGGGCGGCGGCTCGAACTTTGGCGGACTGGCGTTGCCGTTTGTGCGGCGTAACCTCAAGGACGGGACCAAGACGCGCCTGGTGGCGGTGGAGCCGGCGGCCTGCCCCAGCATGACCAGGGGCGTGTATGCATTCGACTATGGCGACACCGGCAAAATGGCGCCAGTGGTCAAGATGGATACCCTAGGTCACGATTTTGTGCCGCCTAGCATCCATGCCGGCGGCCTGCGCTACCATGGTACGGCGCCTATTGTTGGCTTGTTGCACAAACTTGGGTTGATTACCCCAGTGGCAGTACAGCAATTGCCCACTTTTGAGGCTGGCGTGCTCTTTGCCAAGGCTGAGGGAATCATCCCGGCGCCCGAGTCGTCGCACGCCATTCGCGTGGCCATTGATGAGGCGCTGGACGCCAAGTCCAAAGGCGAGGAGCGCGTGATCGTGTTTGGGCTTAGTGGCCATGGCTTCCTGGATCTAGGCGCTTATGATTCGTACCTGTCGGGCAAGCTCGGCAACGATGACCTGCCCGAGGCGGCCATCCGCGAAGCGCTGGCTGCTCTGCCGCAAGTGCCCTGATTTGCCAATCACCCTCCCTCCCCCTTCTCCCTTTGGGAGAGGGGCAGGGGTGAGGGCCAATTGCTACACGCTGATAGCTGAAAGCGAGGCGCAATGATGCCCAAAGTGCTCGTCACCGAACCCCTGGCCCCCGAAGGCCTCGACCTGTTGCGCAGTGCGTGTGAAGTAGTCGTCAAACTCAAGCCCACTCCTGATGAGCTGGCACAGCTCATCGCCGATTGCGATGCGCTGATCGTGCGCAGCGCCACCCAGGTCACCGCCCAGGTGCTCCAGGCGGGCGCGCGCCTAATGGTGGTGGGCCGCGCCGGCACGGGAGTGGATAACATTGACCTCGACGCCGCCACGCGCCGGGGCGTCACTGTGGTGAACGCTCCCGCCGCCAACACCGTGGCGGTGGCCGAACACACCCTGGCGCTGATGCTCTGTATGGCCCGCCACATCTGCCAGGCCGATAGCGCCATGCACGCCGGCAAGTGGCAAAAGCAAGGATTGATGGGCATCGAGCTGCGCGACAAGACATTGGGTCTGGTAGGTTTAGGTCGAGTGGGGTCGGCGGTGGCGACCCGCGCTGTGGGATTTGAGATGCGCGTCTTGGCTTACGATCCCTTTATCTCGCCCGATAAGGCGGCGCAGATGCAGGTGGAACTGGCGCCGCTCGACAAATTGTTGGCTCAATCCGATTTCATCTCATTGCACGCTCCTCTCACCGAGCGCACGCGCTTTCTTATCGGCGCGGATGAGCTGGCCCTGGTCAAGCCGAGCGCCTACCTCATCAATTGTGCGCGCGGCGAATTGGTGGATGTCGAGGCGTTGGTGCAGGCGTTGCGTGCGCGCCGCTTGGCCGGGGCCGCGCTCGATGTGTTTGCTCAGGAGCCGTGTATTAACCCTGTCTTGTGCGAATGTCCTAACTTGCTGCTCACGCCCCATCTGGGCGCCTCGACCGAGGAGGCCCAGGCCAGCGCCGCGATGCAGGTAACGCGCGAGGTGCTCGACGTGTTGCAGAACCGTCCGCCGCGCTATCCGGTGAACACAGTGGCGCTCTCTTCCGAGGAATTGGCATTTATTCGTCCCTATGTGGACCTGGCCATGCGCCTGGGTAAATTCTATGCCCGCTTTGCCGAAAACAACCTCACCCATCTGGAGTTGACCTATGCCGGCGACGTGACCCGCCACGATACTAACCTCATCACAGCGGCGGCGTTGGCCGGCTTGCTCTCCGAGGCTGTGCAAGAACCGGTGAATCTGGTCAACGCTCCCATCATCGCCCGCGAGCATGGCCTGGTGGTGAGCGAGGTGCGCATCTCTGAGGCAGGCGATTTCATCGATCTTGTCACTTTGCGCGCTCGCACTACTACGCGCGAGCGCGTGCTGGCCGGAACGGTGATGCGTGGCCAGCCTCACATCGTGCGCGTTGACGACTACTGGCTCGATTTCGTAGCCGCCGGATCGTTGTTGGTGACGGAGCACGTCGAACAGCCCGGCATCATCGGGCAGATGGGCACGTTCCTGGGCAACGCCGGCGTCAGCATCTCGTTTGTGCAGGTGGGGCGGCAGGCGCGAGGCGGCCGGGGCCTTATGGTGATGGGGCTGGATGATGCGTTGAACGACAGTCTTTTGGAGCAATTGATGACGCTGCCCAGCATTCGCTCGGCGCGCGTGGTGAACTTGTAGAAGCAAAGCGATCCTCTACGGGCGGGGTCGTCCCCGCCCGTATCGTTTCTGTGTAACTGCGTTTACGCTTCCTGCTTTTTGCCCACTCTTCCCAGCAACAACCCACCGATGATGCGTGCGCCTGCGATGACAAAGAATGTCGTGTTGATGCCGATTGTGTCGGCCAGCGCCGTGCCCAGCATTGGCGCGGCAAAGGCAGTGATATTGGCCAGCAAGCTATTGGCCGCCACAAAGGTAGGGCGCTCGGTTTCGGGCGAGACTTGCAACAGCCGGTCGGTCAGGTAGATATTCATTCCTGCGCCGAACAGCCCGGCGATGGTCGAGGGGATGAACAACATCTCGGCCCTGTGCGTCAACCCCATGCTCAAAGGATAAAGCACGGCGCCGAGGCAGGTAGCCCACATCCACTTGCGGAACCAGGGCTTGACCGATAGCCGACCCAAGATGAAATAGGCCACCACGCTGAGCAAGCTCTCGATGGTCACCAATACGCCAATCCAGGCATCCGACGCGCCTAGCGTGCGTACGCGATAGATCGAGTAGAGCGCTGAGGGCATCGAGAGGGCCATGCGGAACACAAAAGAAGCCAAGGCAAAGCTGCGGAAGGCGGGCGCGCCCTGGATCAGTATCCACATCTCGCGCAGCCCCAGGCGACGGCGCATTGCGGCCTGCTGACGCGAGGCTTCGTCTAGTCGCAGGCGCGCCATGATATAGATGCTACCCAAGCCTGCTGCAAAGGCGCTCACGAAGAGCGCCTGGTAGTTCAGCGGATAGCTGATCGCATCGAGCCAGCGGCCGGCCAGGACGCTCAACCCTGCAACGAACAGACCGTGGATGGCCAGCCGCGTGCTCAACATGCGCGGGCGGCGCTCGGAAGGGGTGGCCAGCCCCCACACCGTCGTCGTAGCGATGTTGAGCGCTGAATCGGGTATAGCCATCAGGCTCCACATGCCTACCATGACAAAAGGGGCGATGTGGCGCGGCAACAAAGGCAGAAACGCAAGGGTGGCCGTTGCTGCGCGAAAGATAAATCGCGTCCAGTTGATGGTGCGCACGAGGCTGGGCTGACGCTGCACAAAGCTAGCCGCTGGCAGAACAATAGCGATTGTCACTAACGCGGGCAACGAGCTGAACAGCCCAACCAGCCAATTGGGCGCGCCCAGGCGCACCAAGAACACCGACATGAACGAGAACGCGCCTGCGCTGGCTATCGCCTGAAAGATAGCCTCAGTGTAGATGATGCGCTCGTTATGCTCCGCATCCGAGTGCGGCGTGAGCCGTGCGCGCAGGCGCGCCCATAATTCCCCGTCAGCCACCCAGTTTCACCACTTGCGCGCGAATGGCCTCGCCCACTTGTTGGGTAGTCGCTTGGCCGCCCACGTCGGGCGTCAGCGTTTTGCCTGCGCTGGTCACGGCCTCGACGGCGCTCATGATGAGCTGGCCAGCGTCGGTGTGGCCCAGATGATCTAACATCATCGAGGCCGCCCAAATGGCTGCGATAGGGTTGGCGATACCCTTGCCGGCAATGTCGGGGGCCGAACCGTGCACTGGCTCGAACAGCGAAGGGTAACGCCGTTCGGGGTTGATGTTGCCGCTGGGGGGAATGCCTAGGCTGCCCTGGAGCGCGCCGCCTAAATCGGTAAGGATGTCGCCAAACAGGTTGGACGCCACCACCACATCCAGCGTCTCAGGCGCGGTGATAAAGCGCGCCGCCAGCGCGTCCACGTGATATTGGCGGCAGGCGACCTCGGGATATTCGGGCTTGAGCGCAGCAAACACCTCATCCCAAAAGACCATGCTATATTGCAGCGCGTTCGATTTGGTAGCGCTCACCAACTCGTGGCGCGGGCGCTGGCGGGCCAATTCGAACCCATAACGCAGCACACGCTCTACTCCGCTGCGCGTGAACACCGCTGTCTGTACAGCTACTTCATCGTGCGCGCCGGGATGCGCCCGCCCACCGATGCCGCAGTATTCGCCCTCGGTGTTTTCGCGGATGCACACGAAATTGATCTCTTGCGCGCCTTTGCTCCGCAGCGGGCCAGGGATGCCGGGCAACAGCCGCACCGGGCGCAGGTTGATGTATTGGTCAAAGTGCTGCCGGATGGGCAGCAATAATCCCCACAGCGAAATATGATCGGGTACCGAGGGATAGCCCACCGCCCCGAACAGGATGGCGTCGTAATCAGCCAAGATTTTCAATCCATCGGCGGGCATCATCGCGCCCGTCTTGAGATAGTAATCGCAGCCCCAAGGATAATAAGTGTATTCCAATTCGATGCCGCCGTGCACGTGGCAAGCGGCGCGCAGGGTCAGCGCAGCCTCCTGGATCGTGTCTATGCCGATGCCATCGCCCGGGATGACGGCGATGCGATGTTTGTTCATAGCGCTCCTTTTGGCATCTTAGATTGTCGGCATTCTACTCCAGGCGACCCGGAGCAGCAAACTCATTCTCTCTGAGTACTCGCGCTTGCACGCTGTGGAACGCGAGCCTATACTATGCCCGTTTGCCGTGTCTCGTCACAATCCATTCCGAGGGAGGAATGCATCATGTCACCCAGCACCAGCACGAAACCGACCACCCCCCCCACCACTTTTGCCAGCCTGGGGGTGCGCCCGGTCATCAACTGCATGGGCACCTACACTTTTATTTCTGGCTCGCGCATGGTGCCGCAGGCTGCTCAGGCGATGTATGAGGCCTCGAACCATTACGTCCATATGGACGACCTGATGGAAAAAGTGGGTCAACGTCTGGCTCAACTGACCGGCGCCGAATGGGGCTATATCACCTGCGGCTGCGCTGCCGCGCTCAATCAGATCGCTGCCGCCTGCATTGCTGGGGCCGACCCGGAAAAGATGGCCCGCCTGCCCGAAAGCGAGGGCATGAAGAACGAAGTCATCAGCCAAAAGGCGCACCGCAACTCGTATGACCGCGCCATCTTGAGCGCCGGGGCCAAGATGATCGAGGTCGAGACTGTGGCCGACCTGCGCGCCGCCATCAACGAGCGCACCGCGCTAATCGCTATTGTAGGCGATATCGAAGAATACAGCACCATCCCCATCCCCGAGATGATCCGCATCGGCCATGAATACGGCATCCCCTGCCTGGTGGACGCCGCTGCCCAGCGGCCCAACGTGCCCAATCGTTATTTGGAGATGGGCGCCGATGTGGTGCTCTATAGCGGCGGCAAGTGCCTGCGTGGGCCGCAGGCTTCGGGCTTGGCGTTGGGGCGCAAGGATTTGCTCCAGGCCGCTTTCCTTAATGGTGCGCCGCACCACGGAGAGGGTCGCACCATGAAGGCTGGCAAGGAAGAAATCATGGGCCTGTTGGCGGCGGTGGAGGCTTGGTTGTTAGGGCGCGACCATGACGCCGAATGGAAGATGTGGGAAGGCTTCTTGGAGACCATTCGCGTTGCCGTGGCCGATCTGCCTTCGATTCGCACTGAGATCATCCAGCCCGGCTATTCCAACAACGCCCCGCAATTGGGCATTAACTGGGACCCCGCTGTGTTGCACGCAACGCCCGCCGAAATTCACCAGGAGTTGCTCGATGGCGAGCCGCGCATCATCATGCACCAGACCAAGACCGGCCTGCGGGTGATGCCCTATATGATGGAGGATGGCGACGCCGAAATCGCCGCCAAGCGGTTGCGCGAGCTGTTGGCCAATCGCCCGGCCAAACCGGCGGTGGATGCAGCCACTTTGGCCCCCGCCTGCGACGTGAGCGGCGTGTGGCAGATTCACACCCGCTACATCCTGGGCGAGAGCAAGCACTCGATGACCTTGAAGCAAGAGGGCAATGTGCTCAGCGGCGTGTATCGCTCGCAATACACCACTACCGAGGTCAAGGGGAGCATCCAGGGCGACAAAGTCGAGTTTCACGTAGTGCTGGGGTATCAATCGAACATGATCGGCTATGGTTATAGCGGCGTGGCCCAGGGCGACACGATGCGCGGCGAGGTTTCGCTGGGCGAATACTGGACCGCCGCCTGGGAAGCCGAGCGGTTGGGTTAAGAGCGTAACCGCAGAGCTGCAGAGAACGCAGAGGTCTTTGGGGGCATTTGAGCTTTCTGAGAGATTGGGTTGTACTCTAGCCCATCAAATCCTCTGCGCCTTCTGCGCCTCTGCGGTTTCCATGCGTTAGGAGTCGCAATGCCCATCAAGACGATAGTGCGTCACAAGGTGTTAGTAGTAGATGAAAGCCGTTGCCACGCCTGCCAGAGTTGTATGGTGGCGTGCTCGCTCGTCCACGAGGGGCAGGTAATCCCCTCGCTGGCGCGTATCCAGGTGCAGTTTGACCCCTTTACTGGGCGGCAGCGCATCCTCTATTGCCGCCAGTGCAAACGCGCCGCTTGCGCTCGCGCTTGTCCGCGCGGGGCGATCCAATTCGTCGAACAGGGCGGCTATTGGGCGCTAGATGAATCGCTCTGCGACGGCTGCGGCGCTTGCGCGCAAGTTTGTCCGTTCCATGCCATGATTTGGTCGCCCGCCGATCATCGCGCCCTGAAATGCGATACTTGCCAGGGTGATCCGGCCTGTGTGGCCAGTTGTCCCAACCACGCCCTCACTTGGGAGGATAAATAACATGACATCGCGCACCGCTCCCTGGGTGGGCCAGATTCTGCACGTGGACCTTTCCACTGGCGCAATCGAAGCGCTTCCTACCACGCCCTATGTTGCGTCCTATTTGGGCGGGCGCGGATTGGCCGCGCGCCTGGCGTGGGATTTGATCCCGCCAGGAATAGGCGCGTTCGACCCTGCCAATCCCTTGATGTTCTTTCCCGGCGCATTAGTGGGCACGCCTGCGCCCAGCTCGGGGCGGGTGACGGTGACGGGCCTCAGCCCGCAAGCGTACCCCCATGAATGGTACACCCGCGCCAACTTGGGGGGCCACTGGGGGCCGATGCTCAAATATGCCGGTTACGATGGGTTGATCGTCACCGGCCAGGCGGCCCAGCCGACGGTGCTAGTCATCGAGGATGGCCGCACCGAGTTGCGCGACGCCAGCGACTTGTGGGGATTGGGCTTGGTCGAGACGCAGCGCCGCCTCGTCGAGCGATTAGGCGGCGGCTGGCGCGTCATCTCGATTGGCCCGGCGGGCGAGCATTGCTGCCGGTATGCTGTGTTGGCCACCAACACCGAAAGCGCCGCCGGCCAAGGTGGCTTTGGCGCGGTGATGGGATCCAAAAACCTGAAAGCCATCGCAGTGCGTGGGTCTGGCGGCGTGGGCGTGGCACAACCCCGCGAGATGCTGCGCCGCTCGCGACTGGCGGTGGAAGCTATTGCTCGGCGTTATGGCCGCAGCGCCCTGCCCAGCGCCAAAGAACCCGATCCCCAGCGCCGCCGACCTACCCCATGCACCTACCAATGCCCCTCGGGCTGCGGCGTGTTCTATGAGGATGCGCCGGGCGTCATCCATAAGGATCGCACCTACAGCGGCCAGCAGTTCTGCTGCTCGCCCGGCTTTTCCGGGCGCTGGACGAGCGGCGACATGGGCGACCAGGTGGGGTTCGAGTTGACCCAAATCTGCAACGACCTGGGCGTCAATCATTGGGAAATCTTGTTCGGATTGATCCCTTGGCTGATGCGCTTGCAGCAACGCGGCGAATTGTTGGAGCTGGAGGGCGACCGCTTCAACTTGACCGATCCTGCCTTTTGGGACATGTTTCTACATCGCATCGCCTATCGCCAGGGCTGGGGCGACGTGTTCGCCGAAGGCGGCCCTCGCGCAGCCGCGATCCTGGGCGTGGGACAAGATCTCATCGCCGAATACTACCCCGCCTGGGGGCAGGCTTCCCATTGGGATGGGCACGGGTCGTTCGGCGGGCCGTATTTCCCCTATTGGCTGGTGACCAGCCTACAATGGGCGATGGATACCCGCGACCCGATGGGCGGCGGTCACGGTTATACTTTGAACATCTTTGGCCCGGCAGCCGAGATGCAAGAGCGTCTAGATGACGCCGCCCTCGAACGCTGGCGGCGTTATGGTGAACACTTGTACGGCGCGGCGGCCTCAGTGGATCCGTTCAGCGGCTATGAGGGCAAGGCGTTCCCTGCACTGTTCCACCAGGATCGCGGCGCGATCAAAGATAGCCTCGGCATCTGCGACAATATTTTTCCACTACTCACCGACCCGACCGCCGATGATTTTGTGTTGCGGGTGGATGGCGTAGAAGGGCGCGACTTGGAGTATTATCTGTTCGGGGCGGCCAGCGACCTGCCGCTTTCGCGCGACGAATTCTATCGTTGCGGTGGGCGCATCTATACCGCTGAGCGGATGCTGGCGATTCGCAATTGGGGCCGCAACCGCGCCACTGACGAGACGCTCATCCCTTACCTGAGCTTCCCAGCGCGCAGCGTCAACCCCTATATCGGCCAGCCGGTGGAACTGGACGCGGCGCGCTATCGGGCGTTGATGGACGAATACTATGCCTTACGTGGCTGGGATGTGGCCACCGCTCATCCTTTCCCCGAGACGCTGCGCAGCCTGGGCATGACCGAATACACGAGTGAGATCGTGACCACGAATTGCACGAATGAAAAGGGTTATTGATCCGGACATGATTCTCTAAACGCCTCGACGCCTACAAGTGGGTGCGATACGGTAGTGTAGCGCTTTAGCATGATGCGACATTTAGCGCCTTGCGCTCGGATCAATGGGTAATTATGCATGTTCATTTGTGCAATTCGTGGCTATACCAGGAGGTACTGCGATGCACATCTATGATCTAGATACGCCGGCGTTGGTGGTGGATTTGGACGTGCTCGAACGCAACATCTCCGCGATGGCGCGCCGCTGCGCCGAGATCGGCATTCCTCTGCGGCCCCACACCAAGACGCACAAGAACCCCGAGATCGCCAAGATGCAGATGGCCGCCGGGGCTTGCGGCATTGCCTGCCAAAAGTTAGGCGACGCCGAGGTGATGGCCAAAGCGGGCTTGCGCGACATCCTCATCCCTTACAACATTGTGGGCATCCACAAGGTCAGGCGGTTGGCCGCGTTGACGCAACTGGCCACCGTCACCGTGGCTTTGGATTCGGTGGATACCGCGCTGGGCATCTCACAGCAGGCCAAATTGGACGGCGTCAGCGTGCGCGTCATTGTCGAGTTGGATACGGGCGCCAAACGCTGCGGCGTGCAATCACCCCAGGCGGCGCTGGAACTGGGTCGGCGCGTTATGGATCTGCCCGGCCTGGCGTTGCAGGGAATTATGACTTATCCCAGCATGTTGGAGGCCAAACCGTTCATCGCTGAGACGGTAGAGCTATTCCAGCGTGCGAGCTTGCCCTGTTCGATGATTAGCGGCGGCGGCACCGGCCACGAAGCGATCTCCAAAGAGATCGGTTGCACCGAGACGCGCAGCGGCTCGTATGCTTACGAGGGACTGACCCGCGTCGGAAAATCGAGCGATCTGACGCCCGAACGCTGCCCGGTGTGCGTCGTCTGCACGGTGGTGAGCGTTCCCACTAGCGACCGCATCATCATTGACGGCGGCCAAAAGACCTTTGAGGCGTACCCGCCGACGCCGTATGGCTTGATTATCGAGCATCCGCAAGCTAAAATCTATGGTATGTCCGTCGAGCACGGCCACGTGGATGTGAGCCAGTGCGACCACCGTTTCCGCGTCGGCGAAAAAGTGTCGGTGATCCCGCTTCACCAGGAAAAGGTCACTAACATGCATGATGAGATCGTGGGCGCGCGCAACGGCCAGGTCGAGATCATCTGGCCCGTCGCCGGCCGTGGCAAAATCAAGTAGCGTTACCTAACAACACACAGGAGGCACACATGGAAAAGCAAATCATTCTTACCCCCGGAACCGACCCCGCTAAAATGACCATCGCCCCGGGCGTGCGCGCTGGCAACTTGCTCTTTGTATCGGGTTCGGCAGGTCACAAGAACGGCAAAGTCGTCGGGCCGGATATCGAATCGCAGGCCCGTCAGGCGATGGAAAACCTGGGCGAAGTGCTGAAGGCCGCGGGCACCTCATGGGACAAAGTTTTCAAGGTGGGCTGCTCTCTAGCCCCTTTCCCCAGAGTGTGGGGAGGGGTCAAGAGAACGTCATCCTGTCAACTGTCCACTGAAAACTGATCGCTGATAACCATGAGGGCGCTTGACTATGCCGCAAAATGACATGTTAACCCGGCGGTTGACCCTGGTCAGCGTGGTGCTGATCGGGATCAGCACCACG
>CAZYPJ010000015.1:0-30116 GCA_964649365.1 uncultured Anaerolineales bacterium | reverse complement strand
CTTTGTACACGCACCCTACTGGGTGCGCCGTAGCCTGCCCGCTTTAGCGGCTGGCAGATCAAGTCCCTCAAGTTACCGCATATGGGTGAGGTCGGCCTACTCATACACCCATTCCTCAAACAGCGGCGTCAGGTCGCAACCGCAATGCTCTTCGGCCATGCTCTTGAATGCCTCGCCCGTCCCGACGCCCCACAGGTGCGACTCGTAGTAATCGCGCAAAAAGGCATCGAACATATCTTGCCCCATGCGCTCGGCCAGCGCCTCCATGAACAGCGGCCCTCGGCCATAGACGATGGCGCCGTACTCTTTGCCCTCGTATTCGCCGGCGGGCAGGCCCACCGGGATTGGTTGGCGACCTACGCGATCCCAGCGGCTGAGCCAGGTGGCGCGGTATTGCGCCATACCCTGCGCGCCGTAGGCGTCGTAGAAATACAGGCCGGTGAGGTATTGCACCAGCGCCTCGTCGAGCCAGGGTTCGTTGATCTGGTCGTTGCCCACCACATTGTAGAACCACTGGTGGCCCAACTCGTGCGCCACCACCGATTCCATCATCACCGGCGCGGGCGCGCCGCTAAAGGTCTCGTCCAGGTCGTACAGGGCATAATTGATGCCCGTGACGCCGGGGTACTCGATGCCCCATGCGCCCTGCATGGGCGTGCTGGCCACGTCGAACTCGGTGTAAGGATACTCGCCCAAGCGCGCCTCGAACGCCCCCAAAGCTTTGACCGCCGTCTTGAGCGCCGCCCGCGCGCCCTCTTCGCGGCCTTTGAGGGCATAGCTATTTACCTTGACATCGCCCGCCTGGTCGCTAACGGCGATGTAATCCTTGCTCCCTGCCAGGTAAAAGGCGCGCGCCGGCCCGGCGGCGTAGGTTACGATCTGGCGGCGGCCCTGCCGCTCGCGCGCGATCTCGACGCCCGAGGCGGCCAGCGTCAGCTCACGGGGGGCCGTCACGCGCACGCGGTAAAAGCTGGCCTCTTGAAAAGTGTAATCGGCGTTGGGCGGGATCGGCCCAGCGCGCCAGCCGGCGTCGTCATAGACCGGGATGGCCGGATAAAAGCCGTCCAGCGCCAGGATGCCGTCAATATAGCCGAACAGGCCGTAATTGCCGCCCGCATCCTGGGGCAGCGTTACCTCGAAATCGAACGCGATCACCGCCGACGCGCCAGGCGCCAAAGCCTGCGGCAAAGCGACGCGCACGGCGCTTTCGCCCGCCAGATAGGATGGCTCTACCACTTGCTCATCCACCGTCGCCGCCGAGATGGTAGTGCGCCCGCCCATCATGTTGGGGAACAACTGGAAGCAGACCGTATCCAGCGACTCGCTGCGGGCGCTGGAATGGGTGTAGCGCACCTCCTGGCGGCCAGCGAGCGAACGCAGATCGTTGGCAATCTGCACATCCAAATGATAGACGCTGGCCTCGGGCAATTCGTCGAGCGCCCCTTGCGCCCCGGCGACCAGGCCGCTGCGATAGATGGTGCGGTCATCCCAATCGGCGGCCTGGGGCTGCGGTGAGCCCACCCCTCGCTGGCTGCAACCCGTCATCGCTGCCAACAACGCAACCCCCAGCAGCCATCGCCAGCTTTCCATCTTAACCCTCCTTCCAGCCATTTTCAGACATGATTAACAAGATTCACAGGATTAAGGAACGAGAAAAATGAAAATCTTGTTAATCTTGTGAATCCTGTCTGAATCTATGGGAATACAGCGCGGCGCGCATCGCGGGCGCGCTCCATCAGGGCGCGGAGGGCGTCGGCGTCGTCGCGCTCCAGGGCATCGGTCAGCGCGGCGAGCTGGCCTTGGGCCAAGCGCAGCGCCTCCAGCGCCGGGCCGCGATTGGTGAGCAGGATGTCGAGCATCATCGGGACGCTGCCCGCCGCCACGCGGCTGGTATCGCGGAAACCCCCGGCGGCAAGCTGCCAAGCCAGCGCGTCGCCAGCGGCCAGTTGCGATGCGGCGTTGACCAACGCCGCCGACATCATGTAGGGCAGGTGGCTGATGGCCGCCGCCAACCGGTCATGGCGGGCCGGTTCGAGCAACAACGGGCGCGCGCCCACCGCCTCGGCCAACTGCCGCGCCAGGTCGCGCGCCCAGGGCGCGGTGCGCGCCAGCGCGCAGAGCACAAACACCCGCTCGCGGAACAGGCCCGGCTCCGCCACCGTCAGCCCCGAGGTCTCTTTGCCGCACATGGGGTGGCCGCCCACCGGCTGCACGTGCGCGGGGAGCGCCTCCATCGCGGCGCAGATGGCGCGTTTGGTGGAACCCAAGTCCAGCAGCACGCAGCCGGGCTTGAGCAGCGGGCCGATCTCGCCGATCCGCCGCAGGATGTCGCGCACGGGCGTGGCCAGGATCACCACATCGGCGTCGTTCACGCCCGCCGCCATCTCGGTGTAGCCGCGATGGATAAAACGCAAGTTTTGCGCCAACGCCAGCGTCATCGCGTCGCGGGCCACGCCCACCACCTCGCGGCAGATGGGCGTTCCCTCGCCGGCGCCGGTCATCAGCGCCGCCGCTAGGCTGCCGCCCATCAGCCCCAAGCCCACGATGGCCACGCGCGCCTGGGCCAGCTCCACCGGCGCAAAACCATCCTCATCCCCCATATCGTCGCTTCTCCCTGCGGGTTTTAGACAGGATTAACAAGATTTACAAGATTTCAGAGCGCCCTTGATGCCGAACACCGGATGGAGCGCATGAGGCGCTACGCTATCGTAGTCGCGCCCCTTGTGGGCGCATGGTGTTTAGGAAATCATGCCCGGATCAATAACCGCGCCTCTCGGCGCCCTCAAGGGGCGCGGCTACTACATCATAAGGGGCACATCCTGTGAATCTTGTAAATCCTGTCCCATTATACTTCGCGCCCGACGGCTTTGGCTACGGCGCGGGCGCGCTGCACCATCTCGGCGAAACGCTCTGGGCGCAGGCTCTGGGCGCCGTCCGAGAGGGCTTTGTCGGGGTGGGGGTGCACCTCGATGATGAGTCCGTCGGCGCCGGCGGCGATGGCCCCCAATGACAGCGGCGTCACCCACTCCCAGTTGCCGGTGGCGTGCGAGGGATCCACCAGGATAGGCAGGTGCGTCAACTGCTTGAGCACCGGCACGGCGCTCAGGTCGAGCGTGTTGCGGGTGTAGGTTTCAAAGGTGCGGATGCCGCGCTCGCAGAGCATCAGCCGGTTGTTGCCGTGCGAAAGGATGTATTCCGCCGCCATGAGCAGCTCCTCCATGGTGGACATCAACCCGCGCTTGAGCAGCACCGGTTTGCCGCTTTCGCCCATGGCGTGCAGCAGAGAAAAGTTCTGCATGTTGCGTGCGCCCACCTGCAACACATCCACCACCTCGCCTACAACGTTGATCTGCTCGGGGGCCATGATCTCGCATACCACTGCCATGCCGGTGGCTTGCTTAACCTCGGCCAGCCAGTCGAGCGCTTTTTCCCCCAAACCCTGAAAGCTGTCGGGCGAGGTGCGCGGCGTGTAGATGCCGGCCCGCAGCAGGTGTGCGCCCGCCTCTTTTACCGCCAGGGCTGTCTCCATCACCTGCTCGCGGCTTTCGACAGAGCACGGCCCGGCGATGATGGCGACCTGTTTATCGCCCACCCGGCAGCCGTTGATTTGCACCACCGTGTCGGCGGGGTGAAAGTCGCGCCCGGCCAACTTGTAGGGTTTGAGGATGCGCACCACCCGCTCGACATCGTCCATCAGCTTGAACACAGCCTCGTTCAAGGCGCGTTCGTCGCCGATGACGCCGATGATGGTGCGCTCCTCGCCCTGCGACAGGTGCGCCCTAAAGCCCAACTCGTTGACGCGATCCACCACGGCCTGGACATGCTCTTTGGCCGCGCCGCTTCTCATGACTACGATCATGCTTCACCTCCTGAACTAGGGTATAGGGTCTAGGGTACAGGGTATAGGGTGTGGGGTACAGGGCCTAGCGCGATAAGAGAATACGAAAGTAATAATCTTATACCCTAGACCCTAGACCCTACACCCTATCCTCTCGCCAGGTCGGGGCGCAGGGCTTGCGCGCCGTTCTGGTAGATGTGAACGATCTCGCTCTGCGAACGGGCGGTGTTCCATAACAGCAACACGCGGATACACCTCGCCAGGCTGCCCGGCACGGGGATCTCGCAGGCGTCCATCAGCGGCACGAGCTGCCAGCCGGGCAGCTTGCGCGCCGCCTGGGCGGGGTAGGCCGCGTCAAGATCATCGGTCACGGTGAACCAGGCGGCGGCCAAATCCTCCGGCGCGATGGCGTTGGCCACGATCAGCGCCCGCAGCAGTTCGTTGGTGGCCGAGAGAATGCTCTCGGCGTCGTTGGCGACGGCGGTCGTCGCCCCGCGCACTCCTCGCATGGGCATGGTCCCCTCCCAAGTTATTAGTTGTCAGTGATCAGTGATTGCGCTTGTTAGCTGATTGCCGCTGCCGATAGCGATGACTGATTACTGACGGCTGGCGACTGATCACTCTCAAACAAAAAAGCGTGAGGTTTGCGCCTCACGCTTTTGGTTCTTTGGCTATTCGTTTCAGGCACCCCTGCCTGGCGACCCCTCTCGTGCAGCGCGCTTAACCCTGTATGTGCCAGGGATAATAAAAGTAGTCCGCAAACGCTCTGTTGGATGCGCACGACATGACCGGGCCGCCGGTAAGGGCGCGGGGGGCGTGGCTATGCGGTTGCCGCGTAGATGGGCCGGTCATGTCGTCCGCCTCGAAAGGTTAGAGCGATGATAGCACAGACAGGGCGCGGTGTCAAAACGCGGCAACCGCGCCCCTAGGATGGCCACAAGCTATTTCGGCAGCGTCAGCTTTTGCCCCGGATGGATGAGGTTGGGGTTGGAGCCAATCAGCTCCTTGTTCAGCTCATAGATCTCGGGCCAACGGCGCGCAGCGCCGAGTTGCTCGGCGGCGATCTTGGAGAGGGAATCGCCCGCCTTGACCACATAGACCTTGGCTTGCGCTTCTTCGGCGGCCTTGGCGGCTGCTTCCGCCTCGGCTTTGGCCTTGGCTTCGGCTTCGAGCTTGGCCTTCATCTCGGCTTCTGCTTTGGCCTTGGCCTCGGCTTCCATCTTGAGGCGTTGCTCTTCCGCTGCTTTTTGCTGCGCCGCCACCCGGCGGTTCAGCTCTTCGGCCCGCGCTTTGGCCTCGGCCTCGGCTTTGCGCTGCGCCTCGGCAGCGGCCGCCGCTTTTGCCTGGGCCTCAGCTTTGGCCTTGGCTTCCGCTTCGGCTCTGACTTTGGCTTCCGCGTCCGCTTTGGCTTTGGCCTCGGCTGCCGCAGCCGCAGCCTTGCGGTCGGCCTCGGCTTTGGCCGCTGCTGCTTTGGCTTGCGCTTCGGCGGCGGCTTTGCGTTGCGCTTCTTCCTTTTCCGCCTTCTCTTCGGCTTCTTTCTTTTCGCGGTTCTGCCTGATGAGCTTGCTAATCAACCCTTCACGTTCTTCTGGCATTTCACTCCTCCATTGAGTGCTCAGGAACTTGCGCTCGATAGCTGCGCCCCGGTGCGCGACGCAGCCAAGAGAGGTGAGCCAGGCGCGTTGGCCTGGCGGCGCCTATCTTGGCGCTCAGGCTCCGCTTGTGTGTGGGGGCCGATGGGGGCACTTGCGGAGCCTCTACGCCTCGCTAGAACTTGGCCGTGTAAGAGGCTACCAGCATTAGCCCCAAGCCGATGATCGCCAACCAGGGGGCCAGGTTGGTCAAGACCGGGATCGTGAAAAGGGAAGCGATCAGAGCGATAATCCCCAGAGCTAACGACACATACCACGTAATCTTGGTCGGCGCGCTCAACTTCATGATTCTGCTCCTTTTCTATGCGGTTAGGTGACGCACAATCACGCCCGTCTTTCGGCCCCCTCGATGCATAAGCTTGAGATTCAAGCTGTTCACGTTCGATCATAACGCGGGTATGAAGGATTGTCAAGGATGAGCAGCAATGAATCCTCAACTTCCCGCCAAGATCGTCCACGGCAAAGCAATAATACGTTCGCCCAAATAACGCACGGCAGGGCCGGTGTGAGCGATAATCCCCCCGGAGGCTTGTGGGTGCGCCGCCAAAAAGGCGCGCAGACCGGCGGCGTCGTCAAATCCCGGCCGCGGCGTCATTTTCGCTTCGATGGCCAATACGTGGCGACCATGCTCGATGACGAAATCTACCTCAGCGCCGGCGCGCTCGCGCCAATAGTAGAGTCGGGCGCGGGGGGTCAGCAATTCAGCCTGGGCGCGCAGGTGCTGGTAGAGCAACGTTTCATAGAATGCGCCCAACTCGCGGGCCTGACGCAAGCTTGTGGCATCGAAATAGCCCGCTAGATACGCAGCTAGAGCTGGGTCGGCCCAAAAGCCTTTGGGCGATTTGACCAGCCGGGCGCTGCGGCTGGCGATGTAGGCAGGCAATCGCTGATAGAGGTAGGTAGCTTCCAGGATGTTGAGATAGCGATGCGTGGTGGCTTGCGACAGCCCCGCATCGCGGGCCAATTCTGACTGGTTAACCACTTGGGCGCAGCGCAAGGCAGCCAGTTCCATTAGGCGGCGCAGATCGAGCAGATCGGCCACCTGGGACAACTGACGCACGTCGCGCTCTAGGTAGGTTGCTACGTACCCTTCCCACCATCGCATCCAGGCCTCGGACGAGGTTAGGGCTAGGAGAGGAGGCATCGTCCCGCGTTGCAATAACAAGGGGGTGGGCGGATCGGCGGACAGATTGCCCTCGGCAGGCCAATCGCCCGCTAACAGGCGCATCAGGATATCGGATTGGGGAGCGCGTTGCTCCTCGCCCCATGTCATAGGGTGTAAGGTAAAATAGACGGCGCGCCCGGCTAGGCTCTCGCTCACCGAGCGCAGCAGCGCCAGATTGGCCGATCCGGAGAGCATAAAGTGATACCGGCCTGGCTGCTCGTCCACCGTTTGTTTAATGGCCATGAGCAATTCGGGCGCTTTTTGCACTTCGTCGAGCACTATCTCGTTTGCCCCGGCCCAGAGGGCGCGCGGATCGTTGCGCGCCAACCGCAGCGTATCATAGTCATCGAGGGTGTGGTAGCGCCAGGAGGCGAAGGGTTGGGCGCGGCGCAGCAAGGTGGATTTGCCCACTTGGCGTGCGCCAGTGAGCACAATCACAGCGTGATCGTGCGCCGCGCGCGCCAATGGCTTCTCAAGCCAGCGTGTGAAATAGTTTTCAGGTTGTGAATAAAAGTTATTCATATCCTGAATGATAATATGCCATGCGGTCGTTGTCAAGCCTATCGAGACAACCGTTTATCCCCATGACTATCTCGGCTTGGCGTCTCAAACTGCCTCCGGCCCGCCCCAATGGTTGGCGAAGGCGATCTCGTCCAGGCTCTTGCGGGCGCGCTGGCTCAATCGTTCCCGGGCTGCCTCGTCGTAGGTGGCTTCCGCCGGGTACGACAGCGGCGTGATAATCACCACGCGCACATCGTCGGGGATGCCCAATACCCGCTTGACCTCGGCCTCGTTAAAGCTGGCCATCAGGTGCGTCACCAGGCCCAGATCGGCGGCGGCCAGCAGCATATTCTCGATGGCCAAGCCCAGGTCGAACAGGTAATACTCTTTGCCCTCGATGGTCACGTCGTCGGCGGGGCGGGCGCAAGCCACGATGATGACCGGCGCCTGCGTCAACACGGCGCTCGTCCCCAAGAAGGCCGCTTGCGCCAACGACTCGATGGCCTGCTTGCCCTGCACCACCACAAAGCGCCACGGCTGCGTGTTGCGCGCCGAGGGCGCCACGCGGGCGGCCTCCAACACCTGCCTGACCTTGTCCGATTCGACGGGCCTGGACGAGAGATGCCCTTTGAGGCTGCATCGCTTGCTGATGGATTCGAACGTTTGCATATGCGCTCCTTTCAGATGGTCGCGTTATGTGGTTATGCCCCGAACAGCTCTTTGCCGTAGGACCATAGGAATTTGTCAAGGCTCTTGAAATCGAACAGCTCGAGGCCATAGTGTTCTCTGAAGGAATCAATGACGTTCCTGTATTTTGGATAATCCTGTAGATCGGCGCGCTCGAATTGATCGAAGCGTTGTTGTATAGCGTAGGCCCAGATCAGGCGCTCGACGTAGGAATCGTAAATGGGGTAAGCATCGGGTGCGTGCCAGCTACAATACTTGCTCGCAAAGGAGTAGAATCGTCTGGTTTTTCCGTTGATCGTTACCGTTGCGATCTCGTTGACCAGATCAGCCGACTGCCGATTGATCTGAGCGTCAGTGTCCAATTCGCAGATGTGCTTGGCCATGTCAAACGTAGCAAAAATGTTCGTATAGTACAAACTGTTGATAGCCGCCACTTTGATCCAGACCTCTTCGATCTCGCGGTTTTCGGGGCATGCCCGGAACAGTTTGCGGAGGGCGCGCTCGGCGGCGGCGAGAGATTCCTGCTGATCAAAGCGCCTAATATAGGACTCGACAAGGCCGGGCGTTGGGCGGCAAAGCTGCTGCATCAATTATGTCTCTCTACCAAGTATCTGCCGATACACCGCCTCGATGTCGGCCACCATACGATCGGCGTCGAACAGCTCCGAACGCGCCAGGGCGCCGGCGGCCAACCGCGCGCGCAGGGCGGGGTCGCGCAGCAGGGCGTTGATGGCGTCGGCCAGGGTTTGCTGGTCGCGCGGGGGCACCACCAGGCCCGACTCGTTATGACGGTTGACGTAACTAGTGCCTGTGCCCAGATCGGTGCAGACCACCGGCAGGCCGGCGCTCATCGCCTCCACCTGCACCAGCCCAAAGGCCTCGCTGCGCTCGCTGGCGGGCAACACGAACAGGTCGGCGGCGCGATAGTAGGCGGGCAAGTCCTCGTCGGATACGGACCCCACGAACACCGCCTTGTCGCCCAAGCCCAGCGCGCGGGCCTGGTCGCGCAGGTGTTGACCCATCGGCCCCTCGCCTACGATCAACAGCCGCGCCGCGATCTGCTGCATGGCCCCCAACAGGTATTGCAGCCCCTTGTAATAGCGCAACACGCCCACAAAGAGGATCAGCGGCCCGCCGCCGTAGCGCGCGCGCAGCGCAGCGCCCGCCTCGCGGCTGGCTTCGATAAAGCGGCGGCGCTCGATGCCGTAAGGGATCACCAGGCATTTGCGCCGGTGGCGTTGCAGCGTAGCCGAAGTTTCGAGATAGCTCGGCGTGGCCACCAGGATGCGCTCGGCCTGCGTCAGCACGCGCTCCATTAGAGGGCGATAATAGCGCAGGATATTGGCCTGGCGCACAATGTCGCTGTGATAGCTGATGACGGTGGGCCGCCCACGCCCAAAGAAGTATTGACTCATTTCGCCCACCGGATAGGGGAAATGGAGGTGGGTGATGTCGGGCCGCTCGCGGGCCAACAACCGGGGCAACGCCAGGCTCAGCGGCGTCGAGGCCACCGTGGCGAAACGCGCCGCCTTGATGACGCGCACCCCCCGGCGCTCCTCAACCGTCGTCGGATGGCCCGAAAGGGCCGTAACGAGCGCCGTCACCTCGTGGCCGGCGGCGGCCTGCCGTTCGGCCAGCAGCCGGACGTGGTTCTCAATGCCCCCCAGGACGGGGAAATAATCTTTATAGACGTGTAGGATTTTCATGGTTACCTCCTGGGAGATCGCAAATTCGGAACGAATGCGCATTGACATGAAAGTTATGGTATGGTATCATAGAACTAGAAGCGTGGCCTGATAAGTCCTGGGAATGCTGGCCGTGGCCGACACGACCTAGCCATTGGTTGAAATACCAGTGGGACAGAATGAAATCGGCGCCCAGGGTTAGGCGCGCTTTTATTTTGCGGTAATGATTTGTTCCCAAATGATACGGTTTCGTACAACATCCAGATACTGACTCTGCTGCCCCTCGTACTTTGCGCGCACGGCCCAGGCCACGAAATCTGCGATTTGCAGACCCGGATTCGCGTGTGAATCGGCGTGCTCGATGAGAACATGGCAATCTACGTCTGCCAGCCTATGATGAATAGCCTCCGTCAACGCTTCTCGTAGGCGTTCGTTAGTGTAGCGTTTGTCCATCATCAAGTGCAAGTGCGGCCATCGTCTCGCGCAATGGTACACTACCTCAGCGGCCAAGTCCCGATACCATATTTCATGATCTTCTGGAACGCGCGTTACAGTGGCTTTGTCAAACGCCAGGGCTATGATGGTCGCGTCTTCACTTGAAATAGCGTTGAGCAAGCGCATACGTAATCTTGGGCTGGCCTCTTTGGCCTTGATCTCAGATCCTCGTATATGCCCCCACGTCTTGACTCGCTTGAGGTGCAACGCCAGGCGGCGAGCAACGCGGTCGCTTGCAACGAGGGCGATAATCACTAGGAAACGTTCCGTAGGCTGAAACGGCGCTGTATTGCCAGATTCATCCAGATAGGCGTAATACAACGAATCCCCCTGGTAGCTGCGTCGAATGAGTGAAATGGCCGTTCAGTCGCCGGTTTCCAATCAGGCTTTATCGGGCCTGTCGTCTATACATGCGCTACCCGCCGATAGACCCCTATCGTCTCCTCTGCAGCGCGCTCCCATGTGAAGGCGCGCGCCCGCGCCTGCCCCGCCGCTGAGAGACGCTGGCGTAAGGCGTCGTCGGCCAGCAATCGCGCCAACGCATCGCGGAGGCTCGCCACGTCGTGCGGGTCGAACAACAGCGCCGGGGCGTCAGCGCTGCTGGCGTCGCCCACGATCTCGGCCAGCGATGAGGTGTTGGCGCAGGCTGTCGGCGCGCCGCAGGCCATCGCCTCCAACACCGGCAGGCCGAATCCTTCATAGACTGAAGGAAACACGAACCCCAACGCCCCGCTGTAGAGCGCGGGCATATCGTCGCCCGCAACCGCGCCCAGGAACCGCACCTCGCCGCCTAACCCCAGCCGCGCCGCTAATTCGCGGGCCTGGGGGTAGCGCGGGTCCTCGCGCCCGGCCAACACCAACTGCCGCCCGGCGCGCAGGTCGGCGGGTAACGCGGCCCACGCTTCGACCAGGCGCGGCAGGTTCTTGTGAGGTTTGTTGATGCCCAGGTAGAGCAGATAGGGCGCGCCCAGCCCCAATCGCGCGCGCAGGGCGGCGATCTCGTCGGGCGAGGCGGGATGGAAGGATGCGTCCGCCGCCAATGGGGCCGCCGTCACGCGAGCGGGGTCGGCGCGCATCACGCGGGCCAAATCGTCGCGGGTGGATGCGGCGTCCACCAGCACCCACGCCGCCCGGCGCAGCGCCAGCCGGATGGCCGCCGCAAATACGCCGCTCAGTCGCGGGTTGGGCAGCGAATCGGGATAGAGGTAGGGGATCAGGTCGTGGATGGTGACGACGGTGGGGCAGGGCATGACATAAGGGATGAGATAATACGGGCTGTGATAGAGGTCAAGCCGCAACGCCCGCGCCAGGCGCGGCAACGCGATCTGCTGCCGCAGGCGAAAAGGGCTGGCCGCGACCTCAACCAGGGAAAGGTTGAGGATCGCGGCCAGCGCGCCGAGATCATATTGGGTATTGCGCGCAGCAGGATCGTGAAACAGGATGAACTCGTCCTCGGGCGCAACGCGGGCCAGCGCCAGCGCCAGGTGATAGGTATAGCGCCCGATCCCCGGAAAGTGATCCTGTATGTAGCGCCCGTCCAGGCCGTAGCGCATGATGGTTAATCTCCCAGCACTTGCTCCAGTTGCTCGCAGACGTAATCCACCTGGCGCTCTTCCAGGCCGCCGTAAAAGGGCAGCGCCATCGTCGTGCGCGAGATGCGCTCGGTGATGGGCAACGTCCCCGGCTGGCAGCCAAAGGTCTCCATGTAGTAGGGTTGCAGGTGGATCGGCTTGAAATAGGGCCGCGCGGGCACGCCCCGCTCGCCCAGCCGGACGATGATCTCGTCGCGGTTGTATCGCTCATCGAGCCGCACCACATAGATGAACCAACTCAACCGGGTGGTGTAATCCACGGCCCAGGGGGCCTGCACCCCATCTATGTGCGCCAATCGCTCGGCGTACCAGCCGGCCACGCGGTCGCGCTTGGCCAATAGCTCGTCGAGCCGCTCCATCTGCGCCACGCCCAGCGCCGCCGAAAGCTCATCCATGCGATAATTGTAGCCCAGGCGCACATGGTCGAGCCAGGCGCCGGCTTTGTCGCGGCCCTGGTTGCGCAGCGAGCGGAACAACTCGTCCCACTCGTCGTCGTCGGTGATGATGACGCCGCCCTCGCCGGTGGTCATCTGCTTGTTGGGGTAAAAAGCGAACACCGCCGCGCGCCCGAACGTGCCTGCTTGCTTGCCCTTGTACTCTGCGCCGATGGACTCGCAGGCATCCTCGATCACTTCGATCTTGTACCGGCGGGCCAGTTCCAGCATCGGATCCATATCGCACGGTTGGCCGAAAATATCCACCAGCAGCAACGCCTTGGCGGGCGTTCCGGCGCGCTGCAACTCTTCCAGCTTGCGCGCGGTGCTCTCGACGCTCATGTTGAGCGTATTGGGGTCGATATCCACGAACACGGGCAGGCCGCGCTCAAACACGATACAGTTGGCCGACGATACAAAGCTGAACGAGCTGGTAATGACGCGCTCGCCGGGTTGCAGGTTAATGGCGCGCATACACAGGTGCAGCCCCGCTGTGCCCGAAGAGACCGCGGCGGCGTGCTTGCAGCCGGTGTAGGCGGCCACCTGGCGCTCGAACTGCTCCACCATCGGGCCGATAGAGAGATAGCGCGAGTTGAGCACCTGGTTGACCATCTAGGGTTTGCACGCAGTATAGGGTCGGGGGGGAGGAATGTCAACCGCGCTGGCGCTGTACAAACTTGCGTAACTACGTTACAATGAAACTGTCGCAACCAGGCGCACAGCGGCGCGTAATATGGATGATGGTTCCGCAACGGTTTCAGCCGTGGAAAGGGGCAAATACTCATGTTGGGCGATCTGACCGAAAAGATTCAATCGTCGCAAAACAAATTTGAAAAGCTGGTAGCGCGCATTCCAGGTTATGCCGGCTACAAGCAAAAGGAGCAGCGCCGCGAGGCCGACAAGCTCCTGCGCCTGCACGTGGCGCAAGAATATCAGGATCAACTGGCCCGCCTGAACGAACTGCAATACACCCTCACGACGCGGGGGCAATTGGGCGCCGTGTCGGCGCTCGACCGCTCGTCGAGCAAGTTGCAGCGGCTGATTGACCGCATCAAGACGGCCAGCTACGGCTATGCCGGGTTGTTCGACGCGGTGAAAGTGGATGAGGCCGCGCTCGACAAGCTCTATGATTTCGACCAGGCCATGCTCGATGGCGCCAGCTCTGTCGCTGCCCTGCTCGACCAGTTGGCCGAGCGCGTCTCTGGCGAGCCAGCCACTGCCGCGATCACCAGCCAGCTCGCTGCCGAGCTGGACAATCTGAACCAGACCTTTAGCCAGCGTCGCGAAGTGATCTTGTCTTAGTGACTAGTCATCAGTTGTCAGTCATCAGTTTATAGAATCCAGCTCTTGTTTTCTGAATACTGATAACAGACCACTGAAAACTCAAAAGGAGTGCTACTCATGGCCAGAATCCTCGACGTTATCGAATGCCCCGACATGGGGGCCAACGACATCGTGCGCCGCATCCCCGAGACGGGCGCGGGCGACTTTCGCATCGGCAGCCAGTTGATCGTGCGCGAGTGGCAGGCGGCGGTCTTTTTCCGCGATGGCAAGGCGCTCGATACCTTCTTGCCGGGCCGCCACACCATCACCACCGCCAACATCCCCTTGTTGGTCAACTTGGTGAAAAAGGTGTTCAGCGGCAACACCCCCTTTACCGCCGAGTGCTATTTCGTGAGCCTGCGCGACTTGATTGACCAGCGCTGGGGCACATCGGAACCCATCACCCTGCCCGACCGCATGTTGCGCATGGTGCGCGTGCGCGCTCACGGCACGTACAACATGGCTGTGGCCGATCCGCAGCAGTTCATCGGCCAGGTGGTGGGCGTGCGCGGGTATTATTCCACCAAAGATGTGACTGACTATTTGCGCAGCATGATTATTAGCCGCCTGACGGACCTGCTGGGTGAGAACGTCAAATCCATCCTGGAACTGCCCGCCATGTTCGAGGAGATCTCGGCGGCGGCGCGCATCAAGTTGCGCGACGATTTTGCCGCGCTGGGCTTGGCGCTCAAGCAGCTCTATGTGATGTCGGTCAGCCCCACCGAAGAGACCAGCAAGGCCATTGACGAGGCCGCCTCGATGGGCGCCATTGGCAACATGGATGCTTACATGAAGTTCAAGACGGCGCGCGCCATCGGCGACGCGGCGGCCAAGGGCGGCGGCGCCGCCGATACGACCCAGATGGGCCTGGGCTTGGGCACAGGTCTGGCGGCGGGCAAGATCATCGCCGAGAGCTTTGGCGCACAGCAACAAGCGGCCCCGCAGCAGCAACAGCCCGCCGCCCCCGCAGGCGGCGGCGAAGCGGACCCGATGGCGGCGCTGCAGAAACTAAAGTCGCTGCTCGACGCCGGTCTCATCACGCAAGCCGAGTACGACGCGAAAAAAGCGCAAATCCTCGATAGGTTATAGTTATAAACCACAGAGACGCAGAGAAACAGAGATACAGAGGGTGATAAGAAACAAGATCAGCCTACCGAGGCTGGTCCGTAAACTCGAAATCCTCTGTTTCTCTGTGCCTCTGTATCTCTGTGATTGTGATTCCACTTGCGATAGGGAGAAATATGGCGTTTTTGGCGGGGTTGAACCCGGTGATGCAGGCGCTTTTGGCCACGCTGTTCACCTGGGGGGTGACGGCGCTAGGGGCCGTGCCCGTCTTTTTCACCAAGACCATTAACCGCAAGCTGCTCGATACCATGCTGGGCATGGCGGCGGGCGTGATGGTGGCGGCCAGCTTTTGGAGCCTGCTGGCGCCGGCTATCGAGATGTCGGGCGGGTCGTGGGCGCCGGCGGTGGCGGGCTTTTTGGCGGGTGGCGCCGTGCTGCGTGGTATTGATCGCATTTTGCCGCACCTGCACCCCTCGCTGGCGGGCGGCGAGGCCGAGGGCATCCATACCTCGTGGCGGCGTAGCATTCTACTGGTGTTAGCCGTGACGCTGCACAATTTCCCCGAAGGATTGGCTGTGGGCGTGGCCTTTGGCGCGGCGGCCTCGGGCATCGAAGGAGCCACGCTGGCGGGCGCGATAGCGCTGGCCATCGGCATCGGCTTGCAGAACTTTCCAGAGGGCACGGCGGTGGCCATGCCGCTGCGCCGCGAAGGGCTGAGCCGCACCAAAGCGTTCATGTATGGCCAGTTTTCGGGCATGGTCGAGCCGATTGCGGGGGTGTTGGGCGCGGCGTTGGTGCTTTCGATGCGCACGCTGCTGCCCTACGCGCTGGCCTTTGCCGCTGGGGCCATGATCTTTGTGGTGGTGGAAGAATTGGTGCCCGAGGCGCAATCGGAGGGCAATTCGCACCTGGCCACCGCCGGCACCATGTTGGGCTTTGCGGTGATGATGGTCCTCGATGTGGCGCTAGGGTAGCGGCGCCGTGATTAGGGCCAGGGCGGGCGCGAGGCCCGCCGCTACGAGTTTGCACCGTAGCCGCGCCCCTCGTGGGCGCGGGGATACACAATAGCGTGAGGTCATAGGATGGAACGAAACGCCGATGGCTCCGAGCCGCGCCCGCTGGTGGGCATGGGCGTGCTGGTGATGCGCGATGGCCGGGTGCTCCTGGGCCGGCGCAAGGGCGCGCACGGCGCGGGCTATTACGCCGCCCCCGGCGGCCATATCGAATTAGGCGATAGCCTGGCTGAGACCGCCCGCCGCGAGGTGTGGGAAGAATGCGGCCTGCGGATCGAGGACATCCGCCTGCTTTCGGTGGGCACTTATATCTGGGGCGAGAGCAAGCATTACGTGGATGTGGATGTCGTTTGCCAGGCGCCAGAGGGCGAGCCGCAGAATTGCGAACCCGACCGCTGCGAGGGTTGGGCTTGGTACAGCCTCGACGATCTGCCCGAGCCGCTATTCATCGTTACCCAGAACATGATCGCCAGCCTGCGCGCTGGCCGCCCCCTGCCCGACCTGGACGTGATCAACCGCCAACCGATGGAAGCATAGCCAAGATCAAAACCACAGAGGAACAGAGATACAGAGGAACAGAGATGTTTTTTATCATCTCTGTTCCTCTGTATCTCTGTCCCTCTGTGGTCTAGATCGGCTGGCCGCATTTGGCGCAGAACTTGGCGCCGGGGCGCAAATCGGAGCCGCAACTGGGGCAATAGCGCTTGATCTCGACGGCGGGCTGGGCGGCGGGTTGGCCGCAATAGGGGCAAAAGGTAGCCTTTTCAGGCATAACCTGGCCGCATTTGCTGCACACTGGCTCTGGGGCCGCCACACGGCTGGCGGCCTCGGCGGCTTCGAGCTTGGCCAGCTCGGCGCGCTGCTGAGTGACCACCGCCTTGAGTTCGATCACATGCTGGCAAAGCGGTTGCAATTCGGGCGCGTTGAGATGGCCCGATTCTTGCAGACCTACCGCTTGCACCCCCACCGCTGTGATGAGTTCGGTGATCTGCGCATCGAGGCGACGCAGCTCCTCGCGCACCTTGTTGATGGCGCGCCGCCGGTCGCTTTCGGCCATCTGCTTGCGCAAGCTATCAATGGTGGCCTTGATGCCGCCCTTGCTGTTGACGACACTGATCAAATCCTCGGCTCGTTGCTTGAACGCCCCGATCAAATCGCTCATGGCGTAACCCTCCGCTACCGCGCGTGATACTCTACTATTATACGCGCGTCGCACGATTCCGTCGCGCCTACATTCGCCATTTTGGAGGTGTTCTGGGCGTATGAGCGGGAACCGCCACACAGCGCGCTGCGTTATATGGATGTGGTTTTTGGCGACGCGTTCGGGAGGACATGCATCATGGATTATTATCAGGGATCAGAGCAAAACGGCGGACGGACGGTGTTGGCTATTGCGCTGGTGACGTTGATCATCGTGGGCGCGGTGGTGTTCGGCGGGATGTTTCTGCTGGCGCGCCGGGGGGCGCTGGCGACGCTGTTGGGCGAGCCGACAGCGGCCAGCGCGGGCCAGGCGACGCCCGCCCCCACCTGGACGAGCATACCCGTCGCGGCGGCCCAGCCCACGGCGCCGTTGCTCATCACGGCCACGCCGCGCTTCCCCACGGTGACGCCGGCCGGCGCCGTTCAACAGGCCACGTTGGCGGCGCTGACGCCCACCGCCGGGGCCAGCCCCACCCCCGCCGAGACGGTTACTCCCACAGCCACAGGGAACGCCGCTTCAGCGGGTGGTTATCGCGTCGAGTATATGGGCTGCACCAAGCACGCCTCGAATACGGGCACAGTCAAGGGGCAGGTGTTTGACCGTCAGGGGCGCGTGGTGGTGGGGGCCGAGGTGTTCATCAGCATAGATGACTGGGCCTATGACAAGTCTGCCGTCTCAAACGGCGAAGGTTGGTACGAGTTTTATCTGCAAAAAGGGCAGCGCGTCAAAATTCGCGCGTTGCGGATCAAGGGAGCGGATATGGCTCTCGCTGGCGCAGATCAGGAATTCAAGGCCCGGGGCGGCTGCTTTGAGTATGTGAATCTGCGGGGGCAGTGAATCGCAGGTGCAGCCCCGCAAATATCATCAATCTGAAGGGCTGGGGAATGCGATTTCCTGGTTCTTCAGGTCGAGCAAAGCCCCGGCGCGCATCAGGATATCCATACCTAGAATGCCGTTTATCTCGAAACCATAATCCATCCCGCCGATTTGCACATCACAATTAAGCAGCTCGTAGTTCCCAATCTGGATTGCCGTGGCTCGGCGTGTAAAGACCGTCTCATAGCCCCCCACACCTCTGATGGTATGGAGTATGTCATCAGGCGCAGGCTCGACTCCTAACCTAGCAACACTATCCGCAGATAGGATTGTGGCGGCGGAACCTGTGTCTATCAGAACACTCGAAATCGCGATTTGGCGCTCACCAAAAGCAACGGTAATGGTGACAAAGGGGAGGTTATCTTTCAGAATAAGGTGCATTCCCCCTCCGAATACCCACCCAACGTTGCTCGCGAATATCCAACGTCTCGCGGCTGGTGTGCACAAAGTAAAACTCGCGCTGAGGGAATTGCTGATGTAGTTGGCGATAACGTTGCAGCGCCTCGCCGCCCGTGGCGCAACGGTCAACCACGGTGAGACGATCCAACTCGCGCCGACTGTCGGCGGTTGTGTGCGCCTCTAGCGCCTCGACGATCAGCCATTGATCCGGGTAGGCTTCGCGGATTTCAGCCCAGTGCATCGCGGCCCCTTTCTGTTCGCTGTCACCTTTATCTACTATCAGTACGAGCGCGGCACTTCATACGTTTCCCACGAGCCGAGGCAGCCGTGCCCCCGGCGGATGTGCAGCAACCCCTTTTGCGGCTCGGCGATGTGGCCCGAGGTGCTGTGCATCCCGCCTGCGCCGTGGCGGCAGATACCCGCCGGATCGCCCTCGTGGTCGGCCAGCATGGTCTTGAGCGCGTCCACCGTGATAGCGCCCCAACGCTCGCGCACCAGCGCCGTCATGCGGGCGTGGCGGGCGAAGGAATCGGGCAGCGACCCCGTCTCATAGTGTTGGAAAGCGGCGGAATGGTAATGGTTGGTGTGGATAATGGCGTCGGGGTGGTCGCCGGGGTAGAGCGCGATCCCTTCGGGGCGCGCTTCGATGTCGGCGAGGCCGCCCTCGCCATCGCCCAGGACGGTGTTGGCCGCCGAACACACGGCGTGGGCCTGATAGAGTTGGATGCACTCGCGCACGGTGCGCTGTTCCAGGCAGGCGCGCTTGAGCGGATAGTGCGCCAGACCGGGCCGCCAGGTGAAATCGTACAGCGAGTTGGCGAAATTGCACACGCCATAGCCGTTCATGCCGAAATAACCCAGTTGCCCTGCAAAGGTATAGATCAGCGCGGGCGGGCGGCCATCGTTGGGCGCGAGCGAGAGCAGGATCGAGACATCGGCGAACTCGGGCGGCATGTCCTGGTTCTGGCCCACCAGGGCGCGCCCGTCGGCGGTGGCCGCGCCGCGCAAAGCAAAGGCGGTGCAACCCTCAGCCCACGCGCCCGCCGCCTCGCCGCGCACCTGGCACAGCAACGCCTCTTCGAGCGAGATGCCCGCGCCGTCGGCCAAACCATTCACTTCTTCCAAAAAGCGTGGACTGAGCGCGGCCATCAACGGCTGAAAGCGCAGCGCGTTGGCGCACAAGGCGTCGCGCGGTTTGGCCGTGATCCGTTCGATTAGCAGCAGATAGCGCTCGATCAGCGCCGCCGCCTGCTCACCGTGTTGGCGGCCCATTTCGTAGGCCGAGCCGGCGACGCGAATCAGCGGAAAGGTGTGAGTCACCATAGCGACCTCCTTCGAGCGGTCAACGCTCCTATCGAGCGATCATCCTATTGCTTTTGACAATCCTTCAACCCCTGCGCGGCCAACGAGCCGGGGTTGATCGCCACCGCCTGCTCGAACCAAGGGATGGCTTTGTCGCACTGGTCGAGGTAGGCGTAGCAAAAGCCCAACTCGTAGAGAAACTCTTCCTGGCGCGATCCCAGCTCGATGGCCTTTTCAAAGCGCGTGATGGCCTGTTCGTAATCTTTGAGCACGTAATAGACCATCCCCAGGTGGCCATGGCCCACGGCGAAGGTGGGGTCCACCTCCACCGCTTTGAGCAATTGCGTCTCGGCTGTCTCGTACAACCCCTGGGTAAAGTAGGTCCAGCCTAACTGGTCATAGCCGTTGGGGTCGCCCGGGTCGGCCTGGGTGGCGCGCTCGAATTGCAGCGCGGCCTCGTCCATTTGCCCCAACGCGCGATAGTTGCGCCCCATATCGTGATAGATGAACGCCAGGTTGGGGTTCAAGCCCACCGCCGTCTGATATTCGACGATGGCGTCATTATAGCGCCCTAGCAGTTCGTTGATATACCCCCGCACGCGGATCACAAAGGGGTCGCTGCCGTCCAGCTCCAGCGCCTTGTCGGCCATGGCGTCGGCGTCGGCCACACGCCCATAGTCGCCATAGGCCTCCGCTAGGTAGGCGTAGCCCAGGGCGTAATTGGGGTCAATGCGGGTGGCTTTGAGGCCGACAGTCATTGCTTCGGCGGTCTGGCCATCCCAATCCAGCGCCAGGCACAACATGGCCTGCGCCTCGGCGGATTCGGCGTCGTTTTCCACGGCGCGGCGCGCCAGTTGGATGGCCTCGGTGGTTTGGTGGCGCAACGCCAGGATGCGCGCCCAACGCGCGTAGGCGCGGGAGAGGGTGGGGTCTAGCTCGGTAGCGCGGCTGTAGGCGGCGATGGCGTCGTTGGCGCGCCCCTGGGCATAGTGGGCGTCGCCCAGGGCCACATATTCGGCAGCGCTGATCTCGGTGGGCGTGGGCGTTGGCTGCGGCACGCGCACCGGCGCCAGGATATCGGGTTCCAACGAATAAAGGTACGAGGCCACGCCCAGGGCCACAGCGAAGGAGAGCAGCCAGGGCCAAAACGGGCGTTTGCGGCGCGAGCGGCGGGGTTGCAGATACATGGCGGCAAGAATCCTCTGCGCAATGGATACAATTTGAGATTATATCATGCGCCGCCGCTCGCGGCAATTGCCAAGCTCCAAGATGATAAGGCTCCCAGGAAAGGCAATTACAAGCTGAGGTAGAGAGGCAGGCGCGGGCATGTGAATTGAGCTATGACGAAGGCCGTCCCTGTCGGTTCGCGTCCTTACAACTTGGCGTCTTGGTTGAGATCTTCTGTGCGCCTTACGCCTCGATGACGGGCGCGGCCAGGCGCGGGCGGCGCTGGCCCACGGGCGCGGTGGGGTCGTGGATCCCCAAAGTGAGGGCGAGCGCCAGCAGGGCGCTCAGCGCGGCGAGGACGAACACCGCCGAATAACCCACGTTGGCGGCATGGGCGTTGATCAGATCAATCACCGGCCCCAGCAACCGCGACGAGGCTGCCGCCCCTGCCGTGGCGAGGTTCGACAGGCCCAGATACTTGCCCGCCTCGGCGGCAGGGGCCAGATCGGTGGCCCAGGCCCAGTTAACGCTGGCAAAGACGCCCATCCCCAGGCCAATGACGGCCCCCCGCGCCCACAACGCGGCCATGTTGGGCATTACCACCAGTAGCGCCATGCCCAGCCCCACCAACCCGCAGGCTACGATGGTCAGCCGTTTGCGACCCCAGCGTTCCGAAAGCACCCCCGCCGGATAGACCGCCACAGTGATGGCCAGGCCGATGGCCGTCATCATGTTGCCCATCACGCGGGCGGGCGATGCGACCCCGAGGGCGTCGCGGAAGTAGTAGAGCGCGAACGATTGCACCGCATAGGTGCCCAACAGCAGGCAATAGCGCACCGCCAGCAGCCGGATATAGTCGCGGTGGGCGCGCACATCCACGCGGAACACATCGCGCAGCCGCCGAACCAGCGACCCGGCGCGCAACTTGAAAGCGTTGCGCCCCGGAACGGGCGCCTCGCGCACGCCCAGCACAGTGACGAGCGTGGCGGCTACCAACACGGCGGCAATGACGCCGATGGCCGCCGGCGAGCGTGGGTCGAGGCGGCCCATCAGCCGCCCCGCCACTCGCGAAGCGAGGATGATCCCCGCCATGTCGAACAAGTTCTTGACGCCAGCGGCGGCGCCGCGTCGGTTGGCGGGCGTCAGGTCGGGGAGCAATCCTTGCGCCGGGCCGTGGGCCAGGTTGGAGCTAAATTGCAGCAGCAGATAGCCCGCCGCTACGGTCCAGTAGTTGCGCGCAAACGCCAACAGCGCCAGGCAGCCCAGGTCGAGCGCCACGCCCAGCACGATCCAGGGGCGCCGCCGCCCCCAACGAGAGCGTGTGCGGTCGCTGAGCGTCCCGCTGATCGGCTGCGTCACCAACGCCACCATCAGCCCCACAAAGGTGAGTAAGCCGTAGGCGGTGTTCTTGGCCCCTTCGGGGATGAACGCCAACAGCAGCACCGGCAGCACGATGGGGTGCAGGCTGTTCCACATGAACGAGACGCCCAGCCAGTACGCATTCAGCGCCACATTGGGGTAGCGCTGCGATAACTGCCGCAATGGATTCATGAAAGCCCTATCGTTAGTGTTGTTTCAGCATTCCCGCGAGCTGGTGCACGAATTCGGCGTCGGGCGCGCCCACGGCGTGGGCCTCGGCGCCCTGGCGGGCGATGGCCAGCACCGCCTCGCGCACCTTGCGCTTGCCGACGCCCAACACCCCGCCCTCTCTGCGCACCTTGTACCAAGTGAGCGTATCGCCCTGCAGTTCGGCCTCATAGCCCAACGCGGCGAGCTTCCCCCCGACCTCGGCTTGGAATTGGCGCAGTGTGCCGTGGCTGGCCCAGTTCATAATGCGGCGCAGTTCGTCATCATGATGCAGTTCATCATCCATAGCAACCTCCTTATGGTATCCCTGCACATCTTCATTATAAACCCATCTCCAGGCGGCCACAAGGCAGCGTCAGACCAGCTCTTGCTCGCGGCTGACGTTGTGGGATAGATACTCGTCTAGGTCGCCGTCGCGGCTCATGCCAAAGCGGCTGCTGAGGTAAGCGTCGAATAGCTCGTGGGCGCGGGCGAGGTCGGGCATGAGCTACTTTCTCTTCTTGAACGCCAATCCCGTCCACACCGCATCCACGGCGCAGATCTTGAAATCCACCAGCCCCACGGCCAGCCCCGCCTCGCGGACGGCCTGCTGGGTGATGTCGCTGGCCAGCGCCGATCCCTTCTTGGGCCAGATGGCCCACAGCGTGGCGGGGCCGATCCGCCCGGCGAGGGCGGCCATCCCCGGCGCCACCTCATCCAGCCGCCGCGCGAACCAGAGCGCGACGCCGCACCCTTCCACCGCGTCGGGCCGCAGCGAGGCGCCAGCGGGCAGCTCGCCCAGCGTGGCGGCGAACCCCTCGGGCGCGCCTAGCAGTCCCACCGTCATGCCGGGTTTGATCCCCAGTTTTTTGACCAGCGGCGTGTTGGCGTAGGGCGCAAAGACCGAATCGGGCGCGGTGGGCGCAGCGGGCGGGTGGGCGATGGCCTCGGCCAGGGCGGGGCCAAGCAAATCCCAAGAGGTGTACACAGCGTCGGGCAACAGCGCGCGGATCGGCTCGACCTTGGCGGGGTCGCCGCCGACGAACACCAGCGGAATACGGCGCGTGGCGGCTTTCATGCGCAAGTGGACGGCCACCTCGCGCCCTTGCGAGGGCAGGCGCGAAAGGTCAATGACCACGGCGTCGGGCGGGGATGCTTCGATCTCGCGCGTCAGCATCGGCCCGGCGAGCAGCTCGGCGCGCACGTCATAGCCCAGCGCCGCGAGGCGCTCGGCGCGTTCGCGGGCTTCGTCGGCGTTCCAGTGGATGAGACGAATAGATGGCATGATACCTACCAGGGTAAGGGTATGATTACTTGATAGGAGCGCCCCAACGGCGTGAGATCGGCCACGTCGCCGCGCTCCAGCTTGGCGCGGATGCGCTCAAAGAGCCGCACTGTCTCTTGGGAATACAGGCGCTCGCCGCAGCGCAGGCACACCTCAGTGCGCACCGTGACTACTGCCGTATGCGCCCCCCGCGCAAGAGTTTTTCTACATCTTTTTCGATCATGTCGCCGCCGCAGATGGGGCATCGAGAAAAGGGTAACATAATACTCTATTTCTCCACCACCACCGTCTTGCGCTGCACCGCCGGGTCGCGGAAGCGATCCTGATAATCCGTCGGGCGAGTGGATATACTCAGGATCACTGCGCCCTCGGGGCCGCCCTGGAACCAGTGCCACTCATTGGGCGCCGAGGTGTGCATCGCGCCCGGGGCCAGGTCAATCTCGCGCCACGAGGTGTAATACTGGGCGCGATGTTCGGGCAGCCGCGCGTGGGGCGCGGGCGTCGGCTCGCCCGGCACGTAGAGCCACGCCTGGCCCCATAGCCCGCGAAAGGTCTCTTCCTTGCCGGGGTAATCGTCCTGGGGCGGATGCAGATGCTCGGGGCAGGCTTGCCAGGGGTACAGCGCGATCAGCTTGATCCCCACCGATGGCGTGATCTTTAATGTGAGAATGGTCAGCCCGGTGGTCTCGAACTCGCTCAGGCCGAAATCGGCGGCCTCGATCTGGTGGATCTCGTCATCGCGCAGGGCGACGCCTGTTTTCTGGCACAACTCCCAGCAATGGGTGATGGCCCGCTCTCGTTGCGTGCGTGTAATCATCGGACCATCGTCTCCCACAGATACGGGATGGCGTCGTGGGGGTGGCCGGCGGCGACCAACTCGTCGAGCTTGGCCACGCCGAGCTTGGCCAGGAATTGCTGCGCCAGTTGGACGATCTTCAGCGTCGCTGCCTGGCCCAGCACGGCGTCGTCGCCGGAGCGAGCGAGCACGTCGTAAGAGGCCCAACCCTCCCAACCGAGCTTGTCGAGGTAATAGAAACACTCGACCAAATCCCACACGTTGACCGAGCCGGGAAGCATGTCCCAATCCCAGTCGCGCATGTTGTCGTTAAAGTGCAGGTAGAACAGCCGCCCGAATTTGCCCGCCATCGCGATGGATTGCGCTGGGGCCTCGCCGGCGATCAGCGCGTGGCCGATGTCCCACGTCAAGCCGACGTTGGGGCCGATGAGCGAGCTGAGCAAGAGCGTGGTGCCCGTGTCGGACACGATGCAGAAATTGCGCGCCTCGTAGGGCTTGAACTCGAGCGTGAGGCGCACATCCTTGCGATAGCGGGCCGCCTCGGTCAAGCCCTCTACCAGCCAATCCCACATTTTCAGGTAATCGGCCTGAAAATTATAGTTGTGGCCGTCAATCAGCGGGCAGCAGTGCACCATGTAACAACCTAGCGCGGCGGCGATGTCCATGGCGGTCTTCATCTCGGCCACGGCCTCTTTGCGGATGGCCGGGTTAGTGGAGGTGAAAGACCCCTCGCGCCATTTCGGGTCGGCTTTGGTATTCTGATTGATGGCCGACACGGCAAAGCCGCTGGCCTTGATGGCGGCCAGACCGGCGGCCATATCGCGGAACTCGCCGGGGAAGCCGACCTCGCTGCCGTCCACGCCCGCGATGCCGCGCACCATCTCCAACCGCTCGGCCAGCGAGTGCGGCCCGCGATAGGTGGTGAACCGGTCGCGCTGCTCGCCCAGCAGGCCGAACATGATCGCGTGCTTTAGTTTAATGATATATGCTCCTTTCGTAGATATAAAGGTATCGAGTGATAGAACGTATCGGTGCGGGCGGCCGCGCAACGAGGGCGGCCACGTAGGGCCGCCCCTACCGGATTGCGCGGGAGTAGGGGCCCTGTGTGGCCGCCCGCCCGATCATGTCGAATCGTATGAGGTAGGGGCGACCCTGTGTGGTCGCCCGATCTTGGCGCTATGCGATCCTGCCGCGCCTGGCAAAAGCACGGGGCGCCGATGGTGTTGGATCAGCGCCCCGTGTGCTGCCGACGGCAGACTCAGACGGTAGGAAGCTTGGTCTTGTCCTTGGGCAGCTTCTTCTTCTTTTTCTCGCCGCCCCGATCTTTGCTCTTGGACATAATGTGTTCCTCCTCGATGGTTCGGGATCGTTGCCCCCAATGGCAGGTCGGCGCCCGGGCAACCTTGCGCGCCGACGATAGGGTGAACGCCATTATTATACCGCAAATTTCGTCGTTTGTCATCGGCGGCATTGCAGGCAACCGCAAAGGCGCAGAGGGCGCGGAAACTTGATCGCGGATAGACGCGGAAACGCGGACGCCCTATTTCCCAGAATATCCGCGCTCATCCGCGTTCATCCGTGTCCAAACCTCTGCACTCTCCGCGCCTCTGCGATTATCTCTATTCAAAGTAGGCTTCGCCCGGCATAAGGTGGGCGCGGATGACCTCCTCGTTCGGCTCGACGCCCAGGCCAGGGGCGTCGGGCACGCGCATACAGCCGTGGTCGTCAATCAGGTCGCCCTCGTGGAGGATCACATCCTGCCACCATGGCACGCCTACAGCGTGGTATTCCAGCCCCACCAGATTGGTCATCACGGCGCAGGCGTGCAACGAGGCCGCCGTGCCGATGGGGCTGCACACGTTGTGGGGCGCACAGAGGATGTGTTGCAGCTCGGCCATGTGCGCCACTTTGAGCATTTCGGCGACGCCGCCCACTACCGCAAGATCGGGCGCCACGATGCGCGCCGCCTGTTTGGCGATCAGGTCGCGGAAGGCCATCGCCGGGGCCAGGAACTCGCCGGTGAGGGTGGGCGTCTTGACGGCGCGGGTCACTTCGACCATCGCCTCGGCGTTGTGGCCGTTGTAGGGCATGATGTCCTCGGCCCAGGCCAGGCGATACGGCTCGGCCTGTGTCAGCAAGCGGATGGCGTCGGCGGTGTTCTTGCCGCCGTAATCAATCGCCAGGTCGCGTTCCCAGCCGATTTCCTCACGCAGCGCGGCCACCACGTGGGTACAATAATCCACGTGGGCGGTGGAATACATCGCGCCGTGGGGCGGCACCAGCTCGGCGGGCGCGCCGTACAGGTCGAATTTTAATGTTTGGAACCCCAATGCTTTGATCCAACGGGCGTTGGCGGCAAAGGCTTCAGGGGTATAGTTTTCGGGATGATCGTAGCCGTAATCGGCGCGAGAGCAAATGGGCGTCCCGGCGTGGCAATCACAATAGAGCGGGATCACATCGCGCTGCTTGCCGCCCAAGAGCTGATAGATGGGTGCGCCTACGGCTTTGCCCGCCAGATCCCACAGGGCCATCTCGATGCCGCTGATGGCCTTGGCGCCCATGACATCGAACGGGCTGAGGCCCAGGCGGCCCACCAGCGGCAACACTTGGGTGGGGTCGTGGCCGACGAGAGCGCTGCGACGTTCGAGCACGGCGTACTTGATGCGCTCGGCGCGGCGGTCGGTGAAGCATTCGCCATAGCCGATCAATCCGGCGTTGGTGGTGATGCGCACCAGCGGCCAGGTGAAATTGCCCTCGACGATAGTGGCTTGCACATCGGTGATTCTGAGGTCGCTAGACATAATATCCTCCGGGAAAGCACGCGGATGGATGTGGGACAACGTGGATATTGAACCACAAAGGCGCAGGGGATGCAAGCGGCGGTAGATGAGGAGGAGAGTTCTACTTTGTGAGATGATGATCCAGGTCGAAGAGGCTGTGCCGCAACTGTTCGGCCAGGGGTGTTAGCTCGGTCTCCGCCACGCTCCAGATTCGACTGCGCGATGGGGTCGGCGTCGTCGTTCACGCTGCGATTCCCTCCAGCGTCACGGCGTCGCGCAGCGCGCGCTTCCTAAAGCGCCCGCTCAGGCCGTCGTTGGCGGCGATGTCTATCTCGCAACCGAGCAGAGCCATCCGGTCATAGGCCAATTCACCTATATCGAACGCCGTGCGCTCCGGGTCGAGCGCGACCAAAAAATCACATCGCTCTCCTCATCCGCTTCATGGCGCGCTACCGAGCCGGATACGCGCATGTGATGCGCGCCGTAGCGCGCCGCAATGGCCAAAATCTCTTCACGCCCGCTGGTCAATCCCAGTGTGGATCCTGCCCATGTTCCCGCTAATTTCCCCCCGAACGGGTATAAATGCGCACGGCCAGGGTGAGATAGATGTCGTAAGCCACTAGCGGCAGCAGCAGGATGTTAGCGGCGTCAATCAGGCTGAGGTTCACGCCCCACAGTGTGACGCGCCGCTCGCGCACCGTCGCCCACAGCGCCGCCGAGAGGACGAATACCCAGGGCAAGAATTGAGCCAGGATAAAGCGGTCGCCGTGACCGATGGGTTCGTACCAGGCGTAGAGGATGGCGTGAGCCGGAAAGTACATCGCGGCGTAGGCAATCTGCCCGGCGTGGGCGCGGATCAAGCCGCCTAGCCGTTTGCGCGCCAGGATCGCGCCCATCGCCGCCAGGCCCAGATAGATCCAGGCATACTTGTAATAGCCCAACGAGTGGCGCGTGTATTCCTCCAAGGTGACCAGCCCCTTCCACACCCGCCCTGCCATTTGCGCCGGGGTGTGCTCGCGGACGTATTTCTGCAATGAAGGGATCTGGTCGGCGGGCATTTGCGGCCAACCTTCGCGGTCGCCGTGGGCGCCGGTGCCGGCCTTGGCCTCTTCCCAGGTGTCGTACCACATATAAAAGGTGGAATTGACGTTGTAGAAATAATGACCATAAATGCGCTTGTTGGCGATGAGGTAGGGCGAGAGGACGGCCAAGAAGGTCGCAACGACCAGCGCCGCGCTCAATAGGCTGGCCGCCAGGGATGGCGGCGCTCCCGCCGTTGCGGATGAGGGCGTCTCGGCTTCGCGGGGGGCGCGGCGCGCACGATACCAGCGCGCCGTTGCCTGGGCCACCATCGCTGCGACCCACAGCGCCAGGGCGGGCGTCACCGAGGCCTTGGTGAGGTAGGTGAGCGCCAACAGCGCGCCGGTAGCCAGCGCGCGCGGCCAGCGCGGGCGCTGGAGCAATTTCCACATCAACACAAAGCAGCCCAGATTCATGGTGTAAAAAAGCAGCTCGGGCTGAAAGTAAGACGCCTTGACGGCGAACACGGTAAACGCCAGCACCAACGTCAGGTTGACGGCGTGCCAGCCGGGGAAGCGCCGCCAGAGCCAGATCGCCAGTCCCGCCAACAGCGCCAGCGACAGCGCCAGGTTGACCCACTTGCCGCGCTCAAAGAGCGTTTCATCGGGCATATCCTCGCGGTAGGCCAGAGCCTGGATGGCGGGGTAGAGCGGCATGCGGTTGCCGTCGCCGTGATAGCTCCAGCCGCTTTCGGCCAGGCGGCGGGCGTAGCGCACATAGGCGCTCTGATTGTGCGATTCGATGCGCGTGTTCTTGAAGCGCAAGTGGTCGGCGGCGCCGCACACGTACAGGGCCGCGAGAATCAGCGCCAGGGTTGCCAGCAACAGGCGGTGCCAGGTCTTCAAGGGGCGTCCATCCGTTCGTGATGGTGGGCATTATGCGCTGAATGGACAAGATTGACAAGATGAACAAGGTGTCCGCTCAGGTCGCTTGGTGGCGCGGCGTCTTTGTGGTTAAATATCTCCAATTCGGTGCGCTCCGTGTCTCCGTGGTGAGATTTCTCAGGAGGTGAACGATGTCGCTCGATACCTTGCACCGCACTTATGCGCCGATCCTGCATTTCGCGCAGGGCGAGCGCTTTTTCCCGATGGACGCCAACGATCTGCTGACCTACGCCGCGTTGCACCGCGCCGGCGAACGGCAGCCCATTACGCCAGCGGGGCGGGTGACGCCCGACGCCCTGGCCCACGCTGGGGCCGAGACGTTCCTGCGCACGGTGGAGCGCGGTCCGCTTTCCGGCCTGGAGGTGGCCCGCGATTGGGGGCTGGATACGCTCAAACTAGTGGTGGCTTGGGCGCAGAACCCCGTCTCGGGGTGGAGCGACGATCTGGCCCGCGCCGCCTACCAGTGGTTCAGTCCCAAGACGGCCTCGGCGACTAGACTGTTCTGGTGGAACAGTCTGCTGCAGAAGTCCGACCTGTTCAGCGCGGCGAAATCGGGCGAGTTGCCGCGCTTCAAGCTGCCCGCCTCCGTGCGCGATTCCGCCGCAGAACGCTACGCCGCGAGCCAGTCAGGCGCTCCGCGCTACACCTATTATTATCGCCTGGTTCCCCAGGGCGATTATCTCAACCTGCAATACTGGTTTTTCTACGCCTACAACGATTGGGCCGCCTCGGTGGGCGGGTTCAACGACCACGAGGGCGATTGGGAGGGCCTGCACCTCTTTTTCCGGCGCGACGGCGCGAACGGCGTGGCCGAGCCGCCGGCCTATATCTGCTACCTGGGGCATCATTCGCGCCTCACCAAACCGTGGGATCACGCCGACGTGCAAAAGGAGGGGACGCACCCGCGCGTCTATGTGGCCAGCGGGTCGCACGCCAGCTACCCCGAGCGCAAGCCCTACCCGATCATGGCGCTGTACAACCTGGTGGATTACGCCACCGGCGATGGCGTGGTGATCGGGCCTGACGACTGGCGTGGGCGCGTCGCGTTGGATGATGCGGGGTGGCTGACGAGCTACCTCGGCGCGTGGGGGCCGCGCTATGGGCTAGGGTGGGGGGCGGCGCGGCAGCTCTGGGGGCTGGCGGGGGCCGAGGCGCCGCGCGAGATCGCGCTGCCCGGCGTGAGCGCCCCGCGCGGCCCGCGCTACACCGACGAGGGCGCTGAGCGCGAGACCTGGTCGCGCGCGGCGGCGTTCGCGGGGATATAGAGGAAGCAGTCAGCTTTCAGCGGTCAGCGATCAGCTTGTAGGCTACTGCAAGCTGATCGCTGACA